>NZ_JBEYSJ010000004.1:0-466075 GCF_040704195.1 Amycolatopsis sp. NPDC047767
GCCGGGGTGACCTCGGTGACGACCTTGCCGGGCCAGAGGCCGGAGGCCTCGACGTCGGCGATGGTGTCCTCGGCGACCTTCTTCTGCTCGTCGTTCGTGAAGTAGATCGCGGAGCGGTAGCTCATCCCGATGTCGTTGCCCTGCCGGTTCTTCGTCGTGGGGTCGTGGACCTGGAAGAAGAACTCGAGCAGGTTCCGGAAATCGGTCTGCGCCGGGTCGTAGAGGACCTCGATGGCCTCGGCGTGGGTGCCGTGGTTGCGGTAGGTCGCGTTGGGGGTGTCGCCGCCGCTGTAGCCGACGCGCGTGGACACGACGCCGCTCTGGTGGCGGAACAGCTCCTCCATACCCCAGAAACATCCGCCGGCGAGGATCGCCTTTTCAGTGGTCACGTCGTCTCCCTACTTGTCGGTGTTGTCGGTGAAGAGGGCACGGAAGTCTCCATACCCTTCTTTCTCCAGGTCGTCGAGGTGGATGAACTTCAACGACGCGGAGTTGATGCAGTAGCGCAGACCGCCCTGGTCGACCGGGCCGTCGTCGAAGACGTGGCCGAGGTGGCTGTCACCGTGCAGCGAACGGACCTCGGCCCGGATCATGCCGTGGCTGAAGTCGTTGCGCTCGACGACGTTCGTCTTCTCGATCGGCTTGGTGAAGCTCGGCCAGCCGGAGTGGCTGTCGTACTTGTCGACCGACGCGAACAGCGGCTCGCCGGACACGACGTCGACGTAGATGCCGGGCTCGTGGTTGTCCCAGTATTCGTTCGCGAACGCCCGCTCGGTCCCGTCCTGCTGGGTCACGCGGTACTGCTCCGGGGTCAGCCGGGACACGGCTTCCGGGTTCTTGTTGTACTGGGTCTGCTGGGACACAGCTCTCCCTTCGCGGCCTCTCGGCTCGAGCTGGGGAACCAGGTGAAACGCACCTGGACGTGCAGTTATATAGACACCGTACGGGCTCCTTCTATTCCCTCGGACGGCCGCTTGCGCCGTCGTCCGACTTCTGTAAGAAATCGGTCCCCACCAGTAGATCGAGCAGGGTCCGCAGCGCCCGTCCGGGGGCCTTTTCACCGTGGCTCACGACCGAGAGGGGCCACGTGAGCCCGGCGTCTTCCAGCGGCACCACGGCGGTGCCGGGCGCGGTCAGCGGCATGAGGTCGGGGATCACGGCGACGCCCAGCCCGGCGGCGACGTACAGGGGCATCACGCGGAGGTCGGCGACCTCCACCGGGACCCGGCGGGGGACGCCGAGCGACTCGCAGGCCTGGTCGATCGCGATGCGGTTGCCGAAGCCGCGCGGCGCGTCCACGAATCGCTCGCCGGCCAGGTCCCGCAAGGAGATCGACGCCCGGCCGGCGAGCCGGTGCGCGGCCGGGAGCACGGCGAAGTAGGGGACCGTGACGATCGTGCGCACGGTCAGGCCCGGCAGTGCGCTTTCGGGCAGGCCGAGCAGCGCGACGTCGAGCCGGCCGTGGCGCACGTCCTCGGCCAGGCCGGTCGAGCCCGTCACCGACACCGTCAGATGCAGGTCGACCAGCGGGTGCCGGTCGTGGAACGCGCCGAGCACCGCCGGCAGGTCGAGCGCGCCGACGCTCGTGAGCGTGCCCACCCGCAGGCTGCCCCGCAGGCCCGCCGAGGCCTCCTGAACCACCTCGCGGGCGCGCTCCACGGCGTCGAGCGCGGCCTTCGCCTCCGGCAGGAACAACTCACCCGAAGCCGACAGCGCGACCTTGCGCGTGGAGCGGTCGAACAACGTCGTGCCCAGCTCGGTCTCCAGCGTGCGGATCGTGGCGGACACCGTGGACTGGACGGCGAACAACCGCTGCGCCGCGCGCGTGAAGCTGAGCTCCTCGGCCACGGCCACGAAGTACTCGAGCTGGCGGGTTTCCACGCCGCGAATTATCGCATCTGGCGATAACTGTCGCCAAGACTTTTCGTTGGACTAAATGAGTCGCCGAGCGGATGGTTGAAGGCACAACGATCTTCCGGGGAAGGCAGCCATGCTCCACACCGTTTCGCCCGTCCCAGCCCACACAGCCCGAACAGTCCGAACAGCCCGCCCGAGGCTCACCCACGACTGGGGCTTCCGCGTGATCGCCCTCGCGTTCGCCGCGTCGCTCGCGTTCTCCACCGTGCCGACGCCGCTGTACGCGATCTACCAGCGCCAGGACGGGTTCCCGACGTTCGTGGTCACCCTCGTCTTCGCCGCCTACGCCGTGGGCGTGATGGCGAGCCTCTACCTCGCCGGCCACGTGAGCGACTGGCTCGGCCGGCGCCGTGTGATCGTCGTCGCGACCCTCGCCGAGGCGCTGGCGGCCGCGTTGTTCCTGTCGTCAGGCGAGGTGCCGGTGCTGCTGGTGGCCCGGCTGGTCAGCGGAGCCGGCATCGGCGCGCTCACGGCCACGGCCACCGCGCACCTGTCGGAGCTGCGCGCCATCGCGCGGCCCGGCGAGCACGCCGGGCGCGCGGGGCTGATCGCGAGCGTGGTGAACCTCGGTGGGCTCGGCCTCGGCCCGCTCGTCGGCGGGTTCTTCGCGAAGTACGCGACCAGCCCGCTCACCACGCCGTTCGCCGTGTTCCTGGTGGTGCTGGTCGCGGCCGCGGTCGCCGTGGCGCTGGTGCCCGAGACCGTCGAGCCGTGGGACGAGCCGCCCGCCTACCGGCCGCAGCGGCTTTCGCTGCCGGCCGACGCGAAGCCGACGTTCTTCGGCGCGGCCATCGCCGTGTTCGCGTCCTTCGCGATCACGGGTCTGTTCGCGGCGCTGGCCCCGACGCTGCTCGCCCAAGGTCTGCACCAGAGCGGCCATCTGCTCGCCGGGATCGCGGCGGCTTCGCTGCTGGTCGCCGCGGCGCTCGGGCAGATCGTCTTCGCGTGGCTCACCGTCGCGTGGCAGCTGCGGCTCGGCTTCGCGTTGATGGCCGTGGGACTCGTGGTGCTGCCGGTCGCGGCGCTGCTGCCTTCGCTGTGGCTGTTCTTCGCCGGCAGCCTCCTCGCCGGCACGGGCATGGGGCTCGGCTTCCGCGCGTCGGTGACCACTGTGGCCACGCTGGCCGGCCCGCGCTCGCGTGGCCAGGTGCTGGCGGCGCTGTTCCTCGCGGCCTACGCGGGCCTCGTCGTGCCGGTGCTCGCCGTCGGGCTGGCGCTGGTGTGGGTGTCGAGCCCGATGGCACTGCTGGGGTTCTCCGTGGCCGAGCTCCTGCTGCTCGCCTGGTCGGCGAACCGCATCCTGCGGCCCGCTAGCCGGCCGGTTCGAGCTGCCAGCTGAGCGTCACCGTGGTGCCGTCCGGGCGTTGCACGCACTCGCTTTCGTGCGCGAGCCCCTGCATCAGCGGCAGGCCGCGGCCGCGCAGGCCGTTGGTCGGGCGGGGCGGGAGCCAGCGGCCGTAGTCGGTGACGACCACGGTGACCCGACCGTCCACACAGGTCGCGAGGACGTCGAGGACACCGGTTTCCCGGCCCTCGTAGGCGTGTTCGGCGGAGTTGGCCATGGCCTCGTAGCTCGCCATCACCACGTCCTCCTGCTGCGTGGTGCTCATGTCGAGCCCCGCCACCCAGGCGGCGAGGGCGCGGCGCAGCCCGATCAGCGGTTCCGCCGCCGCGGTGACGCGGCGGCGGAACTCCGGTGTGGTGCGGTCTTCGGTCGCTCGCCCGGTCATGCCGCACCCCCGGCCCGGTGGCGCGCGTGGATCACCGCGATGTCGTCGTCGTGGTCGCCGCCGGTGAGGTCCTGGATCAGGCGGTCCCACGCGGTTTCCGCGTCGGAGCCGTCCCGCAGGCCGCCGAGCGCGGCGAGCAGCCCGGCGATGCCGACGGTGAGGTCGCGGGTGCGGCTCTCCACGAGACCGTCGGTGTAGAGCACGAGATCGGTGCCCGGCGGGAAGGCCACCCGCTCCTGCGGGAACTCCGCGCCGACGCCGAGCGGCTGGGCCAGCGCCTCGCCGATCTGCTCGGGAGTCCCGTCGGGGTGGACGAGCACGCCGGGCAGGTGCCCGGCGTTCGCGTACGTCAGCGTGTGGTCCGCAGGCTGGTGCACGGCGTAGAAACAGGTCACGAAACTCGGCTCCGCGAAGCGGCCGGTGAGCTGCGAGACGTTGCGCAGCACTTCCGAGGGCGGCAGCTCCAGCAGCGCGTACGAGCGGATCGCGGTGCGCACCTGGCCCATCACGGTGGCCGCGGTGACGCCGTGGCCGACCACGTCGCCGATCACGAACGCGGTGGCCCCCGAGCCGAGGCGGAGCACGTCGAACCAGTCGCCGCCGACCTTGCTGCCGGTGGCGGCCGGCAGGTACCGCGTGACGAGGTCGAGGCCCGGGATCCGCGGCGCGGCGGGCACCATGCTCCGCGAGAGCTCCGCGGCGAGGGTGCGCTCGCGTTCGTAGAGGCGCGCGTTGTCCAGCGCGATGGCGGCGTAGCCCGCGATGCCTTCGGCGAGGTACTCGTGGCGCTCGGTGAACCGGCCGGTCCCGGGGTGGCCGAAGAAGAACCCGCCGAGCACCTCGCCGCTGGTGGGGCTCACCACCGACACGGCGAGGTAGCTGCGCACGGGCAGGTGGCCTTCGGGCATGCCGTGATACGGCGCGTTGCGGCCGAAGCGCGGGTCGGCCGTGATGTCGGGGCTGCGGACGGTGCCGGTGCCGTCGAAGGTCGGGCCGAACACGGCGGTGTTGCGGGGCATGGGGAAGCGGGAGAACGCTTCGCGTGGCACGCCGGAGAGGGTGTACAGCGTGTAGGACTCGCCGAACTGGTCGACGAGGTTGTAGAAGAACGCGCCGAAGGCCGCGCCGGTCGCACCGGTGGCGGCGTCGGTGGCGTCTTGGACGACGACGTCGAGGTCGAGCTGCGCGGTGAGGCGGCGGCCGATGGAGTGCAGGGCGTCGACGACGCCGGCCTCGGCCCGCAGCCGGCTCACGGTGCCGGTGAGCTCGGCCGTCGCGGCGTCGACCCCGGCCGCGGTCGGCGCGAGACGGGCGCCTTCGGGGGCGTCGGTGTGCAGCAGCACGGTGGCGTCGTCGTCGGCGACGACCACGGCGCCGGTCACGCGCTGGGCGGGCACGAGCTGCGCCACGGTCGCGGCGTCGGGGACCACGATCCGGCCGCGGCCCCGGAAGTCCGCGGCATCGAGCCGGCGGACCCGCACGGCCACGGGCCGGCCCTCGGCGTCGACGAACGCCTTGCGCACGGCCTGTGCCACCGGCCCCAGGCCGTCGGTGGTCGTCATGCGCCCTCCAGCGCGGCGGGCAAGGAGGGGAACAAGGCGAGCTCGTCGGTCAGACGCGTCAGCTCCAGCGGCCGCAGTGTGAGCCGGCTGCTCGCGACCACGCGCACGTCGGCGGGTTCGGCCTGCCGGTGGGCCCACACGAGCACCGCCATCCCCGCCGACGCCAGGAAGTCGACGGCGCTGAGGTCGATCACGAGCACCGGCGCCCCCGTGCGCGCGGCGCGGTCCACGAGCCGGCGCAGCTGGGGAGCGAGTGCGAGGTCGAGGGCGCCGCTCACGGCCAGCACCGTGGCGCCGTCGCTCTCACTCAGCGCGACGGCACCGCCCGTGGTTTCCACCCGGCCCGCGTCGTCGGCGGGGACACCGGACTCAGCCATGCGCCAATACTGCCAAGCCCGCGTCCGTCTCGCCCGGCCATACCCCGTTCGGTGCAGTGCCGGGCGGCCTCGGGGCCGGTGACCAGTTCGGCGACCGAATGATCAGGCGTCGTTCAGCGCCCGCGCGAAGGCGGTGTGCACGCGCAGGTACTGGCGCAACGGAAGGGCTTCTCCGGGGGTGGCGGACGCCAGCCGGCGGGTGGCCCACGTGTTCCACGTGAGGTGCGCTTGCGCGACCGAAAGCCGGGCGGCCGAGGCGACCTCGGCGGGGCTTTCCCCGGCGAGGACGGCTTCGTGCATGAGAACGGGGCTGCTGCGTCGGATCCAGTCCTGCAGCGAAGCCATGGCGGCGAGGCGGTGCAGCTGCGAACCGGCTCCTCGGGTGTCGGAGTCCGGGTCCGGAGCGGTCGTGTGCACACCGGTGAGGTCTGCGGCGGGGGCCTCCGGTGCGGAGGCGGCCGGAGCCGGTGCCGGGCGCGGGAATTCGGGGCGTCCGGCGATTTTCGCGGACGTCTTTTCGGTGATCTCGGGGGTGAGTGAGGTCGTCATGGCGATTCTCCCAGGTCGGGCGGTCAGCCACACCGCGATCGTGGCCGCGCCGGTCGGGACGGGCGGCGTCCCACGGCTACCCTCTCATCCTTCTGGCCAATCCTCGGTTTTGTGAGACTGTGATCTCACTCGTTCGGGGGCGTTTTCCCTTGGGGCGCCTCAACATCCCGGGACACGCGAGCGCCGCCGGGCGGTGCCCGGCGGCGCTCGTTCACCCGCGTGTCAGTCCTTGTTCTTCAGCCCGTCGACGGCGTCCTTGACCTTCTCGCCGGCCTGCTTGAGGGCACCCTTGGCCTGGTCCGCTTTGCCTTCGGCCTGCCACTGTTCGTTTCCGGTGGCATTTCCGAGTGCTTCTTTGGCGCGGCCCTTCAATTCATCGGCCTTGTTCTGCATTTTATCGCTCACGACCGCTCCTTTCGCGCAGGCGGGAGGGTTACCCGTTTTCGGACGGTTCAAACTTCGCGGCTCAGTACCAGTGCGCGCGGCCGCCGACCTTGCGGCCGGTTCCGCCCAGGATGGCCAGGACCGCACCGATGACCAGCAGGACGATGCCGATCGTCCACAGGATCGAGATGCCGGTGATGAAACCGACGACGAGCAGGATGACTCCGAGCACGATCATGGATTCTCCAGCTGTTCTGTAATGGGGACCGATGGATTCGGAGTACCCGCCCGGGCGACGGGGCAAACACTTTCGGGTCCGGTCCGGTGTGGACGTACCAGTGGTCTGATCCGGCGGCCGGATCAGCGGAACCGGTTCCGGGGAGTTCATTCGGTCACCGAAGGAAAGTGCGCACAGGTGGGCGAACCGGCGGTTTTGTACCGCCTTTGCCGGGGCCGACCAGGATGTGAAACCGCTTTGCGGCCGGGTGCGGGCGGCCTAGTTTTCGATCCCGACAGATCGATTTCTCACCGAATGAGGGGAGCCGGTGCGTGGCCTCGGGCGAACTCGCGACGACGGCGCCGGTCGGGCTCGGCTGGCTCGCCGTGCGGATCGGCGAACGCACGGCGCGCGGGATCGCGGGCGCGGTGTCGGGCCTGATCCGCGACGGCGAGGTGCAGCCCGGCACGAGGCTGCCGACCGTGCGCGCGCTCGCGGCCGAGCTGTCGGTGAGCCCCACGACGATCGCGGAGGCGTGGGCGCAGCTGCGCGCGGCCGGGCTGATCGGCACGGGCCGCCGGCGCGGCACGACGGTGCTGGCGCCGCCCGCCGGGCTTCCGCCCGCGCGGATGTTCCCGGGCTGGCAGTCGGTGGACCTGGAGCACGGCTCACCCGATCCCGCGCTGCTGCCGCCACTGGAGGACGCCGTGGCCGCCGGGGTGCGGTCGGAGCGGCCGGCGGTGAAGGAACCGATCAGCGCCCGGCTGCGGGCGGCGGTGAAGCCGGAGTGGCCGTTCGCGGCGGAGGCGTGGACGGTCGCCGCCGGTGGTCAGGAAGGCGTTTCGCTGGCGTGCCGGGCGGTGGCCCGCCCCGGCGACGTCGTCGCGGTCGAGGAACCGACGGCGCCCTGGCTGCTGCGGCACCTGCGGGCGGCGCGCATCCACGTGGTTCCGGTGCGCTGCGACGAAACCGGCCCGCGAGCCGACGCGCTGGAGGCCGCGCTGGCGCACCGGCCCGTCGCCTTCGTCTACCAGCCGCGCGCGCAGAATCCGCTGGGCCACACGGTGGCCGCCGCCCGCGTCGCGGAGCTCGCCGCCGTGCTCGCGCACACCGACACGGCCGTGATCGAGGCCGACGACTTCGGCCCGCTCGCCGCTTCGGCGGGGGCGAGCCTGGGCACGCACCTGCCCGGGCAGGTGCTGCTGGTGCGGTCCTACTGCACCGCGTTCGGCACGGAACTGCGCAGCTGCGTGCTCGGCGGCTCGGCCGCGCTCGTGGAGCGGGTGCGCGCGCAGCGGGCGTTCGGCACGGCGTGGTCCAGCCGGGTGCTGCAGGACGCGCAGGCGTTCCTGCTCACCGACCCCGGCACGGACGCGCTGGTCCACCGCGCGCGCCGGCGCTACGCGGCGCGGCGGACGGTGCTCGCCGAGGCGCTGCGCGACCACGGCCTCGACGTGGCCGCGGGCGACGGGCTCACGCTCTGGGTGCCGGTGCCCGACGAGACCCGCACGCTGGTCACGCTGGCCGCGCACGGCGTCTCCGTCGGCGCGGGCAGCCGGTCTTTCACGGGCCGTTCCGGCGCGCCGCACATCCGCGTCGCCGTGGGCCAGCTCCCCGACGACCCGGCGCCGGTCGCCGACCTGGCGGGCATGATCGCGCGGGCGGCCGGCGTCCGGTCCCGCCGCAGCGCCTGACCCGTCAGACGGCCTCGAAGTGCTCCACCCGCGGTGGCGCCGCGAGGTAGGGCATGAGCAGCGCGCCGTATGCGGCGTAGCGGTCGGTGCCGCGGAAGTTCTCCAGGTGGTGCTTCTTCGACTCCCACTCGACGACACCGACGAAGCGGTCCGGGCTCTCTTCACTGCGCATCATGCGAGCGCGCCGACAGCCGGGCGTGCTCGCGAGCAGCTCGCGGGCTTTCGCATACGCGGCGGCGAATTCGTCCCCGGCGCCCGGTTTCACGTCGATGATCGCGATTTCGGTGATCACCCTTGCCGTTCTACTCCGGACTCGCGGGTGCCGGTACTGCCGGCTCGCCGATCGACCGGAGGGACTAGTACCTCCGCCGCTTCCGGCGCACCGGGCGGGTGGGCAGGGTGGCGCGCATGATCCGTCCCCACCTGTCCCGGCGGGCCCGCCGCTGGACGATCTCGCTCGCCGTCGTCCTCGTGCTGCTGCTCGGCGGCGGGTACGCGCTGCTGCGGGTGGCCGACGCCCGCACGTTCCAGTTCTTCGGCGGCCTCACCGACCGGGTCGAGACGTCGCAGAAGGTCGTGGCGCTGACCTTCGACGACGGGCCCGACTCGGCCGGCGTCGCGCCGGTGCTCGCGACGCTGGCCTCGCGCGGGGTGAAGGCGACGTTCTTCCTCATCGGCCGCGAGCTGGCGGCACACCCCGAGCTGGGCCGCGAGCTCGCCGCGGCCGGGCACGAACTCGGTAACCACACGTACTCGCACGAGCGGATGGTGCTGGTGACGCCCGGCTACGTCGCCGCGGAGATCGAACGCACCGACGCGCTCATCCGCCGGACCGGCTACCGGGGCGAGATCACCGTGCGCCCGCCCAACGGCAAGAAGCTGCTCGCGCTCCCGTACTACCTCCACGAGCACGGCCGGCAGACGATCATGTGGGACGTCGAGCCGAACTCCTACCCCGACGTCGACGCTTCGGCCGCCGCGACCGCCGAGTACGTGGTGACCCACGTGCGCCCGGGGTCGATCGTGGTGCTGCACGCGATGTACCCGGCCCGCGAGGCGACGCGGGAGGCGCTCGGCCCCGCGATCGACGGGCTGCGGGCGCGCGGCTACCGGTTCGTCACGGTGTCGCAGCTGCTGGCGTTGCGGGGCAAGGGATGACGGCCACCACGGACCAGCCGCCGGCCACGGGTCCGGCGGTGAGCGAGCCGCCGCGCTCGGCCAGCTGCGCGCGCAGGCTGGTGAGGCCGTAGCCGGCGCCGGCGGTTTCCCCGACCGGTGGGGTCCGGACCTTCGATGCGACGGTGATCCGGGCCTGCCCGCCGGTCACGGCGACGTCGACGCCCAGGCGCGTGCCCGGGCCGTGGTGGCGCAGGGCGTTGGTGGCGGCTTCGGCGATCACGCGCCCGGCGAGCGGACGGACGGGGCCGGGGAGGGCCGCCGCGTCCGGCACGGTGTCGAGGACCAGACCGGCGGAACGCAGCTGGTCGAGCACATCGGCCAGCGCGGGTTCGGCGGCGGGTTCCTCGTCACCGTGGAGTTCGCGCAGCGTCGCGCGGACCTGGCCCAGTGCGTCGCGGCCGGCCGACAGCATCGCGTCGACGCGCCGGCGGTCGGCGTCGGTCAGGTCGCCGACCGCGCGCAGGGCCTCGGCCTGCACGAGCATCACGGTAGTGGTGCGCGCGAGCGTGTCGTGCAGCCGCCGTGCGGTGCGGTCGCGGCGTTCGGTGGCGAGGTGTTCCAGCCGGTGCCGGGTGCGTTGCGCGGCGAACTCCGCGCGTTCGGCGACGTGGCGTTGGCGTTCCACACCGAGCAGCCAGGCGACGACGCAGATGGCGGCGGTGAGCAGCGCGCCGTCCACGAAACCCTTGGCGGGCACCATCGCCGCGCCGAGGGCGGCCGTCGTGGCGCCGCAGAGCCAGAACCGGACGAGCGGGCGCGGCGACATCGGCGCGGTGTAGAGGGCGAGCAGGACCGGGAGGTAGTCGAGGTTGCGCGGCGCGCTGGTCACGAGGTGGGCGACGGTCGTCGCGGCGACCACGGCGAGCACCCAGCCGGGGAACCGCCGGCGAAAGGGCAACGGCAGCAGCTGCGCGACGACGAGCAGCGGGCCGGCGCCGCCGTGGCCCGGCTGCCACGTGCCGCCCAGCGCGAGCAGGAGGGCGACCAGGAGCGTGGTGGCCAGGTCGGCGAGGAGCCGTCGATCGGCGAGTCGGCGCACGGACCGAGGGTAGACTGCGCCGGTGATCGGGATCCGCGTCGTCGACGACCACGCGCTGGTCCGCGAAGGTCTCGCCCTCATCCTCGCCGCGCAGCCGGACCTCACCGTGACCGGCGTGCACGCCGACGGTGCCGAGCTGCTCGCCGTGCCGGGCGACCTGGGTGACGTGGTGCTGCTGGACCTGAACCTGCCGGGCCTCGACGGCCTCGAGGTGCTGCGCCGGCTGCGGGCGCGCACGTCCCGCCCGCGCGTGGTGATGCTGACGACGATCGGGCGGGCGCGCGACATCCGGCGCGCCCTGGCCGAGGGCGCGGACGGGTTCGTGCTCAAGGACTCCACGGGCGAGGAGCTGGCTGCCGCCGTCCGCGCCGCGCACGCCGGGGTGACCGCAGTCAGCCCGGCCGTCGCCGCGGAGCTCGGGGCCCCGGCCGAGCCGTTCACCCCGCGCGAACGCGACGTGCTGGCGTTGCTCGGCCGCGGACTGTCCAATCGGGACATCGCCGCCGGGCTCGGCCTGGCGGAACGCACGGTCAAGGTCCACGTGGGCAACCTCCTCGCGAAGCTGCAGGTGGGCAGCCGCACGCAGGCGGCGCTGGCGGCGGAGCGGGTGCTGGGCTGAGGGGCGCGTTCGCCCTCCGCGAGACCGGTGGTCGCGCCGTGGCGGGCGGGCCAGGGTGAGGGGCATGAGACTTCTCGTGCTGGGTGGGACGGTGTTCGTCGGGCGGGCGGTGGCGGCGGAGGCACTGAGGCGGGGCCACGAGGTCGTGTGCGCGGCCCGCGGCGAGTCGGGGACGGTGCCCGACGGCGCGCGCCTGATCAAGGTGGACCGGGACGATCCGGACGGATTGGCCGCGCTGCCCGCGTTCGACGCCGTGGTGGACGTGGCGCCGATGTCGTTCCCGTGGGTGGAGCGCGCACTGGCGGCGCTCGCGGACCGCGTGGCGCACTGGACGTTCGTCTCGACGATCAACGTCTACGCCGACGAGGCCACACCCGGCCAGACCCCGGCGACCGGCCCGCTGGTGGAGCCGCTGGCGCGCCACGCCACCCGCGCCGACCTGGCCGCGGAAGGCGGCACCGGGCTGTACGGCGGAATCAAGGTGGCCAGCGAGAACGCCGTGCGCGCCGCCCTGGGGGAGCGCGCGTTCGTCGTGCGGCCCGGCCTGATCACCGGCCCCGGCGACGGCAGCGACCGCTTCGGCTACTGGCCCGGCCGCTTCGCCCGCGGCGGCCGCGTGCTCGTGCCCGCCTCCGACCGGCTCGCCCAGTACCTCGACGTGCGCGATCTCGCGGCCTGGATCGTCACGGCGTCCGAGACGGGGTTGACCGGCACCTTCGACGCGATCGGCCCCGCCGTCGGCCTGGGCAAGCTGCTCGCCGACATCGCCGCGGCCGTCGGCACGGACGTCGACTTCGTGCCCGCCACGGACACCCAGCTGGAAACCGCCGGCGTCGCCCCGTGGTCCGGTCCACGCTCCCTGCCCCTCTGGCTCCCGCCCACCTACGCCGGCCTCGCCTCCCACGACCCGGCCCCATCACTCGCGGCGGGCCTCGACGTCCGCCCCCTCTCCGACGCCGTCACGGGCGCACTGGAGCGTGAACGCGAGCTGGGTTTGGACCGCGAGCGCCGCGCGGGCCTGTCGGCGGCGGAGGAGGCGGAGGTACTGGCGGGGTTGTGATCCGGTGCGCGCCGGGGGAGCGGGCGCAGTAGCCAGGTTGGTAAGGGCCGTGCGGCCGCGCCGGTTGTCAGCCGGCGCGGTGGCGGGTCAGCTCGCGGCGAGCCATTTCGCCGTGCCCGGACGGCCGGGGATCCAGCAGCCGCCCGAGGTGCCGGGGGTGGTGTCGTCCGGGAGGGCGAGGAGGCCGGCCAGCACGTGGGCGGCGGGGCCGCTTGTGCGCCACAGCCAGGTGCTGGGCGTGAAAACGTTTTCTTCGTCCGCGGGCATGCGGATGGCGGTGGCGTCGTCCTCGGCGTCGAGGCGGAAGACGTCCACGACGTCGCCGTGGACGCGGACGCCGACGACCGCGAGGACTTCGCCGGTGGCGTCGCTGGGGTGCACGAACTGGTAGCCGCGGGCGATGAGGGCGCGCAGGCCGGACTCGACGTCGCAGGGTGAATGGTCCATCGTCCCCGCCTTCCGTTGCCAGCTCGGGAATCCGCACGTGCATCCGCACGCTGGCGCGGACGTTAGCACGACCTCCCCCAGGGTAGGACAGACACACTTCTCTTTTCGATCCCGTCTGCGCGCTTCTATAGAAGATGGGGCACCGCGCGAAAGGGTCGTTCGTACCACGGCTTCGTGGCCGACCGGGCAATGGCGACACGGGCATGACGAATCTCCCTCGCCATGTCAAGTGACGTTCACGAGGCGGACGCCACCACGGCCGGGTGGTGATCCTGTTGGCCACGTGGCAACCGGCGCTAGCATCGGCTACCCCGCGAAGCACGGGGGACGGACCGCCGAGCCGAGCGGTCACGGTGCCGGTGTCCGCGCACCTCTGGGGTCGGTGATGGGACTGTTCGCGATGGTGGTCGCCGGCCTGCCGCTGGCAGGCGGGCCGCTCGCGGCGGCGCTGCTCGTACTGCGCCGCCGCCCCGCCCTGCGCCCCGCACCCGCCGCCCGCACGCCGCTGCGGCTCGCCGAGGAGCTGCGCGCCGTCGCCGAGGTCCTGCCCCGCGTGCGGCCCGCGCCGATCGCCCCACCGAAACGAACCGAACCCGCCCTTCCGGCCGCCTCGTGCCGGCCCTGCCTCGCGGCCGCCGTGCCCCGCCCCCGGCGCCCACCGGCCCCGGCCGAACCCGCGGCGCAGACCTGCGCCGCCTGCGCCCACTGACCCGGCGCTCCGACCCGAGCCGGCGTGCCTCAGCGAACACGGAACCGCGCACCGGCTCACCATCACCGCGACCCCGCCCACCTCGCCACAGTGGTTCCGCTCAACGCAACCGAACGCCACATTGGGTGCGTTGAGCGCACCGAATGCCACATTGGGGCGCTTTGGCCCCACCCGACGGTCGCCCGCCGAATCAACTCGCCGCCCACCCGAGCTGGGCGCCGCACCTCCTCGACCGCAGGCCGCCGAACCAACTTGCCACCCACCCGAGCCGCGCGCCGCACCTCGCCAACTGCCGGCTGACAAGCCCCGCACCCAGACCCACCCCGGCACCCCGATCCGAAGCCTCCCTGCGGCCGTCGGACTTCGTTCGAGCTTGCGGGGCGCGCTCCGAGCCCGCCGGCAGCACAAGAGCGGCGAGAAGTCTTTACCAGAAACGATCACCGGGTGTGCGGGATCGCGAGAGCGCACATCCCCCTATCCGCGTCCCAGACCTGGGTCCGACCGGGGACGGTTCGAGTTCGCGACCTGTCCGCGCGCGCGATGAAAGCCGCCGTCTGGATGGACCTGTGCTATCTGGACGGCCGGCTGTGTTCTGGCTGGTCCGGCCCGAGAGTCGCCGTCGCTTCAAGGCTTTCTTGAATGAGAAGCACACGAAGTGAGCCCTTGTTGAGCTGCCGCCATCGGTGCTTGACATGGCCGCCGTAGAAGAGGCTCTCGCCGGCACCCAGCTTGAAGATGCCGTGGCCCTCGACCTCCATCTCGCACCGCCCTGTGGCGACGTAGATCATCTCGCGGGCGGCATGTGTGTAGTACTCCTCGAACTCGCTGGGCCCTGAGCGGTACTCGACCGGCAGGAAGGGCCAGGCTCCGCGGACGAGGAAGCGGGCCATACCAGTGCTGTGCTCGACCTCCAGGGCGGAGCGTCGTTGGACTCCGCCGAAGTCTTCCGCGCTGCCCAACGCGACCAGCGCGTGTGCCGTAGTGCCGAGCACGTCCGCGATCAGCGTCAGCGTGCGCATGCTCGGGCGCGACAGGCCCCGCTCGATCTTGCTCAGAAACGGATGCGACAGCCCGGTGGCTCCCTCGACATCCTTCAGGGTCAGCCCGAGCGACTGCCGACGCTCCCGGATCCCGGCGCCCAGGGCGCCGAGCATCCGGTCACTGCGTCCCTGATCCATCTGCTCCTGCTCTCCGCCATGCGAATCCGTCGTCCTGATCATATCGGCGGACGCTCACCGGCTCGCCCTCGCCCGTGCAACCAATGTTCCCCACGGGAACAGTTCACCCATGCGAAACACGAGCATGCGAAGCCGGTAATAACTACTGGCCATTGTTCCTCGCAGGAACATTCCGCCCCCGGGCCAGGATCCCCGCGACAGCGTGCGCTGCGCGCAACTCCGCCGGCCCCCAGTTCACCCGGACAGGAGCTTCCAGACATGAAGCTGCTTGACGTTCCCGTCATCGACATGAACCCGTTCCTCACCGGCGATGCCGAGGCGCGCGCCAAGGTCGCGAAGAAGGTCGACCGCGCGTGCCGTGACATCGGCTTCCTCGTGATCAACGGGCACGGCGTCGACCCGGCGCTCATCGAGCGCACCAGGGAGATCTCACGTCAGTTCTTCGACCTCCCCGCGGAGCGGAAGCTGAGCGTGGCCAAGCCGCAGCCCGGCGTCCTGCGCGGCTACCTGGGCGTGGCGGGTGAGTCCATCGGCCGCTCTCGTGACCTCAACGCCAAAGCCGGCGATCTGAACGAAAGCATGCAGATCGGGCCGATCGACGTCCCGCCGGACGACTACGCGTTCGCGCCGGCAGCGGGCCGGCACTTCGCCCCCAACCTCTGGCCTGACGAACCGGTGGAGTTCCAGAAGATCTGGACCGAGTACTACGAGGCGATGTCGGAGCTCGCGAACGAGCTGATGCGGGCCTTCGCGCTGGCGCTGGGCGAGGAAGAGTCGTACTTCGAGGACAAGCTCGACCGCCACATCAGCAGGCTCCGCGTCCGCAACTACCCCGCGACCGACAACCCGGCGGAGCCCGGCCAGATCCGGGCCGGCGCCCACACCGACTGGGGCAGCCTGACCATCCTGGCCACCGAGGACGCCCCCGGCGGGCTCCAGGTCCGCAACGCCGAAGGGGAGTGGCGCGATGTCCCCATTCTCCCGGGCTGCTTCATCGTCAACATCGGCGACCTCATGGCCCGTTGGACCAACGACGAGTGGGTGTCCACCCTCCACCGCGTCGTCAACCCCCCGGCTGAGCAGGCGTCGACGAGCCGGCGGCAGTCGCTGATCTTCTTCCACAACCCCAACTACGACGCGGTGATCGAGTGCATCCCCAGCTGCCTGCCGGAGGGTGCGGCGCCCAAGTACCCGACCACGACGTCCGGCGAGCACCTCCTGGAGATGTTCGTTCGCTCCCAGAACGACAACTGAGCACCAGACATCCGAGCCAGATATCCGGCCGGCCGGCCAGAAAGTGAGTGAGCACGATGACGCTTCTTGACGTTCCCCTGATCGATCTCAGCGGATTCCGCGACGGAGACGAGACCACCCGCCGGCGCATCGCCGACGAGGTCGGGCGGGCCTGCCGGGACATCGGTTTCCTGGTCATCAAGGGGCACGGCGTGGCCCCGGAGAAGATCAAGACCGCCTACGACACGAGCCTGGAGTTCTTCTCCCAGGACGTGTCCGCCAAGGCCGCGGCCGGCCGGCCCGACCCCTCGCACATCCGCGGCTACATCGGGCTCGGTGTGGAGTCGCTGGCGCAGCTCGACAACATGGCCGCTCCGCCGGACATCAAGGAGCTCTTCGACGTCGGGCCGTCCGATGTGCCTGCCGACGCTTACCACGAGGCCGGTGGTGCTGCGTTCGCGCCGAACGTGTGGCCGGAGACGCCGAACGTGATGAAGCCGGTCCTGACCGACATGTTCGACACCATGACGGGTACGGCTCAGCTGCTCAGCCAGGTCTTCGCGATGGCGCTGGACCTCGAGCCCGACTACTTCCTCCCGAAGATCGACAAGCACACCAGCATCATGCGCGTCAACTACTACCCCGCTCAGGAGGAGCCGCCACTGGCGGGACAGATGCGGGTGGGCCAGCACACCGACTACACCGCGTTCACGGTCCTGTGGCAGGAAGCGGTCGACTCCGGAGGCCTGCAGGTGCTCAACAAGGCCGGTGAGTGGGTTGATGTCCCGGTCATCCCGGACTCGTTGGTGGTCAACATCGGCGACTCCCTCGCGCGGTGGACCAACGACACCTGGGTCTCCACCATGCACCGCGTCGTCAACCCCGAGCGCACAGTCGTTCCCACCAACAGGCGCATCTCGATCGTCATGTTCTTCCAGCCCAACTACGACGCGGTCATCGAGTGCATCCCCACCTGCCAGGGCCCGGACCGGCCGCCGAAGTACGCCCCGATCAAGAACGGCGAGTACCTCGCCGCCAAGTTCGCGCAGCAGCAGATCGACGAGGAGGAGGTCGCGTGACCACCACCACGAGCGCCGGCGTCCTGAACTGGGTCAACGTCTTCGCCAAGAACCTTGAGGACCTGCCCAGGTTCTACGCCGAGCTGTTCGGCCTGAGTGAGGTCGAGCAGATGCGCAACAACGTCTTCCGCGGCTTCTCCACCGGCGCGAGCGGCCTGGGGTTCCTCTCCCCGGAGGGTTACGACCTGCTTCACCTGGAACCCCTGCGCGAGACCCAAGGCGCGGGCTTCCTGCTCAACTTCGAGACCGGCTCTCACGACGAGGTCCACACCCTGATCGACTCAGCCGTCGCCGCGGGCGCCACCCTGGTCAAGGAGCCCTACGAAACCTCCTACGGCTGGTACCAGGCCGTGCTGACCGATCCGGAAGGCAACGTGTTCCGGATCAACCACATCTTCGGGAGCGTGGCGTGACCGGTCGCATGACCGGTGCGGTCGCCATCGTCACCGGGACCGCGCACCCCAACGGCATCGGCGCGGCCACGGCCCGCCGGCTCGCCGAGGAGGGTGCCAAGGTGCTGATGACCGACCTGCTCGGTGAGGTCGGGAAGCAGACCGCGGCCGAACTCACCGGCCGCGGCCTCGAAGTCAGCTTCGTGATCCACGACGTCACCTCCGAGGCCGAGTGGCAGCAGACTCTGCAGACGTGCCGGTCGACCTACGGCGAGCCGACCGTGCTCTTCAACAACGCGGGCGTCTTCAACGGCGCGCCGATCACGGAGGAGGACCTGCCGGGCTGGAGCCGCACCATCGCCGCGAACCTGACCAGTGTGTTCCTCGGGATGCGCACCGTCATCCCGGCGATGATCGCCAACGGCGGTGGCTCGATCGTCAACACTTCCTCGATCTGGGGGCTCGTCGGTGCCGAAGGTGGCGCGGCCTACCACGCCAGCAAGGGCGGCGTCACGGTGTTGACCAAGCACGCGGCGATGGCACACGTCCGCGACGCCATCCGCGTCAACTCGGTGCACCCCGGCGGAATCGACACCGTGATCATGGAACAGTCCGGAAAGGACAACGCGGACCAGGTGGCGGCCCGTACGCCGATGGGCCGACTGGGCAAGCCCGAAGAGATCGCCGAGGCGGTCGTCTTCCTGTCATCCCCGGGAGCCTCTTACGTCACAGGCACCGCGTTCGCCGTCGACGGCGGATACACCGCCCTGTGAACCACCGACAGGGCTTGGCGCCGACCGCGCCGACGATCGGCGCAAGCCCGACACACCTCCCCGAACACAAAGGTGCGGCTCAACGAGGAGCCGGCGCGCACCTCTGAGCGCCATCCGCACCGTCGTGGCGCGACTCCTCAGCGAGCGAAAGGTCTCTCAGCCATGCCCACAATCACTCCACCGAAAAGCCGACCGGCGACTCGACCCCGTTCCCGCCTGATCGCTGCGGCGATCATCGGATCGCTGGCCGCGGTCAGCCTCGCGGCCTGCGGGTCGTCAAGCTCTGCCGGCTCTTCGGACTCCGGTGCGAGCGGTGGCTCCTCGAGTGGTGCGGTGGCCTTCTTCACCGATGGCCTCGGCAACTCCTACCTCCAGTCGGCGACGAACGCCGCCAAGGCACTGGCGGCGAAGGACGGCGTGAAGATGGACGTCTTCAGCGCCGACTTCGACTCCGGCAAACAACTCACTCAGATCCAGGACGCCGTCTCAAGCGGCAAGTACAAGGCCTTGGTCGTCGAGGCCATCGACGGACAGTCGGTGTGCAGAGCGCTGACCGACGCCGCCCAGCATCTGATCGTCTCCATCTACAACACGCCGATCTGCGGCCACGTGCAGGATCTGTACTCGCCCGGCACCATCGGATTCTTCGGCCGCCTGGAGTCCGAGACCGGCCGGCTCTTCGCCGGGTATATGCACAAGGCGCTCCCGAACGGCGGCAAGGTCGCCTATCTCCCGGGGCCGGCCGGCAGTTCGATCGTCCAGCTGACCACCCAGAACTTCCTCGACGAGCTCAAGAAGTATCCCGGCCTCGACCTGGTCGCCACCGTCCCGGGCAATTGGGACGGGGCCACCGGCCTCGCGGCCACCCAGGACATCGTGCAGGCCCATCCCGACGTCAACGGGATCGTCTTCGGCGACGACAACACCGCCACACCCTCGATGAAGTGGCTCATCGACACCGGAAAGCTGGGGAACATCAAGGTCGTCTCGCTCGCCGGAGCCGCCAACGTGGTCGACATGGTGAAGGCGGGACAGGTCTACGCCGACGTCGCCGGCCTGCCCGTGGAGGAAGCCACCCGGGCACTGCAAGCCGCCATCCAGACCATGCAAGGCGAGAAGATCACCGTCCCCGGCTTCGACCCCACGACGAAGGTCTACAACGTTCTCAAGGACCCGATGTTCCACGGCGGAGACCCGGTCATCACCAAGGCCAACGCCGCCGGCTTCACGTCGACCTGGAGCGTGGGATGAGCATCGCCCGTCCCGATCTGGGTGCCGTCCCGGGCGTGGCGCACGCCCGGGACGGGAGCGAACGCGCTCCGGGGTCCGGGGTGCTGGCTGCGGTGGGCCTGCACAAGGCCTACCCGGGAATCAAGGCTGTCGACGGCGTGACGCTCACACTGCGCGCCGGGACGGTGCACGGTCTTGTCGGCGCCAACGGCGCGGGGAAGTCGACGCTGCTCAAGATGCTCACCGGCGTGGTCAAACCCGACGCAGGCTCGCTCATCCTCGACGAACACCAGGTGCACCTGCACGGTCCTCGCCACGCCAGGAAGCTCGGCATCGCCGCCGTGCACCAAGAGCCCAGCCTCGTCCCCGGTCTGGACCCGGTGGCCAACGTCTTTCTGGGCCGGCAGATGCACGTCCTGGGCATCCGCAGACGGCGCAGGATGGTGTCGGCCTTCACCCAGCTGTGCACCGAGCTGGGGCTGGACGTGCCCACCACCGGCGCCAGCTTGGGGATGCCGGTCGCCGTGCAGCAGCAGATCGAGATCATCCGCGCGCTCCGGCACGAGTCCCGCGTGCTGGTCCTCGACGAGCCCACCGCCGCGCTCGGCGCCCGGGAACGCCTCAAACTCCACGCCATCATCAAGCTGCTTCGCTCCCGGGGCACCGCGGTCCTGCTCATCAGCCACCACCTCGAGGAGGTGCTCGAGCTCGGCGACGAGATCACCGTCCTGCGGGCCGGCGCGGTCGTGGCCCACGGCGAGGCAGCAACCTTCACCGTGGACTCGTTGACCACCGCCATGGTGGGTCGCTCGGTCAACGCGGTGACTCGCAACCGTCCGCGCCTCCCGGACAGCGAGAAAGCCGCTCCCGCGTTGGAGGTGCGCAACATCGTGACACCCGGACGGCTGCGCATCGACCACCTCTGCATCCGCCCCGGCGAGGTCGTGGGCCTGGTCGGGCTGGTGGGATCCGGACGCACCCGTCTGTTGCGAACCATCGCAGGACTGGAGCCTGTGCTCGGCGGGGAGATGCACGTGGACGGGCGTGGCACGGCCTGGCCCCGCACTCCACGCCAGGCACTCACCCGAGGAATCGCTCTCGCACCCGAAGACCGGCGCACCCAGGGCCTGATCCTGCGTCAACTGTCCTGGACCAACATGACTGTCAGCACCATCGCACGGCCCGCACGGTGCGGCCTCGTCAGGCGCAAGCACGCCTTCGCTGCGGCGGCCGACCGCGGTGCCGCGGTCAGCCTCCCCGCTCATCGTCTGAAAGCAGCGGCCGGCACCCTGTCCGGCGGGAACCAGCAGAAGGTCGTTCTCGCCAGGCTCCTCCACGCCCGCCCGCGGGTCCTGCTCGTCGATGAGCCCATGCGGGGCATCGACGTCGGCGCCAAAGACGAGATCTTCCGTGTCGTCGAAGGCGCCGTCGCCCAGGGCACGGCGGTCCTGATCGCTTCGGAGGAGACCGATGACCTCCTCGGTTTCTGCGATCGCGTCCTGGTCATGCGACACGGCCGGATTGTCGCGACCGCCGCCGGAACCCAGGGCCGCGACCAGGTGTACGCAGCCATGCTGCTCGAACCCACCCCCATCGCCGTAACGGAGGGAGCCTCGTGACCTATCTGAACACCATCCGCTTGGCCGGCCGCCGCTATGGCATCGTCCTCGCCCTCGTTGTGATGGTCGTGATCGCCGGCGGGCAAAGCAGCTTCCTGACCGCCGGCAATCTGGTCAACATCAGCGACCAATGGACGCCCATAGCCGTCATGGCGCTCGGCATGACTTTCTGCCTCATCAGCGGCGGCTTCGACCTCTCGGTCGGCGCCACCTACGCGCTCGCGGCGACGGTGAGCTCCGCGCTCGCCCTCCACAACCCGCCACTCCTCGCCATCATCATCACCCTCGCGATCGCCGGGGTCGTCGGGCTGGCCAACGGCCTCATGGTCACCAAACTCGCCATCAACCCGCTGATCGCCACCCTCGGCAGCTCGCAGATCGTCGGTGGCGCAGCCCTGCTCTACTCCGGCGGAGCGACGTACTCCGTCCACGCCGGGCTCATCGCCGACCTCGGCTCCGGCCGCATCGGCGGCGTGTTCCCCGTCAGCGCCCTCGTCCTGGCCGGCTTCACCCTTGTGGCAACGATCGTTCTCACCTTCAGCACCTACGGCCAAGACCTCTACGCCGCCGGAGGCAACAACACCGCCAGCTACATCTCCGGGATCCGGACCGACCTCACCCGCACGCTGACCTACGTCATCACCGCCGTGACCGCAGGAGTGGCCGGCATTCTCTACGTCGGCCGGGTCGGCTCGGGACAGGCCAACATCGGCACCGGCATCGAGCTGCAGGTCATCGCCGCCGCACTGATCGGCGGCGTCTCCCTCATCGGCGGACAGGGCCGAGTCTGGCAAGCCCTCACCGGCGTGGCGATCCTGGCCGTGCTCCAGAACTTCTTCAACCAGGCAAGCATCAACGCCTACTGGCAATCCATCGTCCAGGGCTGCGTCATCGTCGCCGCGGTCGGCTTCGACGCTTTCAGCCGCGGCGAGTCCCTCACCGGTCTGAGGCACCGATTCGCCCGCATCCGCCACAGCCACCGCGCGGAGTCGCTTCCCGCCGCCGAGACATCCTGAGGACGCTGCGAACATGAGCCGTCACGAGGACCACGACTCGATCAAGAACACCGTCTACGACCTGGTCGTCAAGTCCGCCCGCGTCGCATCCGGCGAGGCCCCGATCGACATCGGGATCTCCCGGGGAGTCGTGCGTCGCCTGGCACCCGGTCTCGCGGGCCGAGCAGCACTGAACGCCGGCGGCAACCTGGTGACCCCTGGTTTCGTCGACAGTCACCTGCACCTCGACAAGTCCCGGCTGATGGCTCGCTACCGCCACTTCGACGGCACGCTCGCCTCGGCCATCACCGAGACGGCAGAACTGAAGAAGGGCTTCACCGAAGACGACGTCCACCAGCGGGCCGCGCAGACGCTTCGCGACTGCGTCCTCCACGGCACCACCCGCGTCCGCACTCAGGTCGAGGTCGACGACGTCGTCGCGTTGACGTCCTTCCGTGCCATCAACGCAGTCGCCGAAGAATGGCGCGACTACGTCGACGTCGAGGTCTGTGTTTTCGCTCAAGAGGGCCTCACCCGGTCGGAGGAGACCAAGGCGCTCATCGAGGCCGCTCTGGAACAGGGGGCCCCCGTCCTCGGTGGCGCGCCGTACGCCGACGTGGACCCGCTCGGCCAGCTCGACTGGATCTTCGAGCGGGCGCGGCACTTCGGCGTCCCCATCGACCTCCATCTCGACCTCGCCGAGACCGCCGACGGCATGCTCCTCGAGGAGGTCTGCCGACGCACCGTCCAGCACGGGATGCAGGGCAGGGTGACGGTGGGGCATGTCACCCAGCTCAGTTTCGTGACGCCGCAACGCTTCGCCGAACTGACGGCGCTGGCCGTCGACGCCGACCTCGCCTTCACCGTGCTGCCGGCCACCGACCTGTTCCTCATGGGCAGGGCACTCGGTCACGCCAAGCCCCGCGGAGTGCTCGACGTGAAATCCCTCATCGGCAACGGCTTGCGATGCTCGGTGGCCACCAACAACGTCCTGAACGCCTTCACTCCCTACGGGGATGGGTCGCTGATCCGGATGGCCAACCTCTACGCCAACATCACCCACCTGGCAGGGGAGGGCCTCGAACAGGCCTTCTCACTGGTGACCGGTGGCGCGGCCCGGGTGGTCGACCCCGGCAGCGCGGCAAGCCTGGTCGAAGGAGCGCCGGCAGACCTGATCTGTCTGCCGGCCGACAGCGCGGCCAATGCGGTCGCCACCATCGCCGAGCCCTTGTGGGGCCTCAAGCGCGGGCGGCTCACCTTCACCAGACTCCGCCCCGTACTCCAGACCCCACCCAACTTCGACACGTCCCGGCGGGACATCGGGAGGCCGGATCCGGTGCGAGCCGCTCCCGGCTGAGCGCAGGGCTCGTCACCGCACTGACACCCAGGTCATCGGCTGAGCTCCGAGACGGGATCGAACAGCAAGAGAGGCAACGTTGATATCCAGCATCCCCAATCCTCCCCAGGACGGTCTGGTGCAGGCGTTCTGGAGTTACGAACACGCACTCATGGACAACGATCTGGCCGGCTTGGCTCGGCTCTTCGCTCCGGGCAGCGCAACGCTTCGAGGCGATGCGGCAGGATTGCTGGTCGGTCACCACGAGATCAGCTCGTTCCGAGCCGCGCGTGGCGGTGCCGCACGCCGCTCCATCGTCGGGATCCACGTACGGCCGATCGACGAAAGCCATGCGATGGTCGTGGCCGTCACCGAGTTCGAAGCCGGGGGACGGGGCCAGCAGACTCAATTGTGGCAACGCATCGACGGAGCGTGGCGGGTGACCGTCGCCCACGTCCATCAGCCGGCGCCGGCCCTTGACACGAGGATCTGGCGCATCGTCGGCAATCCGTTGGTCGCTCGCGCGGACGGAAGCGAAGACGGGCCGCTCGCCGGCGAGTCGGTGGCGATCAAGGACATCTTCGAAGTCCGCGGTTTCCCCGTCGGGGCGGGCAACCCCACCAGGCTCGCCCAGGCCTCGCCGGCGCGGGTCAACGCTCCGGCCGTGCAGCGGCTCCTCGACGCCGGCGCCTCTCTCAAGGGGATCGCCCAGACCGACGAGTTCGCGTACTCCATCGCGGGCGACAACCACCACTACGGCACCCCGCCCAACCCCCGGGCGCCGCGTCGACACCCGGGAGGCTCGACGAGCGGGCCTGCGAGTGCGGTCAGCCTGGGACACGCGACCGTGGGTCTCGGGTCGGACACCGCCGGCTCCATCCGGGTGCCGGCCTCCTACCAAGGGCTCTACGGCCTTCGCACGACGCACGGCGCCGTCCCGGTCGAGGGCATGATGCCGCTGGCACCCGCCTTCGACACCGTCGGGTGGCTGGCCCGCGACGCCGAGACCCTGGCCCGCGTCGGCGGCGTGCTGCTGCCACCACGCCAGACCAGGAGTCAGACGCGGGAGCAGGCGACGGGAGAGACGGCCTACGTCGCCGCCACCGCGCTCATCGATCAGGCGGAGCCCAGCGTCGCCGCCGCGGTCCTGGCGGTCCTGCCGAGCCGCGCTCGGATGGACGACGAATGGCGGCCACCACTCGACGTCTGGAGCGAGGCCTTCCGCACTCTCCAGGCGTTCCAGGCATGGCAGTCGCACGGCGACTGGATCCAGGGGCGAGAAGAGCATCTCGGCGCCGACGTACGCGACCGGTTCGCCTACGCGAGCACCGTCACTTCCGAGGAAGCCCTCGCGGCGGCCGAGGTGGTCTCCTCGGCGCGGACCGAGATCCGAGAGACCCTCGCCGGCCGGGTGCTGATTCTGCCGACGACCCCCACCGTGGCTCCGCTCAGGCATGCCGAGATCCAGTCTGTGCGGCAAGCAACGCTCCGGCTCACCTGCCTCGCGTCGATAGCGGGCGCGCCCGCTTTGAGCATTCCTCTGAGAACCAGCGAGGGGTTGCCGTGCGGCCTGTGTCTGGTCGCTTCTCCCGGCCGCGACCACGATCTCTTGCGCCTGGCCCAATCGGTCGACTTCGCCACCGCTGCCGTCGGAGCGACGTCGGGTCAGTCGCGGGAAGGTGCCGGGCGGTGACGGGGGAGCCGATGCCGGCGCTGCAGCCCGGCACGGGCCCGATCCGGGCGGAGGCATACCTGCCGAGCACGCTCGACCACGTCCTGTGGGGCCGGCTGCCGTGCGCCACCGACAGCCCTGTGCTCACGGTCGACAGTGGCTCCAGCGTCACGTTCGACACGATCAGCCACGAGGGCATCCTCGAGGACCAGGGGCGCGACCCGAAGGCGTTCTTCAGTGCGTACGGCGTCGCCGAGGTGCTCGAAGACGCGATTTCGCTCGCGGCCAGTGGCCCCGCGGGAGAGCCCGACCACACGTTCGGCGTCGACGGGCCGCACGTGGTGTCGCGGCCGGTTGCTGTCAGCGGCGCGCTGCCCGGCGACCTGCTGGCGATCACGGTCGAGGACACCCTGCCCCGCGTGCCCTACGGCGTGGTCAGCAACCGCCACGCGAAGGGCGCGCTCCCCGGCACCTACCCGCTCGGCGACCAGCAGGTGCACAGCGTCTTCACCCCCGTCGTCGACGGGAAAGGGGTCATCGGGCCGGCCCGCTTCGACCTCGCCCCCTTCCTCGGGATCATGGGCGTCGCAGTGGCCGGCAACCAACGACCCCACAGCGTCCCCCCGGGGTCACACGGCGGCAACCTCGACATCCGGATGCTCACCACCGGCGCCACCCTCTACCTCCCGGTGCAGGTCGACGAGGCCCTCGCCTACGTGGGCGACCCCCACTTCGCCCAGGGCGACGGCGAGGTCAGCCTCACCGCGCTCGAGGCCAGCCTGCGCGCCACCGTGCGTTTCGACGTGATCCCCCGCGAGAGCGCCGTACGGGACTTCGGCGACCTCGTGGCCCCGATCGCGGAGACAGCGGAGTTCCTCATCCCCACCGGCCTGGACGAGGACCTCGACGTCGCGATGCAGAACGCCGTCCGGGCCGCGATCGCCCTGCTCGGCATTCGCTACGGCATGGACGCACCGAACGCGTACGCCTACCTGTCGGCCGCCACCGATTTCCGCATCTCCCAGGTCGTCGACGTCGTCAAGGGCGTTCACGCCACCATCCGGAAGGCGGACTTCCTCGGCGGGTGAGGGGCCATCGCGGTGGAGTACAGGTGTCGTGGCCGTCAGCACAATCCGGCTTCGGGGTGCTTCCCCAACGCAAGCCGCCCCGCGAGGACCGCATCCCCAGCGCGCGCGTCCGAAATGGACGGACACCAGGCTGCCGCAACGGGACGTGACCCCGCCCACTTCACCCCGGGACTTTTCCGCCCCCTCCCACCGTTACACCCGCTGCGGAAGCCGGACGAACCCGGTGACCGCCACGAGCAGGAAGGGGTGAGAACCGATGGCGAAGAGCGTTTTGCGCCCGGTGATCAAGCTGCGTTCCACCGCCGGCACGGGGTACACGTATGTGGTGACCAAGAACCGCCGCAACGACCCGGATCGGATGGTGCTGCGCAAGTACGACCCGGTCGTCCGCGAGCACGTGGACTTCCGCGAAGAGCGCTGACACCGAGCAGGACCGAGGGCTGAGGGTGGTCGTCACGACCACCCTCAGCCCTTTTTCGCTGTCAGCGCCGGAAGAACGGTCAGCCGCAGTGCCCGAGCGGGGCGTCGAACTTCGCGGTGCCGACCGAGCCGCCCCAGGTCACGCACTTGCCGGCGGCCGAGGCCGTGACCGGGCCGGCGAACCAGGAGAACGAGCCGGAGTCCGTCTGCTTCGTGCTGCCCTGCACCTGCAGGTACGCGGTGGTCTGCGACGGCGTGCCCGCGGCGGCGTTCTTCATCGTGCTCACGCAGTTCTTGCCGGTGGCCGCGTTGTAGGACAGGTACACCGTGCCCGCGGTGCCGAGCGAGCCCTGGTCGATCACGCCGTAACCCGAGCCGCACGCCGGGGCGCCCAGGTTCGCGTCGGTGAACTTCGCCCAGCGGATCGCCGCGCTGGAGTTGCCCTGCGGGCCGCCCTCGAAGAGCACGCCGGCCGAGCCGGTGCCGAGCGAGACGAGGTCGGAGTACGCCGCGTCCTGGCTCCACACCAGGAACCCGTCGGTGTCACCCTGCCAGCTGCCGCCCTCGTCGAACGAGGAACGGATGCGCAGCGCGTGCCGGTGGTCGCACACCGAGGGGCCCGCGAAGATCAGCCGCGTGTAGGCGCCGCCCGTGTCCGTCGCGCTCATCGCGAGCGTGGAGCCCTGCACGTCGGGCGTCTTCGCCAGGCCCGGCTCGGTCACGAACTTCTGGCTGAACGTCTGGCCGCCGTCGGAGCTGATCGCGTACGCGCGTTCGACGGTGGAGCACATCGTGCCCGCGTTGTTGCGCGCCGAGGCGTAGATCTTGCCGTCGGGCAGCTCGGTGAGGCTGATCTCCTGCGGGTTGAGGGTGCTGTTGTTCGTGCTCGCGTCGTGGGCGCCGAGGTGCCACGTCGAACCGCGGTCGTCGCTGTAGACGATGGCGCCGGTGTCGGGCGCGGAGCCGTTGACCTGGTAGCTCATGCCGGCGACCAGGCGGCCCTTGTGCGCACCGCGGGTGAGCACCGAAGCGTGCGACGGCCCGGTCGCCAGCCAGCCCGGCGGCGCCGTGAAGCCGAGCTGCGTGGTCAGGACCTGGGGCGCGGCCCACGTGGAGCCGTTGTCCTTGCTGATGCTCACGCGCGGTGTCCGGCCGCACGAGGCGTGCGGGGCGATGCACTGCATCACCGAGAGCAGCACGACGCGGCCGTCGGGCTCGTCCGCGGTCGGCGGCACGACGACGGGTGTCGGATTGCCCTTCGTGTCGCCGAAGCCCTGGATCACGATCTGCAGCGGCCCCCACGTGGAGCTGCCCTTGGCCTGGCGCTTCATGACCAGGTCGATGTCACCCGCGTCGGCGCAGCTGTTCTTGCGCCCCTCGGCGAACGCAAGCAGGTCGCCGTTGTTGGCCTTGACGATGGCGGGGATGCGGAAGCACGAGTAACCGCCGGTGCCGGCCTGGTACACCACCGTGCTGGCCGCGTCGGCCGATGCCGCGGGGGGCGTGCCCGGCACCACGGCCGCCGCGGCGAACGCCGTCGCCCCGGCCAACGCCGTGAGCAGTCCTCGTGCGACACGTCTCAGATTCACTGTCGGTCTCCGTCCTGGGGGCCGTCCCCGCGATCGCGGGGCGGCTGCCGAAAGTGCTCCCAGGCTCCGGCGCGGTCGTACACACGGCGTACAACCGCACGCACAATCGCTTTTGTACCAAGGAGAACTGTTTGCCCGGCGGTGACCTGGCCGTGATCGTCCCACGTCCTACCTGCGGGACCGGTGTCCTGTCCGCAGGGCGCTCTCGCGGACCCGTGCTGTAGCGGGCGCTACGCTCAAGAGGAGACGTGCCCGCAACCGGTGAACGAGGGAGGAACCGGTGAGCGAACCCGGTGCCCCCGTCGGTGTCCGGTTCGAGCTGCTGGGACCGCTGCGCGCCTGGCGCGGTGGCCACGAGCTCGCCATCGGCTCGCCGGCGCAGAACCTGCTGCTGGCGGTGCTGCTCGCGCGCGCCGGCCAGCCGACCGGGGTCGACGAGCTCGTGGGCCTGCTGTGGGACGACCAGCCGCCGGCCAGCGCCGTGAACGTGATCCAGCGCTACGTCGGCGCGCTCCGCCGGCTCGTCGAGCCCGACCTGCCCGCGCGTTCGCCCGGCCACTGGCTCGTGCGCCACCCCGGTGGTTACGGACTGCAGGTCGACGCCGCGTCCTCCGACCTCGTCGAGTTCCGCACCCGCGTGCAGCGGGCGCGCCGCGCGGAGCACGCCGACGACGCGCTCGCCGAGTTCAACGCCGCTCTCGCGCTGTGGCGCGGCCCGTGCGCGGCGGGGCTGATGATGCCCGGGCGTGCCCACGCGCTGCTGGCCGGCATCGACCAGGAGGGCCTGGCCACGGTCGTCGAGGCCGCCGACGTCGCGCACGCGGCCGGGCGCCCGTTGCAGCCGCTGCTGCTGCACCTGGAGCGGGCCGTGAAAGCCGATCCCTTCAACGAGACCGTGCACGCGCGGCTCATGCTCGCGCTCGACTCGGTCGGCCGCCGGGCCGCCGCGCTCGAGGTGTACCGCGAGATCCGCAAGCGGCTGGTCGACGAGCTCGGCGTCGAGCCCGGCGTGGAACTCACCCGCATGCAGCACGACGTGCTGGCACAGCAGGCCGAAGACGTGCCCGAGATCCGCGCGCCACAGGCCCGGCCCGTGGTGCGCCCCGCGCAGCTGCCGCCGGACCTGCCGACGTTCACCGGCCGCCGCGACCAGCTGACCCGGCTCGCCGGGTTGTTCGACGGCGCCGCCGAGCGCCGGCGCGTCACCGTCGCGGTGATCGACGGCCTGGCCGGCACCGGCAAGACCTCGCTGGCCATCCACCTCGCGCACCAGGTCGCGCACCGCTTCCCCGACGGGCAGCTGTATGTCAACATGCGCGGCTTCGACCCCACGGGCGCCACCGTGGACCCGGCCGACGCGCTGCGCGGGTTCCTCGACGTGCTCGGCATCGAGGCCACTCAGGCGCCCTCCGGTCTCGACGCGCGCAGCGGCCTCTACCGCAGCCTGCTCGCCGGGCGGCACATGCTCGTGGTGCTCGACAACGTCCGCGACTCCGAACAGGTCCGCCCGCTGCTGCCCGGCAGCGCGGGCTCGGCCGTCATCGTGACCAGCCGCAACCGCCTCAGCGCCCTGGTCGCCACCGAGGACGCCGACCTGCTGACTCTCGACACGCTCTCGTCGTCGGAAGCGCGCGAGACGCTCGTGCGCCGGCTCGGCGAGGAGAAGGTGTCGGCCGAACCCGAAGCGGTGGAGGAGATCATCGAGCTGTGCGGGCGGCTGCCGCTCGCGCTGGCGATCGTCGCCGCGCGCGCCCGGACGCACCCGCAGTTCTCGCTCGCCGACATCACCGCGAAGCTGCGCGCCACGCAGGGGACGCTGGAGGCGTTCCGCGGTGACAGCGCGGGCGACGTGCGCACGGTGTTCTCCTGGTCCTACCGCGTGCTCGAACCCGGTGCGGCGCGGCTGTTCCGGCTGCTGTCACTACACCGCGGCGCCGACTTCTCGACCGCCGCGGCCGCGAGCCTCGCCGGCGTGCCGCTGCCGCAGGCGCAGGACCTGCTCGACGAGCTCACGCGCATCCGCTACCTCAGCGAGCACCGCCCGGGCCGCTACCTCGCCCACGACCTCGTGCGCTCGTACGCGATGGAGCTGCGCGAGCAGACCGACCCGGCCGACGAGCAGGCCGACGCCCTCGCGCGGCTGGTGAACCACTACCTGTGCAGCACCCACGGCGCGTACCTCGCGCTGAACCCGCACCAGCTCCCGATCGACCCGCCGGTGCTCGAACCGGGCGTGACCGCCGACCTCGCGCGCGGCTACGGCGAGGCGATGGAGTGGTTCGAGGCCGAGTTGCCCGCGTTGACGCTGCTGATCCGGCAGATCGCCGGGGTGCCGCGGCTGGCCGGGAACGTGTGGAAGCTGGTGCTGAGCCTGCAGCCGTACTACCAGCGCAGCGCGCTCTACCACGACTGGCTCATGCAGGCGGAGCTCGCGTTGCGCGTCGCGGCCGGCACCGGCGACCTGGTGGCGCAGGCCAACGTGCACCGCAGCCTCGCGGGCGCCTACCACTTCGTCGAGCGCTACGACGAAGCGCTCGAGCACCTCAACCGCACCGCTGAACTGTTCGGGCAGCTCGGTCTGGCGGCGGATCAGGCGTACGTGCACAGCAACTTCGGCACGGTGTTCGCCAAGCTGGGCCGGTTCAACGCGGCTCTGGAGCACCACGAGCGCGCGTTCGAACTCTACCGGGCCAGCGGCAACGTCAAGGGCGAGGCGATCGGGCTCGAGGGCATCGGCCGCTGTCTCAGCGAGATGGGCGGCAACGCCGAGGCCGTGCCGCTGATCCTGCGCGCGATGAAGCTGTACGAGGACATCGGCGACCGCAACGGCGAGGGCAACTGCTGGAGCACCCTGGCCACCGCGTACGGCTCGCTCGGGCACCTCGACCAGGCGATCGACGCGTGGCGCCGCGCCGTGACCTACTACCGCGAGCTCGGGAACCGCTCCGACGAGTCCGACTCCCTCGTGGCGCTCGGCGACGCGCTCAGCGCGGCGGGCGACCCGGAAGGCGCGGAGAAGGCGTGGCGCGAGGCGCTCCACGTGCTCGACACGTTCGGCATGCCCGCGGCGGACGAGGTGCGCCTGCGCCTCGGAGAACCGGATCCCCGGGTGGCGTCGCCCGGTTCGTGACCGGTCAGATCAGGCCTTCGCGGATCGCGTACGCCACGGCGTGAGCCCGGTTGCGCAGCTCGAGCCGGACGGTCATCTTGCTGATGATGTTCTTCACCGTGCGCTCGCTGTAACCCAGTTGGTGGGCCACCTCGCCGGCCGACAGCCCGTCGGCCAGGAACCGCAGGATGTCGGTCTCGCGCCGGTCGAGGCGGTTCTGCCGGGCCGCGGCGTGCGTCAGCCGGCGCACCTGCGTGCTCAGCCGCTCGACCGGGTCCGCCGGGTGCGCGCCGGCCGCGTCGATCACGGCCTGCGTGACGGCCTCGCTGCGGCTGGTCGTCTTGTCCAGGATCGTGACCACGCGGTGCTGGGCGAGCTCGGTGATCGGCAGGTCGTCGAGCCGGCCGATGACCAGCACGGACGGGATGTCGAGCGTCGCGGCGACGCGTTCGAGGATGTCGCGGGTGCGCGGGGTGAACCGGTCGGTGACCACGAGCGAGACCTCGGCGCCCATGGGGCGCGTGCGGTCGACCACGGCCACTTCGGGCTTGCCGTCGAAGTAGCTTTCGAGGCACGCGCGCGTGAGCGCGTCCGAGACCGACAGCAGGGTACGCACGGTTCCGGTCCGCAGGGTCTGGTTCATGCTGCCAGCATGCGCGAATGGACTGATCAACTACTCCGGGCGCGTTCAGTCGTCGTTCAGTGGCCGCGCAGCGCACCCCGCGGTGGTGGCCGTTCGGTCACGCGTGCGGGAAAGTCCTCGACTCCCCGGCGGTGATCGAGTTTGATGCGGGCAGGGGGCAGGTGGGTTCTCGAGGGAACCCCGGACGACGAGCTGGTGCGAACAAGATGGACGACGTTTTGGCCGAGGTGGCCGAACTGGGGCTGACCGCGAAGCTGACTCCCGTGGCGGGTGGGATCGCCGCCGTGTGGCGCTGCGATCTGCTGCGCGACGGCGTGGCGCTCTCGGCCGGGCCGGGTTACGGCGCGGGCGAAACCGCGGAACGCGACGCCGTGCTCGATGCGCTGACCCGCCGCTTCGGCGGCGCCGCCTGGCTGCGCCCGGCCGACGTGCGCGCGGTGCCGGCGCCGGAGCTGGCGACGGGCCCGCTGGCCGCGGACGACACCGTGTGCGCGCTGGCCCGCTACACCGACCTGCCCGTCGGCACGCTCGCGTACCGGCGGCTGCAGCCCACCGGCCTCGGTGCGGTGGCGGCCGTGCCGGCCGTGCTCGCGATCACCGACTACGGCCGCGCCGGGCACCTGCTGCTGCGCCACTCCGTGGGCGACGTCGTGGACTACGACGCCCTCGGCACCCGCCCGGCCGCGGCCTCGTGGGGCGCCGCGACGACCAGCGCCGAGGCGACCGTGCGCGCGCTGATCGGCCTGCTCGACCACAACGCCCACGAGTCGATGCTCGCCGGCGCCCGCCCGGCGCTGCTCGACCCGGCCGGCCTGCCCGCGGACCTGGCCGCCCTGCTCGCCTCCGCGTCGCTCGCCGCGGGCGGGCCCGTGCGCGTCGCCGACCTCACGCCCCAGCTCGGCGTGCCCGCCTACCTGGCCGGCGACCGTGCCGCCTGGGGCGCCGGGGTGTCGTTCAGCCGGCGCTGCGCCCTGACCGACGCGCTGACCGGCCTGCTGCGCCGCCGCGCCGCCACCCCCGCCGCCCGCTGCCCGGCCCTGGCCGAGGCCGCGGAGTTCGTGCCGTTCCGCGAGAACAACCTCTCCGGCACCGCGCCGGCGCTGCTGGCCGAGCTCCTGGACAGCCTCGCCGCGCGCGACCTGACGGCCTATCTCCGCGAGCACCACACCGGCCGGGTGTCGGTGGTTCACGTGTTCGTGCCGGGGCTGAGGTGCCGGGAGGGACTCACTTCGGTGTGATCCGGGGCAACCCACTGAACCGCTCGGCGTTTCCGTCCGTGTAAGGAAGAGGAGCACCGGCCGCCGTGCCGGTTTCGGGCGGAAAGGAACCCCGTGTCACTCTTCACGCGCACCGACGACCGCGAGCTGTCCGGAGTGGAGGAACCGGACCCCGCGCCGCCGGAGCGGAGCCGGACGCGGCGCGTGACGGCGGTGGTGCTGACGGTGCTGGCGTGCCTGCTCGTGCTGTTCGCGTTGGTGGCGCCCAACAACCTGGGGGAGCTCTCGCCCGCGGCGTTCGTCCGGATTCCCGTGGAGGCGCTGGTCGTCGCGGCGCTCGCGCTCGTGCTGCCGCCGCGGTGGCGGCGCGTGCTGGCCGGCGTGGTCGGCGCGGTGCTCGGCGTGCTGACGGTGCTGAAACTCGTGGACATGGGGTTCAACGAGGTGCTCTCGCGCCCGTTCGACCCGATCTTCGACTGGAGCTTCGTGAGCGCGGGGCTCGACTTCCTGCGCGGTGAGGTCGGCGGCGCCGGGGCGATCGCCGCCGCGGTGGGCGTGGTGCTGCTGATCCTGGCGGTGGTCGTGTTCACGACGCTCGCCACGATGCGGCTGACGCGCCTGGCCGCCGGGCGGCGCACGGCGTCGACGCGCGTGGTGGCGGTGCTCGGGGTCGTGTGGATCGTCGCGGCGGTGTTCGGGGTGCAGCTCGCGCCCGGCCAGCCCATCGCGTCGCGCAGCGCGGCCGCGCTCGCCTTCGACGACATCCGGCAGGTCGGGACCGACCTGCACGACAAGCAGGATTTCGCCGCGCAGATGGCCGACGACCCCTTCGCCAACACCCCCGGCGACCAGCTGTTGCAGGGGCTGAAGGGCAAGGACGTGCTGCTGACCTTTGTGGAGAGTTACGGCCGCTTCGCGATCGAGGGCTCCGACATCGCGCCGGCCATCGACGCCCAGCTCGACCAGGAGACGAAGAGCCTGCAGGCGGCCGGGTTCGCGGCGAAGAGCGGGTTCCTGGACTCCTCGACCTTCGGCGGCGGCAGCTGGCTCGCGCACTCGACCGTCCAATCGGGAACGTGGGTGGACAACCAGCAGCGCTACAACGACCTCCTGGCGAGCAACCGGCTTTCGCTCACGCGCGCGTTCGGCAAGGCGGGCTGGACGACGGTGCAGGACGTGCCGGCCCACACGATGCCGTGGCCGGAGGGCAAGTACTACGGGTTCCAGCACTACTACGACTTCCACAACGTCGGGTACCAGGGCCCGGGTTACGCGTACGCCACGATGCCCGATCAGTACACGCTTTCCTTCCTGCAGCGCACCGAACTCGCCGCGCAGAACCGCAAACCCGTGATGGCCGAGGTGGACTTCGTGTCCAGCCACGCGCCGTGGTCGCCGCGTCCGTCGCTTGTGGACTGGAACAAGGTCGGCAACGGCTCGATCTTCGACCCGCAGCCGGCGATGGGGGAGGACCCGGAGCAGGTGTGGAAGGACCCGAACGCCATCCGCGCCGCGTACGGCAAGGCGATCCAGTACACCCTCGCGACGCTGACGTCCTACCTGCAGACCTACGGCAACGACAACACGGTGCTGGTGTTCCTGGGCGACCACCAGCCGCCCGTGGTGACGCCGGCCGGCGTGACGCACCAGGTGCCGATCACGATCGTGGCGAAGGACCCGGCGGTGCTGAACCGGGTGTCGTCGTGGAACTGGACCGACGGCATGCGCCCGGCGGCCAACGCGCCCGTGTGGCGCATGGACACCTTCCGGGACCGGTTCCTGACCGCGTTCGCCAAGTAGATCGGCAAAGCGTTCGCCGAGTCGTTCGGCACGTCGTTCGGCAAGGACGAGGCCGGTCGCTGCGCGCCCCGGCGGCATCGGGGAAGCTGTCGGGGTGGACGACGACTCGGCGGAACGGGCGGGCTATCGGCGGTCGGCGGGCTCGCCGCGCGGGGAGGCGCGGCGGCGTGAGCTGCTGGCGCGTGTGACGGACGACCTCGCCGTGAACGGCCTCGTCGACTTCTCCCTCCGGCGCGCGGCGCGGGCGGCGGGCACCACGCACAAGGTGCTGCTCTACCACTTCGCGGGCGCAGAGGACCTGCTTGCCCAGGCCGTGTTCGCGTTGCGCGACCGCCGGATCGCCAACGCGCTCGCGGCCATGGCCGGTGGCGCCGAGCAGCGCACGCTCGCCGGCCGCGTACGCGTGGCGTGGCAGACGCTGCGCGACGAGGAGGCCGGCCTGCGCCGCGTGCTCGACCAGGCCGTCGGGCTCACCATGTACGACCCCGACCGCTACGCCGACCTCGGCCGCGGTTCGACGCGCCAGTACCTGCACCTCCTGGTGTCGTTCTGCCCGGAGCAGTGGCCCGAGCAGCGCAAACGCGAGGTGGCCGAGCTCGTGCTGGCGACGTTGCGCGGGTTCGTCGTGCACCGCCTGACCAGCGACGATCCCGGTGGCGCCGACGCGGGCTTCGCGGCGTTGGAGCGCGCGCTGGAGCGGGAGGAAACCGCGGGGGACTGAGCTGCCCGGGGTGGTTTCCGGGGCAGGGGCACTGGACGCGTTTGCGAACCACGTGGTTCACTTCTGGCGGGGCGAACGACCGGGAGGTCCACATGGGGTGTCGACGAGCGCGGTTCGGGGAGCACGGTCCGTCCACGGGAGAGGCGGGCGCATGACCGAGATCGAGCTGTCCGCCGGGACCATCGAGTACGAGGACTCGGGCGGCGACGGGCCCGTTCTGGTGTTCCTGCACGGGTTGCTGATGGACTCGTCGCTGTGGGCGGAGACGATCGCGGACCTCGCGGGCGAGTTCCGGTGCGTCGCGCCGACGTTGCCGCTCGGGGCGCACCGCAAGGCGATGCCGCCCGACGCCGACCTGTCGATGCCGGCGCTCGCGCGGCTGGCCGGGGAGTTCCTGGCGCGCTTGGATCTTCGTGAGGTGACGCTGGTCGGCGTGGACACCGGCGGGGCGCTCGTGCAGCTGCTGATGGCCGGGGACGCCGGCCGGGTGCGGCGGGTGGTGCTCGCGTCGTGCGACGCGTTCGACAACTTCCCGCCGGGGCTGACGGGGAAGACGCTGTTCCTCACGGGCCGGTTGTCGCCCGGGCTGTTCGGCGCTTTCCTGCAGCAGATGCGGCTGAAAGCCTTGCGCCGCTTGCCGATCTCGTTCGGGTGGCTGACGAAACGCGGCGACGCCGCCGTGGTCCGGTGGCTGCGGCCGCTGCTGGAGCAACCGGCGATCCGCCGCGACACCGTTCGCGTGCTGCGGGCCGCGGCGGCCGAGCCCGGGATCCTCGTCGACGCCGCGGCGCACCTGCCGGAGTTCGACCGGCCCGCGCTGGTCGTGTGGGCGAGCGAGGACCGCGTCATGCCACCGGAGCACGGGCGGCGGCTGGCGGAACTGCTGCCCAAGTCGCAACTGTCCGAAGTGGACGACAGCTACACCCTGCTGCCGCTCGATCGGCCGGCCGAGCTCGCCCGGCTGATCGGCGAGTTCGCGCGCACCACCTGAGCGGCACTGTCCACAAAGATCACTTCGCGGCCATCGGGCCCACGTCGGTCACCGTGCGTGGGCCCGGTGGCCGTGTCCCCTGTTGACGTCTGTCGCGCCAGGACTCGATCGGGAAAATCGGAAGCGTTACCTGAGATGATGGCGCCGGGCGGCGCGGAGGCCTAACCTTCCCGCAACAACAGCCCCACCCCGCGCGCCGGCCGCAACTCCGTGGCCGGTTCGCGACCTGGAGATACTTCCGCTGTGAAAGTGTTTCCTTTATCCTGGATCCAATCGCCAATCCGAGAGGAAGGGCTTTCATGATCGATTCCCAGGCCGACGCCGACCGAGTACGGGCCGATCTCGTCACCTGCACCAGTCTGCTCGTGTTCAAAGGTGTCCTCGACTACAGCGGGCACCTCTCCGCGCGGGTCCCGGGCACCGACGACCGCATCTTCATCCAGCCGCGCGACGCGAGCCGGGCCGCGCTGCGCCCCGAAGACCTGCTGGTCGTGGACCTGGACGGCAACCTCGTCGAGGGCGAGCTCCCGCCGCCGGCCGAGACGGCCATCCACACCGGCGTCTACCGCGCGCGGCCCGACGTGGACTTCATCTGCCACGGCCACCCCACGCTGTCGACCACCTTCACCATGGTCGACCACCCGTTCCTGCCCATGCGCCACTTCGCCTACAAGTTCCCCGACGGCCTGGCCGTGCACCCCGATCCCACGCACATCCGCTCGCGCGAGCAGGGTGACGCCGTGGCGAAGACACTCGGCGACGCCGGCGCGTGCCTGCTGCGCTCGCACGGCACGGTCGTGGTCGCGAACCGCATCCAGGAACTGCTGATGGACTGCCTCGACCTCGAGGAGAACGCCCGCACGCTCCTCCTCGCGCGCCAGCTCGGCACCCCGCTGCCGCTCACGCCCGAAGAGATCGTGCAGGTCGCCGAGAGCTACGACCGCGGCGGGCACCGCCCCGGCAAGCTCTGGGACCACTACGTGCACCTCGGCCGCCGCGCCGGCGTGCTCGCCGCCTGACCACACCGGACAGCTCCACACTGGACAGAACCCCGTCGGCCGCGAAAACCGGCCGGTGGCAGTCGTTGTGCGCACTTCTCGTGTCCACAGTGTACGAATCCACGCTGCACAGGTACGTCATCCCCGAACAGAACAGTTCACGGCCGGACTGCTTGACCTTGATGTCGAATGGATCCAGGCTCCAACTGACAACCGGAGGAGGTCACGGTGTCCCTCACCGAAGACACGAGCTTGGCCAGTTCGGCCCCGGACCGGGCCGGACCGCCGGCCGCACCACCCAGGAAGTTCCGGATCCCGTGGAACGCGAAGGTCCGCCGCCGGGTGCTGCCCGTCGCGTCGGTCGTGGTGTTCCTGGGCGTGTGGCAGATCTTCGGCGCGCAGGTCAACCCGATCCTGCTGGCCACTCCGTCGGCGGTCGCCACGTCCTTTGTGGACATCATCGGCAACGGTGAGCTCGGCGCGGCCTTCCTGCGGGCCATGGAGGTGCTCGCCGCGGGCTTCGGGCTCTCGGCCGTGGTCGGCATCGCGGTGGGCGTGTGGATGGGCCGGCGCGAAACCGTGTCGCGCGTGCTCAACCCCTACGTCAGCTTCTTCCAGGCGACGCCGCTGATCGCGCTCACGCCGCTCGTGGTGATCTGGACGGGCATCGGGTTCACCTCCGAGGTCACGATCACCTTCCTGCTCGCGGTGTGGTCGATCATCATCAACACGGCCGAAGGCACCCGCAACACCCCGGCGATCCTGCTCGACATGGCGAAGGTCTACCGGGCGGGGGAGTGGTCGGTGGTCCGCCACGTCGCGATGCCCAACGCCGTGCCCTACATCTTCGCCGGCCTGCGCATCGCACTGGCCAAGGCCCTGATCGGTGTGATCATCGGCGAGATGGACATCAGCCTCAAGGGTCTCGGCGGGCTGATCCAGAACTACGGCGACTCGTTCCAGACCGCGCCGCTGCTCGCCTCGATCATCAGCTCCTCGATCGTCGGCGTGATCGGGACGATCGTCCTCGAGGTCCTGCGCCGCAAGCTCGCCCCGTGGTCGTCCACCGGCTCGGCCCACACCCGCGTCTGAACCCGGCATCGTCTAGGAAAGGTCCGCCATGAGCGCACCCACGGCGTGCATCGAGATCGAGCACGTGTCCAAGCGCTACCAGCGCCCGGGCCGCAAGGCCGAGAGCTTCCTCGCCGTCTCCGACGTGCACTTCGACATCCGCCAGGGCGAGTTCATCTCGCTGATCGGCGCGTCGGGCTGCGGCAAGACCACGCTGCTGCGGATGATGTCCGGGCTCATCCCGGTCGACGACGGCCAGATCCGCATCAACGGCAACCCCGTGCAGGGCGTGCCGGGGTCGATCGGGTTCGTGTTCCAGGAGCCGGCGCTGCTGCCGTGGAAGACCGTGCGCGAGAACATGGCCTTCGCCTTGAAGGCCAAGGAGCTCCCGCCCGAAGAGGTCGACGCCGCGATCGCCGCGAAGCTCGAGATGACGAGCCTGCAGGACTTCGCGGGCTACTACCCGTCGGCGCTCTCGGGTGGCATGCAGCAGCGCGCGGGCCTGGCCCGGGCCCTGGCCTGCGACCCCGACGTGCTGTTCATGGACGAACCCCTGTCCGCGCTCGACGCCTTCACCCGGCGCCGGCTGCAGCAGGACATCGCCACGATCATCGAAGGCATCGGCGCGACCACGGTGCTCGTGACGCACGACGTCGACGAGGCCGTGTTCTTCTCCGACCGCATCGTGGTGATGGGTACCTCGCCCGGCTCGGTCCGCGATGTCGTCGAGGTCCCGTTCCCCAAACCGCGCACGCACGCGGAGCTGCTCGGCGATCCCGAGGTGGCGAAGCTGCGTGACCACGTGCTGGGCATCGTGCTCGGCCTGCACTGAAGTACCCGCAGTGAAGTCACCGCACTGAAGTCACTGCACTGAAGTTCCTGCTCGAACCGCACTCCCAACCCCCACCCCACCGTCAGATCCAGTCCAGAAAGGAGGGTCCGCGATGTCCGCTCCCTCTTCGCGGCGGCGCCGCACGGCGCTCGTCGTCGGCGCGATCGCCGCGCTCACCGTGTCGCTCACGGCCGCGTGCGGCTCCGGCGACGCGGCCACCGGCACCGGTGACAAGCTGCCGACCTCGGCCGACGGCACGCCGAACCTCAAGGGCACCACCATCCGGATCGTCACCGGTGCCGCCCCCGCCATCGAGGACACCAAGATCGCGCTCATGGCGCAGGTCCTCAAGAGCTGGGGCGCCGACGCGTCGATCGTGAACCAGACCGGCGACCCCGCCGCCATCCGGGTGCTGCTCGCCGGCGACGCCGACATCGGCACGCTCGCCGTCTCGTCGTCGATCAACTCGGGCCTGAAGATCTTCGGGCCGAGCCAGCCGCGGCTGGACTACCACTTCATCGGCGCCCCTTCGCTGACCTCGATGAAGGACCTGCCCGGTCACGTCTACGGCACCTCGAACGTCCACGGCGTCGAGGCGCTGATGTTCGCCGACCTGCTGGCGAAGAACAACATCGACCCCAAGGCGGTCACCACGACCGTGGCCGGTGGCGCGTCGGTGCGCGTGAGCGCCATGCTCACCCACCACATCGACGCGACGTTCGCCCACGCCACCGACGTGTCGAAGCTGACCTCGGCCGGCTTCCACGACCTCGTGACGATGTCGAAGACCGCGCCTGAGCTCGCGGACTCGTTCCTCGCGACCTCACCGCAGTGGCTGGCGAGCCACGGCGCGCTGGCCGTGGCGATCGACCAGGCGTGGATCAAGGCGGCGCAGATCTTCAACACGGACAAGGACCAGTGGGTCAAGGCCGCGGTCGCCTACGCCAAGGCGGACGAGAAGGAAGCGTCGAGCACCTACGACGCCCTCAAGGCGGCGGACACGTTCCCCGCTTCGAAGGACGCCTACTCCGAGGCCTCGGCGAAGGTCCAGGAGGATCTGGCGAACAAGGTCGGCGCGATCACCAAGGCACCGGCGACGTCCGTGTGGGTCGACACCGCCACGTGGGACAAGGCGACGGCGGCCATGAAGCTCGGCTGATCACCTGATCCGCAACGGAAAGATCCGGTGAAAAGCTCCCGTGGGAAAGGACTCGCCGGGGTCGGTCCGATAATGGATCCAGGATACGATTGGCCGGATATTAACGACGAATGGTAACCGCTTGACGGCCGGTGCACGCCGGTCGAGGGGAGGCTAGGTCACGATGGCTCAGCGTCAGTCCGGTGGAGCCGGCGGCGGTACGGGAGGCGGCGCCCCGGAGGGGTCCGCGATCACCGGCCGCGCCAGCTTCGACGAGGTCGTGTCGCGGTTGTCGAGCGGCTACCGTTCGATCGGCGACATGGTCTACGAGGTCCTGCGCCAGGCGCTGCTCTCCGGGGCGTTCGCCCCCGGGGAGCACCTCCGGCAGGAGGCGCTGGCCACCGCGATCGGGGTGTCCCGGCTCCCGGTGCGGGCCGCGCTGCTGCGGCTCGACGCCGAGGGGCTCGTGGAGTTCCACCCGCGCCGCGGCGCGGTAGTCAAGACGCTGACGGCCGAGCAGCTCGTGGAGATCTACGAGCTGCGCGACCTGCTCGAGACCCACGCGCTGCGCAAGTCGATGAAGACCATGACCGCGGACCGGATCGCGAGCCTGCGCCGCAACGCGGAGCTGCTCGACTCCGAGGAGGAGGGCGAAGGCTTCCTCGACGTCCGCGTGCGGTTCTACCGGGAGCTCTACGACGCCGAGCGCAACCCGCGGCTGGTGGAGCTGATCGAGGACCTGCGCAGCAGTGTCGGGCGGTACCTGCTCGGCTGGCGGGTGTCGGGCAGCCGCAGCCACCACGGGCGGCACACCACGCTGGTCGACCACGTCGAGCGCGGTGACGTCGAGAAGGCCGAAGCGGCGCTGCACGATCACCTCCGCGAAGTGAGCGAAGGCGTCGCCAGGATCCTTTCCGGCGAAAGCGATCGCGAACCCGACAGCGAATTCCCCGCGTAACCGAATCCCTTTCCCTCAATCGAATACCGCGTTGTCCGCAAACCCGGCCGAATCGCCGGGCAGGTACCCCCTGCCCGGAAACCGGCGGGCAGGAGTGAACGGAAACGGCATGAGAACTGACGAGGTCTCCTGGTTCAGCGACGGCGAACGCATCAGCGGGCTCTGGCGCACCCCCGACGAGGGCGACGGGCCCTACCGCGTCGTCGTGCAGGGCCCGGGCTGGATGGGCCTGAAGGACGCGAAGCTCTACGTGCGCTACCACCAGGCGCTCACCGACGCCGGGTTCGCCGTGCTGGTGTTCGACTACCGCGGCTTCGGCGACTCCGAGGGCGACCCGGAGCTGCTGTCGCCGGCGCGGCAGCTGGCCGACCTGCGCAGTGCCGTCACCTACGCCGAGGCGCGGCCCGACGTGCTGCCCGACTCGATCGGGGTGTTCGGCAGCGGCGGCACGGGCGGCGGCAACGCGGTGCTGCTCGCGGCCGTCGACCCGCGGGTGCGGGCGGCGGTGAGCCAGCTGCCCGTGGCCGACGGCGGCGACTGGCTGCACCGCATGCGCAGCGAGTACCAGTGGCTCGACTTCCTGGCGGAGCTGGACGCCGACCGGCGCGAGCGGACGCTGCACGGCGCCGGCAAGCTCGTGAACCCGCGTGAAGAGATCATGGTGCCGACCTCGGAGCGCCGGGCCACGAGCGTGAAGTCCGATGTGGACGGACGCGTGCCGAAGCAGGTGCGCCTGGCCGCGGCGGAGGAGATCATCGCCTACCGCCCGGCCGAGGCGGCGGCGACGCTCGACACGCCGCTGCTCGTGATCGGCGTGGAGAACGACGCCACCACGCCCACCGACCACGCGGAGCGGATCTACGAGGCCGCGCGCGGGCCGAAGGAACTGATCATGCAGCGGCACACGAGCCATTACGCCGCCTACGACAAGTACTGGACCGCGACGACGCCCCGCATCGTCGCGTGGTTCGAGGAGTATCTCCGCCCGGCCGATGTGGTCGTGCGTTCGAGCCGGCCGGGCGGACACCCGGCCGTAGTGGAGGTGAAGGCATGAGCATCGATCTGCGCGTGAGCGGCGGCCGGGTGCAGCTGCCCGGCGGCGCCGTGGACGGCGACCTGCTGGTGAACGAGGGCAAGGTCGTCGGGGTCGTGTCCGGCTCCGTCGAGGTCGCCGACGTCGGCCGCACCGTCGACGCCACCGGGAAGCTGGTGCTGCCCGGCATGGTCGACGTCCACGTGCACACCCGTGAGCCCGGGTTCGAGCACAAGGAAGACATCTACACCACTTCGCTGCAGGCGGCCGCGGGCGGCGTCACCACGATCTTCGGGATGCCGAACCTGAACCCGCCGACCACCACCGCGAAGACGCTGCGCGAGGTGTTCGACCTCTACGCCGAGAAGTCCATCGTGGACTGGAACCACAACCCGGCGGCCACGCAGCCCGACGAGATCGCGCCGATGGCCGCGATGGGCGTGAACGCCTACAAGATCTACATGGTCGTGGACACCGGCCGCACCTACCCGCACCCGGCCGGCACCGGCATGCACGGGCACGGCGACCTGCTGCGCATGATGGACACCATCGCCAAGACGGGAAAGCGCTTCATCATCCACCCACACGACCAGTCGCTGATGGACTACATCGAGGGCGAATACCTGGCGCGCGGGGAAAACACGCCGCAGGGGTACGCGTCGGCCTACGCCGCGCGCAACGGCGTCATCTGGGACACCGCCATCGAGGTCGTGCTGCGCCTGGCCGAGGCGTCGGGCTGCAAGGTGCACCTCGCGCACATCCAGACGCGCCGGTCGGTCGAGGCCGTGCGGCGGGCCCGGGAGCACGGCGTGGACGTGACCTGCGAGGTCAACCACTGGCTTCCGTTCCTGTCCACTTGGGACGATGTCGAGAAGCTCGGCCCGTACGCGCTGTCCTACTGGGTGCCCGACGACGGGCGCGAAGCCGTGTGGGAAGGCCTGCGCGACGGCACGATCGACATGTTCTCCTCCGACCACGCGCCGCACACGCGCGAGGAGAAGGAGATCGGCTGGACGCAGATGTGGAGCTCCCACACGGGCACGCCGGGCATCCAGTACTTCTACCCGCTCGCGCTCGACGCGGTGAACAAGGGCCTGCTCACGCTCGACCGCGCGGTGGAGCTCGTCGCCGGCGCGCCGGCCGCGAAGTTCGGCCTGCAGGGTGTGAAGGGCGCGCTGACCCCGGGCTGCGACGCGGACTTCGTGATCGCGGACCTCGACGCGCCGTGGACGATCACGAACGAGGGCGTGCTCTCGAAAATCGGCTGGACCCCGTACGACGGCCGGCAGCTCACGGCCGGTATCGAGCAGACCTACGTGCGCGGCACCGAGGTGTTCGCGGACGGCAAGGTGACCGGCGAGGCCGGGCACGGCAAGCAGGCGGTGTCAGGAAAGGTGCAGAACGCATGAAGTTCGGACTGCTGCTCCCGCATTTCGGCGAGCACGCCTCGCGCGACAACGTGCTCCAGGGCGCGATCATGGCCGAGAAGGCCGGGTTCGACTCGGTCTGGGTGCGTGACCACCTGGTGTTCGAGCCGCACGGCGAGATGGAGAAGCCCAACCGCACGTTCTACGACGCGCTGACCACGCTCACGGCCATCGGCGCCGTGACCGAGCGCATCGAGCTGGGCACGGGTTCGCTGATCCCGTTCCGGCACCCGCTGATCACGGCCCTGATGACGGGCACGATGACGCAGCTGTTCGGCCCGCGCGTGATCCTCGGGTTCGGGGCCGGCACGTTCGACCACGAGTTCGAGGCCATCGAGTGGGGCGAGCGCGACCGGGTGGAGCTCGTGCGCTCCAACGCCGAGATTTTCAAGCGCGTGTTCACCGAGAACGACGTGACCTACTCGGACGCGAACTTCTCGTTCAGCGACATCACGATCGAGCCGAAGCCGCTGGGCGGGCGGGTACCGTTCTGGTATTGCGGCGCCACCCCGCGTTCGGCGCGGCTCGCGGTGGAGTTCTGCGACGGCTGGATGCCGGGCCGGATCTCGATGGCGACGCTGGACAAGCGCGTGACGACGATGCGGGAGCTGTCGGAGACGGCCGGGCGCACGATGCCGACCGTGGCCGTGATCCCGCCCACGTCGATCGAGCGCACGTACGAGGAGGCGGTGAAGCACGTGAACGTCCCGGGCCTGCTGGCCTGGGCGAACAAGGCGAAGTTCGCGGTGAAGCCGCCGTCGGGCAAGTTCGAGACCGTGAAGGATCTCTCAGGGCAGCTCATCGTCGGGACACCGGAGGATGCTCTGGAGGAAATCGACCGCTTCGCCGCGACCGGGGTGGAGCACCTGGTGTTCGACTTCCGGTTCAAGTTCGATCGGTGGTTCGATCAGATCGAGCTGCTCGGGTCGGAGATCATCGGCAAGGTGAACGCGGGCGTCTGAGAAGGGACGAGTCCAGTGGTGAGGTTCGGGTACAAGGCATCGGCGGAGCAGTTCGCGCCGGCGGAGCTGCTGCGCTACGGCGTGCTGGCCGAGGAGAACGGGTTCGACTCGGTGTTCGTGAGCGACCACCTGCAGCCGTGGCGCCACGACGGCGGCCACGCGCCGGCCGCGCTGCCGTGGCTGGGCGCGCTCGGTTCGGCGACGGAGCGGGTGGTGCTCGGCACGAGCGTGCTGACGCCGACGTTCCGCTACCACCCGGCGGTGGTCGCGCAGGCGTTCGCCACGCTCGGGTGCCTGTTCCCGGGCCGCGTGGTGCTGGGCATCGGCTCGGGCGAGTCGATGAACGAGGCGCCGCTCGGCATCGAGTGGCCGGAGCCGAAGGTGCGGTTCGCGCGGCTGAAGGAGGCGATCGAGCTCATCCGCCGCCTGTGGACGGAGGAGCGCGTGGACTTCGAGGGCGCGCACTACCGCACGGAGAAGGCCACGGTGTACGACCGCCCGGAGGTGCCGGTGCCGCTCTACATCGCGGGCTCCGGCCCGGCGGCCACGCGGCTCGCGGGCCGGCGTGGTGACGGGTTCATCACCACGAGCGGCAAGGCGCCGTCGCTGTACACGGACACGTTGCTGCCCGCCGTGCGCGAAGGTGTCGAGCAGTCGGGCCGGGCGGTCGGCGACGTGGACATGATGATCGAGGTCAAGGTCTCGTTCGACGCGGACGCTGCCCGGGCGTTGCAGGACACCCGGTTCTGGGGTGCGCTGGCGTTGAAGCCGGAGGAGAAGACGGGCGTCGAGGACCCGGTCGAGATGCAGCGGCTGGCCGACGCGCTGCCGATCGAGCGGGCCGCGAGCCGGTTCATCGTGTCGTCCGACCCGGACGAGCACGTGGCGGCGATCAAGCGGTACCTCGACCTGGGCTTCACGCACCTGGTGTTCCACGCCCCCGGGCCGGACCAGGAGCGGTTCCTGAAGGCCTACGGCACCGAGATCCTGCCGCGGTTGCGCAAGCTGGTGTGACGGTGAAGCCGCGGGCCCGGCGCGGGTGCCGGGCCCGCGGTGTCCACTGTGGTCAGTGCACGAGTGCTTTCGTGCCGGCTCGGTCCAGCCGGCCCGAGACGACGGCCAGCGCGAGGGCCGCCGCCGTCATGGCGGCGCCGACCCAGTTGGTCGACGCGTAGCCGTACCCCGCGGCGATGACGACGCCGCCGAGCCAGGCGGCCAGCGCGTTGCCGAGGTTGAACGCGCCGATGTTCACGGCGGACGCGACGGTCGGCGCGGCTTGGGCGCTGGCCAGCATCCGCATCTGCAACGGCGGCACCGTCGCGAAGCCGAAGCCGCCCAGCAGGAACAGCGTGACGATCGCGGGCACGGCCGCGTGGGCGGTGAAGGCGAACGCCGCGAGCACCACCGCCAGTGCGACGAGCACGGTGTAGAGCGTGGGCATCAGGGCGCGGTCGGCGAACTTGCCGCCGACGAGGTTGCCCAGCACGAGCCCGACGCCGAACAGCACCAGCAGCCAGCTCACCGCGCCGCTCGGGAGACCGGCGACCTCCGTCATCATGGGCGCGATGTAGGTGAAGCTCGCGAAAACGCCCCCGAAGCCCAGGATCGTCGTGCCGACGGCCAGCCACACCCGCGCGTGGCGGAACACGGCGAACTCCGTCTTGATGCTCGTGTTCTCGGGCCGCGGGGTGTCCGGCACCAGCGCCGCCACTCCGGCCAGCCCCAGCACGCCGAGGCCGGCGACGACCCAGAACGTCGCGCGCCAGCCCAGGCCCTGCCCGATGAACGTGCCCAGCGGCACGCCGAGCACGTTGGCCAGCGTCAGCCCGGTGAACATGAGTGCGATGGCGCTGGCCTTCTTCTCCGGCTTGACCAGGTCCGCGGCCACCACCGCGCCGACCCCGAAGAAGGCCCCGTGCGTCAACGCCGCGACGATCCGGCCGGCCAGCAGCACGCCGTAACTCGGCGCCACCGCCGACAACGCGTTGCCGACGATGAACACCCCCATCAGCAGGAGCAGCAGGTGCTTGCGCCGCATCCGCGTGCCGAGCGCGGTCATGGGCAACGCCCCGGCCGCCACCCCCAGCGCGTAGCCGGTGATCAGCCACCCCGCGGCCGGGATGGACACCCCGAAGTCGGCGGCCACCTCGGGCAGCAACCCGGCGATCACGAACTCCGTCGTGCCGATGCCGAACGCGCCGATGGCCAGCGCGAGCAGGGCGAGCGGCATGGGATCTCCTCTTGAAGCGTGGACAACTACCGTCGCTGGCAATAGTTGCACACGCCTTCTATTGAGGCTGCCGACTGTGATCAGGAGAACGCCGGGGATGGTGCGCTGAGCCGCGCGTCAGTCGGCGAAGACGTGCCGGTCCAGGAACGGGTTGCGGAACTTCCCGGTGGGGTCCAGGCGCTCCGCCAGGGCGCGGAAGTCCGCCAGCCGCGGATAGGCCAGGTCGAGGGCCTCGCCGTGGAAGAGCTTGCCCCAGTGGGGCCGCGGGGCGAAGGGGGCGAGGGTGGCTTCGATGGTGGGCAGGAGGGCCTCGACCTCGGGTTGGCGGGGGAGCCAGGTGAAGTGGAGCGCCACGCTGTCGCGGGCCGACGAGGGGCTGAGCCAGAGGTCGTCGGCGGCGATGGTGCGGATTTCGGACACCAGGAGCAGCGGGGCGATGCGGTGGCCGATGCCGCGCAGCGCCTCGAAGGCGGCGGGGGCGGCGGCGCGCGGCACGAAGTACTCGGTCTGCAGCTCGGCGCCGACGCTCGGGGTGAAGCCGAGGCGGAAGTGAGGGAGGCGGTCGTACCAGGGGCCGGGGGTGCCGAGCTGGGCGGTGGTGTTGCCGGCCGGGACGCCGGCGGCGTGGGCGGGGTGGCGGGGTCCGTCGGCGGGGGCGGCGCCGAACAGCGACGCAGGGACGTCGGCGGGCAGCGCGCCCGGGGCCTCGGCCGGCCCGCGGTTTTTCAGCCAGACCTGGTCGACGACGTCGCGGGCCCAGTTCGTGAACAGGCTGACGCTGTAGCCCGCGGCCTGGACCTCGTCGAAGTGCTCGACGGCGGCGGCCCACGGCAGGTCGTCGAACACGTCCTGGCGCACGGTGAACGACGGGACCAGGTCGAGCGTCAGCCGGGTCACCACGCCGAGGGCGCCGACGCCGACGACCACTCCGGCGAAGTCCGCGTCGCCCCGGGTGAACGTCCGCAGTGAGCCGTCGGCGGTCAGCAACTCCAGCGCGGAGACGGCCGCGGCCAGGCCACGGTGGCGTTCGCCCGAGCCGTGGGTACCGGTGGCGACGCTGCCGGCCACCGTGATGTGCGGCAGTGACGCGAGGTTCTCCAGGGCGAAGCCGGCTTCGTCGAGCTGGGCAACGAGGTCGCCGTAGCGGACCGAACCGCCCACGGTCACGGTGGCGCCGCGGGCGTCCAGCGACGGCGAACCGGACACACCGGAAAGATCCAGCTGCACGCCACCGGGGCTGTCGGCCACGTCGTTGAAGCTGTGGCGGCTGCCGAGCGCCTTGATCCTCGTCGCGGAGGCGACGAGCTCGCGGGCCTCGTCGAGCGTCCGCGGGGTCAGCACCTCGCGGGCGCCGTAGGTGAGGTTTCCCGCCCAGTTGGCGGCCGCGCCGCGCGCACTCTCGATCACGAACGCCCAGCTTAGGCGGGGCTCGCCAAAGCCGTCGGATCCGGGCAGACTTGGCCCATGCTTCCCGAACAGCCAGTGCTTCCCGGATCCGCGGTGCCGCTCGACCAGCGGGAGCGCTGACATGCACTCGGCCGGTCTGGTCCTGCACCCCAAGCGGGACTCCGCCCCGGCGGTCGAGGCCGTCCTCGGGTGGGCCGCGAACCGCGGCATCAAGATCCTCGGCATCGCCGAGGAGATCGTGCGCCTGGACTGCAAGGCGGTGGGGGTGTCGGCGGAAGAGCTCGCCACCCAGTCCGACCTGCTGGTGAGCCTCGGCGGCGACGGCACCATGCTGCGCGCCATGCGCCTGGCCGACGGGCAGCGCGCCCCGGTGCTCGGCGTGAACCTCGGCAAGCTCGGCTTCCTCGCCGAAGTCGACGTGCCCGACCTGCCCGGTGCGTTGTCCATGATCGACGCGCACGAGTTCACCGTCGAGCCGCGCCTGGCGGTCGACGCGGTGATCGGCGGCCGGACGGTGACGGCGTTCAACGACGTCGCCGTGGTCCGCGTGCCCGGCGACGGCTCGGCGCTGGTCGCGGTGCGGGTGAACGAGGAGCAGTTCGTGAGCTACGCGGCCGACGCGGTCATCGTCGCGACGCCCACCGGTTCCACGGCCTACAGCTTCTCCGCCGGCGGCCCGATCACGAGCCCCGCCGTGGAGGCGCTGCTGGTCACGCCGGCCGCGCCGCACTCCGCGTACGGCCGCGGCGTGGTGCTCTCGGTCGACGACACGCTGGCGCTCGAGGTGCTGCCCAACAGCGGCCGGCTGGCGGTGGAGGTCGACGGGATCGTCGAGGGCTACGTGCAGCCCGGCGAGTGCATCGAACTGTGCGCCCGCCCGAGCGCGGCCCGCGTCGTGCGGCTGGGCCGCACCACGTTCTTCCAGCGGGCGCGGCGCAAGCTGCGGCTCAGCGACTCCGCGGAGATCGCGCCCTCGTCCTGAGCGGTCCACTTCGGACGGTTGCGCCGATCGGCCGACGCCGCCTGCGCCACTTGCCCTCGTCGTGTCGGTTTTTGTCGGAAACGTGTGACAGCAGTGTGAATCACGGTCCGGATCGCTTGCCCGCGCGGGGCCGACGTGCCGAGAATCCAGCGGTGATCGGCGAGGCGAGCGGGGGCAGGCGTGGCAGCGGACGGGCGTGATCTCCCCGCGGTCGGCACGCCCCGGCTCATCGGCCGCGACGACGAGCTCACCCGCCTGGCCGCCGCGCTCGCGTCGCCGCCGGGCGTGGTGCTGGTCTCGGGCGAGGCGGGCATCGGCAAGAGCCGGCTCGTGCGGGAGCTGCTGCCGGAGCCCGGCGTCCTCGTCGCGCGCTGCCCACCGCTGCGGGAGGCGCTCACCCTCGGCCCGATCGTCGACGCGCTGCGCCAGGCGCGTCCGGGGGTGGCCGGCCTGCGGCTGAGCCCGCTGGCCGGCACGCTGCGGCCGTTGTTCCCGGAGTGGGACCTGCCGCCTGCCCCGGAGGCGCTGGCCGACGCGGGCGCGGCGCGGCACCGGCTGCTGCGCGCGCTGGCCGAGCTGCTCGACCGGATCGGCGTCGACGTGCTCGTGGTCGAAGACGTGCACTGGGCCGACGAGACCACGTTGGAGTTCCTGCTGTTCCTCGCCGCCCGGCAGGAGCCGCGGCCGGGACTGGTGCTCACCTACCGGCCCGACGAGGTCGGCGACGACAGCCTGCTGCTGCGGCTTTCCTCGCGCTACCCGCGCATCACCCTCGGCGCGCTCGACGTGGCGCAGACCGCGCAGCTGGTCTCGTCCATGCTGGGCGACGAGCGCGTGTCGGAGCCGTTCGCGCGGTTCCTGCACCGGCACACCGACGGGATCCCGTTCGCGCTCGAGGAGTCCGTCCGGCTGCTGCGCGACCGCGCCGACCTCATCCGCCAGGGCGGCGAGTGGATCCGGCGTTCGCTCACCGAGATCGCGGTGCCGCCGACGATCCGCGACGCGCTGGCCGAACGGCTCGTGCGGCTCACCACCGACGCCCAGGCGGTGCTGCGGGCGTGCGCGGTGCTCGCGACCCCCGCGGCCGAGCGCGACGTCGTCGAGGTCTGCGGGCTGCCGGCCACGCGGGCGGGCGTCGCGATCGACGAGGCGGCGCGCAGCGGGCTGCTCGTCGAGGACGACCGCGGGCGCCTCGGCTTCCGGCACCTGCTGGCGGCGAAGGCCGTGTACGACGGCATCGGCGGGCGCGAACGCCGCGAGCTGCACCGGCGTTCGGGCAAGGCGCTGTCCGCTTGGGATCCGGCGCCGGTCGCCGTGCTGGCGCACCACTTCCGCGAAGCCGGCGAGACGGAGAAGTGGTGCGAGTACGCGGAACGCGCGGCGGATCTCGCGCTCGCGTCCGGCGACCACCACACCGCTGTGTCCTTTCTGCACGGCCTGCTCGCCTCGCCCGCGCTGCCGCCGACGGCCGTGGCGCGGCTCACGCGCAAGACGCCGCTGTTCGCGTTCACCGGCTATCTCGGCCGGGTCGATCTCGTGCGGACGGTGCGCGGGGTGCTCGACAGCGCCGTGCTCGACCGGCGCGAGAGCGCGGAGATCCGCAGCCAGCTGGGCCGGTTGCTGATGCACGCCGGCGACTACGCCGAGGGTGCCGCCGAAATCGCCAGGGCGATCCCCGATCTGGCGGACAACCCGGCGGCCGCGGCGCAGGCGATGTCGGTGCTCGGCCGGCCCGCCGGAGCGTCGTGGCCGCTCCAGGCGCACCGCGAATGGCTCGACCGCGCCGACGCCGTCGTGCGCTCGGCCGTGCCGGAGGGCGAGCGGCTGTCGTTCACCGTCGACCGCGCGACGGCGTTGCTCGAGATGGGCGACGAAGCCGGCTGGGCGGTCGCGGACACCCTGCCCGCGGACGACGCCCACGACCCGCTGCAGATCACCCGCGGCCTGCTCAACTACGGCGACGCCGCGCTGCAGTGGGGCCGCTACGCCGACGCGCGCGCCAAGCTGACCCGGTCCGTCGAGCTGGCCGAGCAGCAGGGGTTGCAGCGGTTGCGCGACATGGGGCTCGCCACGCTGATCCGGCTCGACTGGCTGACCGGCGCGTGGACCGGGCTGGCCGCCCGGGTCGCCGAGTTCGCGGACCTCGCGGAGGAACCGCTGATCCAGCTGGACACGACGTTGGTGGGCGCGCTGCTGCAGTCGGCCACCGAGCCCGGCGGCGAGGCCGAGGTCGAGCGCAAGCTCACGCTGGTGCTCGACGCCGCCCGGCAACGCGGGATTGTCGACATGCCGCTCGAACCGGCGGCGGCGCTGGCCCGGCTGCACCTGGCGGCCGGCCGCCCGGAGCGGGCGCTGGCGGTCACCGAGGAACCGATGGCCGTGGTGGTGCGCAAGCAGATCTGGCTGTGGGCGGCCGAACTGGCGCCGGTGCGGGTGGAGGCGCTGCTCGCGGCCGGCCGGGTCGCCGAGGCCTCGGCGCTGGTGGCCGAGTTCGCCGCCGGTCACCCCGGCGGGACGGGCGCGATCCACTGCTGCCGGGCGCTGCTCACGGAGGCCACGGGCGACCACGCCGGCGCCGCGCGCGAGTGGGCCGACGCCGCCGCCGCGTGGGCCGCTCTGCCGCGCCCGTACGACGCCCTGCTCGCCCGCGAGCGCGCAGCAGCGTGCCTGCCGGCCGGCGGTTCTCGCGCCGCCGCGGTGGAGCAGCTGGAATCGGTGCTCGCCGACTGCGTCGCCCTGGGCGCCTCCGCCCTCGCCTCCCGGATCCGCGCCCAGCTCCCCGCGCCCCCCGTCTGGCGCGGCGGCCGTCGCGGCTACGGCGACCAGCTGTCCCCGCGCGAGCTGGAAGTCGTGCGCCTCCTGCTGACCGGTCTCACCACCCCGGAGATCGCCCAGGCCCTGTCCCGCTCCCCGAAAACCGTGGCGGCCCAGCTGAACTCCGCGATGCGCAAACACCGCGTCTCCTCGCGCACGGCGCTGGCCGTGAGCGCCACCCAGGCCGGCATCACCCCGGCGACGACGGACTGAACCAAGGCGTGGACTAAGCAAGCGCGGTCCGCGAGATTAGGTCATCCGCCCAATCGCGAACCGAGCGTGTGCGCCCCGATACTTCGCCGGTGAACGCGACGAGACCCGGCGATGGCTGTCCGGTGGACGGCAGCGCGGAACCCCGGCCCGGCGCGGGAACCGATCCCCACCCCACCACCGAGGATCGCGCCGACGCCGCACCGGCGTCCGGCGATCGGTCCGACCGGGCAGCCGACGAAGGCGGGCGCGACCTGCCCGCGGGGTACGAACCCCTGTGACTGCCCGGGCGAACGGAAAGGTCATCCCTTGAGAGTCCCCCGGGGGCGCCTGCTGGCGCTCATCCTCCCGGTGCTGGCCGGCCTGGCGCTGGTCGTCGGCACCACCCAACCCGGCCTCCAACCCGGCACAACCCCACCGCAGACGTCCGCGGAAGCCCCGGCCCAAGCCGCAGCCGCCGGGCAGGCCGTGCTCGACGCCGCCAACACCTCCGGCGACGCGAAGCCCGTCGCCGCCGACAAGGCCACCCGGACGGCCACGGGCAAGACCGCCGCGAAGGCGCCCAAGGCGCTCTACGCCCCGACCGGCTGCAACCCCGCCAAGCCGAAGCCGCACACCGTCACGTGCAACTCGCTGTTCAAGGCGGGCACGGACCTGCGCCCCCTGACCAGCAACGCCGGCCCGCTGCCGGATTCGCTCGGCCCGGCCGACATCAAGGCCGCCTACGACCTCCCCGACGGCGGCGCGGGCAAGACCGTCGCCATCATCGACGCGCTCGGCGACTCCCACGCCGAGGCCGACCTCGCCGTGTACCGCGCGCAGTACGGCCTCCCGCCGTGCACCACGGACAACGGCTGCTTCCGCAAGGTGGACCAGAACGGCGGCGTGAACTACCCGGCCGACGACGACGGCTGGGCGCAGGAGACCGCGCTCGACCTCGACGCCGTCTCGGCCGCCTGCCCCGCGTGCCACATCCTGCTCGTCGAGGGCGCTTCCACGAGCCCGTACGACATCGTGGTCGGGGTCGACACCGCCGTGCGCCTGGGCGCGAAGTTCGTCTCGAACTCCTACGGCATCGACGGCGAGGACCCCGAAGAGGGCACGCTCGACTCGCACTACACCGTGCCCGGCGTCGCGATGGTCGCCTCCACCGGTGACCACGCCTACGGCCTGCAGGACTGGCCCGCCGCCAACCCCAACGTCGTCGCCGCCGGCGGCACGAACCTCTACCGCGACCCGGCGAACCCGACGCCGGCTCCGGCTGCTCCCCGTACGAGCCGAAGCCCGAGTACCAGCAGGAGCTCGCCACCGGCTGCGCGAACCGCGCCATCGCCGACGTCTCCGCCGTCGCCGACCCGGCGAGCGGCTTCGCGATCTACGACTCCGGCAAGTCCGGCGGCTGGGGCCAGGTGGGCGGCACGAGCCTGTCGTCGCCGCTGATCGCCTCGATGTTCGCCCTCGCCGGCGACCCGCGGCCGGGCACGAACCCCGCGACCTACGCCTACTTCAACCACGGCAACGACCTCTACGACGTCACCCAGGGCACCAACGGTTCGTGCGCCACGGTCCTGTGCACCGCCGGCCCGGGCTGGGACGGCCCGACCGGTCTCGGCTCGCCCCACGGCGTCGCGACCCTCGCCTACACTCCACAAGGGACGGTCGACGGCCACGTCCGCGACACCGCGGGCACGCCGGTCGCCGGCGCCACGGTGACCGCCACCGGCAAGGCCACCGGCAACGTCTACCACGCCACGACCGACGCCCAGGGCGCCTACCACCTGGCCGTCGCCGCCGACTCCTACCAGCTCGCGGTCACCCGCTTCGGCTACGAGAACGGCAGCGGCGAACTGTCCATCGTGGACGGTCAGGCCGCCACGTCCGACTACGCCGTCGCGAAGATCGCCACCCAGGCCGTGTCGGGCACCGTGACCGACGGCTCCGGCCACGGCTGGCCGCTGTACGCGAAGATCACCGTCGACGGCTACCCCGGCGGCGCGATCTACACCGACCCGTTCTCCGGCAAGTACAGCGTCGACCTGCCGCAGGGCGCGGCCTACCAGCTGCACGTCTCCGCGGTGCAGCCCGGCTACCAGCAGATCGACAAGCAGGTGACCGTCGCCGATTCGGGCGTGCGGCAGAACTTCACCGCCGCCGTCGACCCGAACGCGTGCACCGCGCTCGGCTACGGCCACGCCGCGCTGACGCACTTCGACGGCTGGCTCGGCACCACCCCGAAGGACGGGTGGACCGTGACGAACGCCGACCCAGCCTCGACGGGCTGGACGTTCGACAACGGCATCGAGCTGTTCAACTTCATCAGCAGCGGCAACTACGCGCTCGCCAGCCCGATCACCCGCGACGGCAAGGCGGAGGACACCACGTTCCTCTCGCCGGTCCTCGACCTGACCGGCGACGACGCCCCGGTGCTGTCGTTCGGCGGCGTGTACGTGCCGGACGGGAACAGCGCGTTCGACGCCGATCTGTCCCTCGACGGCGGTGCCACGTGGAGCCCGCTGGCGCACCACACCACCGACCTCGTGCAAACGCAGGTGTCGATCCCGCTGCCGCAGGCCGCGGGCAAGGACTCCGTGCGCGTGCGGTTCCACTTCCAGGGTGCCGGGAACTCGCTCGCGGAGCTGGACGACGTGGTCGTCGGTTCGTGCACGGCCGGCGAAGGCGGCCTGGTCGCGGGTGTGGTCACCGACGCCAACAACGGCCGGCCGCTCGACGACGTCACGGTGGCCGACTCGGCCGCCGCGGCCCGCTCCGCGGTCAGCTCGCCCACCCCGGACGACGCCGCCCTGGCGGACGGTTTCTACGAGCTGTTCGACACCACCGGTGCGCACCAGTACACGGCGAGCCTGCCGCGGTACTCGTCACCGGCGCTGTCGACGACGACCGGCCTGAACTCCGTGGCCCGCCTGGACGTCAAGCTCAAGGCCGGGCAGCTGGCGGTCGGTTCGACCGCGCTGACCGTGAGCAAGACGATGGGCCAGGTCGCGAACCAGACGGTGAAGCTCACCAACACCGGCACGGCACCGGTGCACGTGTCGCTCGGCGAGCACGTCACCGGGTTCACCGGGGTCGACCCGTCGGCGGCGGCGGGCTGGCAGCCGATGGCGAACGTCCCGGAGTTCACCTACCAAAGCGCGCTCGGCGGTTACCAGGGCAAGATCTACAGCGCGGGCGGCATGCCCATGCACATGCTCTCGCCCTCGGCCCGCAGCTACGTGTACGACCCGGTCACCGCCGCGTGGTCGCCGATCGCGGACATGCCGGAGCCGGTGATGCGTGGTGCGGCGGCGTTCCTGGACGGTTCGCTGTACGTCGTCGGCGGGGCCGGGATGCCCGGCCTCCTGTCCACGACGTACGCCTACCACCCGCAGACGAACACCTGGTCGCGGCTGGCGGACCTGCCGGCGAAGCTCTACGGCGCCACCGCCGCCACGCTCGGCGGGAAGCTGTACGTGGTCGGCGGCTGCGCGAGCGTGTGCGGCAAGGACCCGGTGAAGACGGTGTTCGTCTACGACCCGGTGCGCAACGCCTGGTCGGCACTGCCCGACTACCCGGAGGCCGAGAGCGACGCGGCCTGCGCCGGTATCCACGGTGAGATCGTGTGCGCCGGCGGGTACCTCGGTGGCGTCACGAACATCAAGTCGACCTATGTGTTCAAGCCGGGCAGCGCCGCGTGGACGAAGGTGGCCGACGCACCGTACGAGGTCTCCCAGATGGCCTACAGCGGGGCGAACGGCCGCCTGCAGCTCGCCGGTGGCGAGACCGGCACCGGCACGGTCGTCTCCCAGGCCGGCGAGACCGCGCACACCATCGAGTACGACCCGGTGAGCGACAGGTGGTCGTCGCTGCCGGACCTGCCGCAGGAGTACTACGGCGGCGGACGCGGGGCGTGTGCGCTCTACCAGGTCGGTTCGTTCGTGCCGGCGCTGCGCACCACGGCGATGCTGCCGGGCTACGACCAGTGCGGTGACGACGACGCCGGCTGGCTCTCCGAAGGCAGCACCGAGCTGGACCTCGCACCCGGCGCCATCGCGAAGGTCGCGGTGACCGTCGACTCCGGCAAGGTCACCCAGCCCGGCAAGTACACGGCGACGATCGCGCTCGACACCGACTCGCCCTACGCGGTGGCGGCCCTGCCCGTCACGCTGCAGGCCGCGGCCCCCAAGGCCTGGGGTGAGCTTTCGGGTACGGTCACCGACTCCGCGTCGGGCGCGCCGGTGGCCGACGCCACGGTGCAGGTGTGCACGATGGTCCACAACGGAGTGTGCGGCGAGGTGTCGTACACCCTCAAGACCGACGCGCAGGGCCACTACCGGCTGTGGCTGGACAAGGGTTACAACCCGCTGATGGTCACCGTGGCCGCCAACGGGTACCAGCCGCAGTTCCGGCAGGTGAAGGTGATGGCGGGCCAGGCCACGGTGAACGACGTGGCTCTGCCCAAGATCTAGGCGCACCAGCGAAAAGCGGTCCCGCCCGGGGAGCCACCCGGGCGGGACCGCTTTTCGCGTGTCAGTACGACTTGGGCAGCCCGAGCACGTGGGTGGAGACGTAGTTCAGCACCATCTCCTGGCTCACCGGCGCGATCCGCAGCAGGCGGGCTTCGCGGAAGTAGCGCTCGACGTGGTACTCCTTCGCGTAACCCATGCCGCCGAGGGTCTGCATCGCGCGGTCGGCGGCCTGGAACCCGGCGTCGGCGCAGAGCCACTTGGCCATGTTGGCCTCGCGCCCGCACGAGAGGCCCTGGTCGTAGCGCCAGGCGGCGTTGCGGGCCATGAGCCCGGCGGCGTCGAGGCGGGTCCGGGCTTCGGCGAGCGGGAACGCGATGCCCTGGTTCTGCCCGATCGGCCGGTCGAACACGATGCGCTCGCGCGCGTAGGCCACGGCGCGGTCCACGGCGGCGCGGCCGAGGCCGAGGGCTTCGTGGGCGAGCAGGATGCGTTCGGGGTTCAGGCCGTCGAGCAGGTAGCGGAAGCCCTGGCCCTCCTCGCCGATGCGGGCCGACGCGGGCACGCGCAGGTCGTCGATCGCGACCTCGTAGGAGCTGACGGCGTTGCGGCCCATCTTCGGGATCGCGGTCAGCGTGATCGCTTCGGGATCGACGTCCACGAGGAACAGCGACATGCCGTCGTGGGCCGCTCGACCTCCTCGAGCGGCGTGGTGCGCGCGATGAGCACCATCTTCTGCGACTGGCCGGCCTTGGTGATCCAGACCTTGCGGCCGTTGATCACGTAGTCCGCGTCGGCACCGCCGTCGCGGCGGGCGAAGGTGCGGATGCGCGTGGTGTCGGTGCCGGCGTCGGGCTCGGTGACACCGAAGCAGACGTGCAGCGAGCCGTCGGCGGCGCGGGGGAGGATCTCCTCACGCAGCGCGGGGCTGCCGTGTTTCACGATGGTGTTGAGGCCGAAGATCGTGAGGTGCATGGTGCTGCACCCGTTCATCCCGGCGCCGGACGCGGCGACTTCTTCCAGCAGCAGCGCGGCTTCGAAGATCCCGAGCCCGCCGCCGCCGTACTGCTCGGGGATCGCGATGCCGAGCCAGCCGGCGTCGGCGAACGCGGTGTAGAAGTCCCACGGGAACTCACCCTCGGCGTCGCAGCGGGCCCAGTACTCGTCGGGGAACTTCGCCGCCAGCTCGCGGGCGCCGCGGCGCAGTGCTTCCTGGTCTTCGGTCAACCCGAAGTCCACGTGCTCCACCTCCGTGTGTCGTCAGGACGGGAGCGCCGACTCCAAGGCCCGGATGACCTGGGTGACGTGCCGGCGCGTCGCCTGTTCCGCTGCCGCCGTGTCGCCGGAGCGCAGCGCGTCCAGGATCTCCCCGTGCTCGTCGAGGCTCGCCTCGGGGCGGCCGGGGACGGTGATCGTCACGTTCTGGCCCAGCTGCAGCTGCGCGCCGAGCAGATCGGCGATGGCCAGCAGGCGGCGGTTGGCCGAGCCCTGCCAGATCAGGGCGTGGAACTCCCGGTCGAGCTCGGCGTAGCGTGGCACGTCGCCGGCGGCCAAGGCGGCGTGCTGGCCCTCGACGAGCTCGGCCAGCCGGGCGAGCAGCTCGGCCGGCTGCGTGCGGGCGATGTCGCGCGCGGCGAGCGTGTCGACGGCGGAGCGCAGCTCGTAGATGTCGCGCATGTCGGCCACGGTCAGCTCGGCCACGAAGTACCCCGAATGCTGCCGCGCCACGAGGAATCCCTCGCGTTCGAGGATGGCCAGCGCGGCCTTGACCGGCGTCGGCGAGATGCCGAGGCGCTCGGTCAGCGGCCGTACGGTCACCCGCTCGCCGGGCAGCAGCTGCCGGTCCAGCACAGCCTCGCGGATCGCCCGGTACGCGGTGCGGACCAGGCTGGCCGGTTCGGGGGGCTGGTCAGTCACCGGGTCGCGGCTCCTCGTTCGTGGCTGTGTCCGTTGCGGCTGCCGTGGTCGCGGGTGGGTGCATCGGGACGAGCTCGTGCCGTTGCCACGCGACCAGCTGGTCAGAATAGTGCGCCGAACCGGGCGAGCCGGACGCTCCGCCGGGAATCACCCAGCCGGCGGCGCCGAGCTCGGCCAGATCGAGTACCTGCCGGTACACCGACAGGTTGGTGATGTCGAACCGCCCGCCCGGGGCCCAGCCGTAGGCGCCGTTCTGGATCGTCTCGTTGTCCCCGCCGATGCCGACGGCGGGCGGGTCGAACTCCGCGCCGACCACGGGGTGCAGCGGGTGCCTCGCCGCCGTGCGGTGGACCTCGCCCCACGGCCGCGGGCCCGTCTCCGCCACGCGGCGCCAGGCCGCGGCGAGCGCGTCGGCGAGCAGGTCGTCGCCGAGCCGCTCGGCGGGCCAGGTGCCCTCGCGCGGCCAGGTCAGGCTCGCGAACCAACGGCGCAGCACCACGGGCATGCCCGGCAGCCCGCACTTCATCAGCCACGCCCGCGTGTCCGCGCCGAGCTCAGCGTCCAGCACGCGCGCGGCGACCTCGCGGCGGAAGCACGCGTGCACGAGCCCGGTGGTCTCGCCGGGGCCGAGGTCCCCGCGGCCGGCCACGAGCACGGCGCGGGCCCGCTCTGCGTCGCCGGTGAACGGTCCGCGTCCGTCGAGCAGCTCCGCCCAGCGCCGGGCCGCGACCGACGTCGTGTCGCCCTGCCACACGCGCATGTCCTCGGCCGTCGCGGGGCCGGCCGCGGCGGCCAGCTCGTGGATGCGCTCGGCGCGGTAGGAGTCGTTGACCGCGTGGGAGATGACCGGGCGCGTGGCGGCGGTGACCGTGTTGTTCGACGTGACGATGAGGTCTTCCGGCGGGTCCTCCGTCCGCGGCATCTCGCCGAACGGCACGCGGCCGCGCCAGCGGTGGGTGGTCTCCCAGCCGGGGACCGGCAGTTGCGTGGCGGCGTGGTTGTCGCGCGCCGGGAGCTGTCCGCGCAGCAGGTAACCGATGTGTCCGTCGCCATCGGCGGCCAGGAGGTTGTTGACCGGGTCGACCCAGCCGTCCTGCGCGTCGAGCAGCGTGTGCACGTCGGGGGCGAGGAGCATCCGGCGCAGCACGCCGAACTGCTCGCACGCGCCGTCGGTGGCCGTCCAGCGCAGTGACAGGGCCGCCCCGCTCGCGGGGTCGCCGTGCACCACGGGACCGTTCGGGGTCAGCCAGCAGCGTTCGACGCGGTCCTCGCCGTCGCGCACGTGGATGACCTCGTCGCGCACCGACGCTTCCGCCCAGCCGTCGGCCGTGCGCACCTGCTCGCCGCGGAAGTGCTCGACGTAGAGGTCCTGCGCGTCGGCTGCGGCGTTGGTGATGGCCCAGCCGACGCGGCCGTTGTGGCCGAAGTGCGGAAAGCCCGGCAGGCCAGGGAACGTCGCGCCGGACACGGTGAACTCCGGGCAGCGCACGTGGGCCTGCCAGTAGGTGTTCGGCACGTCCAGCGCGCGGTGGGAGTCGTTGACCAGCAACGGTTTCCCGCTGGCGGTGCGGCTCGGTCCGAGCACCCACGCGTTGGACCCGCCCTCGGACTCGCTCAGGAACCCGAGGTGCTCGGCCGCCGCCTCGACGTCGGCGCGGGCCTGCTCGAACAGGTTCGCGCGGGCGTCGCCGACCCGGCCCAGCGGCGGCACCGTCACGCGCATGCCCGGCAGCGGCCGTGGATCCAGCTTCGCGGCCGCCTCGGCGCCGGCCGTCGCACGCAGCACCGCGCGGGCGATCTTGTACTGCCACACGCCCATCAGCACGTGGCGGATCTTGAACATCAGCAGCGAATCCCTCGGTGTCCACGGTTCCCAGCCGATGCCGCCGCGGTCGTGCTCGACGCCGGTGCCGCGCTCGGCGACGTGGGCGTTGACGCCCGCCGCGTAGTGCTCGAACGTCGCGAGCGTGGCGGGATCCATGGCGGCCAGGTCGCGGTCGGCGGCGTCGGCGAGGCGCAGCCGGCGGGCGAGCCGGTCGGCGGCCACGGCCGGCTCGCCCACGACCTCGGCCCACCGCCCGGCCGCGCGGCGGCGGTCGTACTCCAGCTGCCACAGCCGGTCCTCGGCGGCGGCGCGGCCGAGCTCGAACCACGCCTGATCCTCGGTTTCCGCCACCACCGAAGGGATTCCGTACGCGTCGCGAGTGATCATGCGACCCCGACCCGCGCGGTCTCGGCGTAGTGGCACGCCGCGGCGCGCGAGTCCGCGAGCGGCCGCAGCGCGGGATCCTCGGTGCGGCAGCGGTCCGTCGCCAGCGGGCACCGCGGGGCGAACGAGCACCCGTCCGATCGCGACAGTGCGCTCGTGGCCTCGCCGAGCTGCTCCACCGGCTCCTGCCGGTCGTGGTCACGCACCCGCGGCCGGGGCGCGGCGGCGAGCAGCAGCTGCGTGTACGGGTGGCGCGGGTCGGCGAACAGCTCCTCGGTCTCGCCCTCCTCCACGATCCGCCCGAGGTACATCACGGCCACGCGGTGAGCCAGGTGGCGCACCAGCGCGAGGTCGTGGCTGATGAACAGGTACGTGATCCCGCGCTCGTCCTGCAGGCGCCGCAACAGGTTCACCACCTGCGCCTGCACCGAGACGTCCAACGCGGACACCGGCTCGTCGCACACGAGGAACTCCGGGTCGAGCGCGATGGCCCGCGCGATCGCCACGCGCTGGCGCTGCCCGCCCGAGAGCTCGTGGGGGTAGCGCTGCGCGAGCTCCGGCGCGAGCGTGACGGCTTCGAGCAGCTCCCGCACGCGTGCGTCGAGATCGCCGCGGAAGTGGTGCACGCGCAGGGGTTCCGCGACGATCTGCCCGACGGTCATACGGCCGTTGAGCGAGTCGTAGGGGTCCTGGAACACCGGCTGCATCGTGCGCCGCAGCTCGCGCAGCTGCTTCTTGCCGATCGAGTGCACGGCCTGCCCGGCGACCTCCACGCTGCCCTCGTCCGGGCGCTCCAGCGCGAGCAGCAGCCGCCCGGTGGTCGACTTCCCGCAGCCGGACTCGCCGACGAGCGCGAGCGTGGTGCCCTGCTCGACGCGCAGGCTCACGCCGTCGACGGCGGCCATCGTGCCGCCGCGCACGGCGAAGCGCTTGACCAGTCCTTCCGCGACCACGAGATCCGTCATCACGCCACCTCCTGGGATTCGCAGGACACCGGGTGCCAGCACGCGACGCCGTCGACGAGCGCCGGGGCCGTGGCACAGGTGTCGTCGGCGTGGTCGCAGCGCGGGCGGAACGGGCAGCCTTCGAGCACCGCGCCGACGGCGGGGACCTGCCCGGGGATGGTGGGCAGTTCCCCGGCCGCCGGGCGGTCGGGATCGGGCACCGAGCGCAGCAGCGCCGCGGTGTAGGGGTGGCGCGGGGCTTCGAGGACTTCGCGCACGGTGCCGGTCTCCACGACCTTCCCCGCGTACATCACCGCGACGCGGTCGGCGATCTCCGCGACCACACCCATGTCGTGCGTGATGAACAGCAGCGCGGTGTCCCGCGTGCGTTCCCGCAGCAGCGCGAGGACCTGGGCCTGCACGGTCACGTCGAGCGCCGTCGTGGGCTCGTCCGCGATGAGCAGCTCGGGGCTGCCGGCCAGCGCGATCGAGATCATCACGCGCTGGCGCATGCCGCCGGACAGCTCGTGCGGCATCTGCCGCGCCCGCGCCGCGGCGTCGGTGATGCCGACCGACTCCATCAGCTCCACGGCGTGGCGCAGCCGCGCCGAGCGCCGCATCGGCGTGTGGATGGCCAGCACCTCGGCGATCTGCGTGCCGATGCGGGTCGTGGGGTTCAGCGAACTCATCGGGTCCTGGAAGATCATCGCCGCGCGGGTGCCGCGCAGGCGCCGCAGCTCGCGTTCGCCGCGGCCGATGAGCTCCGTGCCGCCGAGTGTCGCCGACCCCGTCACCTGCGCGGCGGCCGGTTCGAGGCCGAGCAGCGACAGCGCCGTGAGGCTCTTGCCGCAGCCGGATTCCCCGACCACGGCGAGGGTTTCGCCGCGGCCGACAGTGAGGTCGACCCCGCGCACGGCTTCACGGCCCGCGCCGAACGACACTTTCAGGTCCTGTACTTCCAGCAGCTCAGTCATGACCGGGCCTGCCCAACTCTCCGAGGGGGACTTCGTATCCGGTGCCGTGCTCGCGGTGGTGCGCGGCGAGCTCACCGGTGGTGGGGGTGGCCAGCCCGGCGTCGGCAACGACGGGGGCGAGCAGTGCTTCCAGCGCGGCCACGCGGGCGGGCCGGCCCGACAGCCATGGGTGGACGGTGATCATGCACAGCGACCCGAGCTTCTTCGCCGCCGCGATCTCCGCGGCCCAGCCGGCCAGCACTTCGGGCGTGGTCGCGGGTGGCCGCGGATCCCCGCCGACGTAGCGGTAGTAGGGCGCGTCGTCGGTGGCCCAGTCGACGGGGACCTCCACGAGGTCGTCGACGAGGTACGGACGGTCGTCGCCCATCAGCGAACTGTCGTACGTCAGGCCGAGCTCGTGCAGGACCGGGAACACGTCGGTGGTCATGTCCCAGCTGGGGGAGCGGTAGCCGACCGGCCGTTCGCCGGTGATCGCCGTGAGCGTGTCCGCGGCGCGGGTCAGCGTGCGGCGCAGCTCGTCGCGCGTCAGGCCGGTCGGTGCCTCGTGGCACCAGCCGTGCAGGGCCAGCTCGTGGCCGCGGGCGTGGACCTCGGCCACCTGCTCCGGGTAGCGGTCGGCGATCCAGCCGGGCACGAAGACCGTCGCCCGCAGGTGCAGGTTGTCCATCATGGACAGCAGGTTGCGGATCCCGCGCCGCGGCCCGTAGCGCCGCTGCTCCAGCTCACCGACGGAGGCGGGCGGGTTTTCGCGGGTGCGCCACAGGTGGGGCGATTCGCCGTCGAAGTCGAGCGTGAAGCACACGGCCGCGCGGGCGCCACCGGGCCAGGGGTAGGTCACGACGCACCTCCGGACGGGGTGAAGTCGCCGGCGGTGCGGCCGCCGTCGACGTCGAGGGTGGTGCCGGTGACGAACGACGCGGCGCTGGAGCACAGCCAGAGGATCGCCGACGGCGCGTCGGCGGGCCCGGACGTGCGCCCGAGCGGGATCGCCCGGCGCATCTTGGCGACGTGCTCGTCGGGCAGCTCGCTGACCTCGCTTCCGGGCGCGAACCCGGGGCCCACACTGTTGACGCGGATCCCGGCCTCACCCGTTTCGAGGGCGAGCGACCGGGTGAGCATCTCCAGCGCCGCCTTGCTCGCGGAGTAGACGCCGCCGGTGCGGGTCGGGCGTTTCGCCGCGCCGGACGACAGGTTGACGATGCAGCCCTGCGTGCCGGTGGCGGCCATCGTCGCGATCACGTGCCGCGCGAGCTGGTAGGGCGCGAGGACGTTGACGGCGAAGATCGTCTCCACGGTCTCACGCTCGGTGGTGGCGACCGGCGTGCGCGGGTAGATGCCGGCGTTGTTGACGAGGATGTCGGCCGTCGGCCAGCGGTCGTCGATCGCCGCGATCAGTTCTTCCACGCCGGCGCCGGTGGTCAGGTCGGCCACCGCCGCGTGGGCGCCCAGTCGCTTCGCCAGCTCCCGCACCGGCTCGGGCCGGTTGTCGGACAACACCAACTCGGCGCCCTCGGCGTGGAAGGCCTCGGCCGTCCACGTGCCGATCAACCCGGCCGCGCCCGTGATGACCACGCGCTTGCCGGTGAACTCGCCTCGGTAGTCGGGGATCATGCGGTCTGCCTCGCCATCCGTCGAAGGAGCCGCGGGCGCGGCAGCTCGGCGCGTTTCGCCGGGTCCAGCCGGTCGCGGGCCGCATCACCCAGCAGGTTCACGGCCAGCACGAGCAGGAACAACGCGATGCCCGGGAAGGTCGCCAGCCACCACGCCGAAGCGATGTACTGCTGGCCGTCGGACAGGATCGAGCCCCACGACGCGGTGGGCGGCTGCACGCCGAGACCCAGGAACGACAGCGAGGCCTCGTAGATCACCATCAGGCCCAGCTCCAGCGTGGCGACCACAATGGACACCGGCAGCACCTCGGGCAGCACGTGCCGCAGCACGATCCACCACGCGGGCGCGCCCGTCGCCGTGGCCGCGCGGACGAACCCGCGGGCGCGCGCCTGCAGCGTCGCGGAATGGGCGACGCGGGCGTAGCGCGGCCAGCGCACGAGCGCCAGGCACACCACCACGTTGAGCAGGCTCGGCCCGAGCACCGCGACCACGAGGATCGCCAGCAGGAAGAACGGCACCGAGAGCACGATGTCGACCACCCGCATGATCACCGCGCCGAGCCAGCCGCCGCGCCAGCCCGCGAGCACGCCGAGCGCGACGCCGACCACCCCGCCGGCCACGACGGCACCGATTGCGACGAGCAGCGAGACCTGGGTGCCGTAGATGACGCGGGATGCCACGTCGCGCCCGAGCGCGTCGGTGCCGAGCCAGTGGTGCGCGCCCGGGGGCAGCAGCCGCTGCGCGAGCGTGACCTTGTCCGGGTCGAACGGGGCCAGCAGCGGCGCGAACACCGCGGCCAGCACGTAGATCGCGAGTACGACCAGGGGAATGACGATCGCCCGCCGCTTCACGCCGCACCTCCTCGGGCACCGGTGGCGACGCGCCGGTCGATCACGCCGTAGAGCAGGTCGGTGAGCAGGTTGATCACGATGTAGACCGCCGAGGCGAACAGCACGATCGCCTGCACCACCGGGAAGTCGCGCGCCGACACCGACTGGATCGTCAGCTGGCCGATGCCCGGCCACGCGAAGATCACCTCGGTCACCACCGCGCCGCCGAGCAGGTTGGCCAGCTCCAGCGCCGCGACGGTGAGCACCGGGATCGCGCTGTTGCGCGCGAGGTGGCGCAGCACGAGCCGCGTGGTGCTCGAGCCCTTGGCCCGCGCGGTGCGCACGTAGTCCTGTGACAGCTGTTCCAGCACCGCGCCGCGCGTCACGCGGGCGATCGCCGCGGCGGACAGCGAGGCGAGCGTGACAGCGGGCAGCAGCAACGAAAGCGGCCCGTCGTACCCGGTGGACGGCAGCCAGCGCAGCGCCACCGAGAACACGAGCACGAGCAGCAGCCCGGTCCAGAACGCGGGCATCGCCTGTCCGACGAGCACGATCGGCATGAGCACGCGTTCCTGCCAGCGGCCGCGCTTGAGCGCCGTGATCACCCCGATGACCACCCCGAACACCACCGACAGGATCAGCGCGGCCACCGCGAGGTTCGCCGTGTAGGGCAGCCGCTCGGCGATCAGCGCCGTCGCCGGCCGGTTCTGCACGTAGGAGTACCCGAGGTCGCCGCGCACGGCGTTGCCGAGGAACGAAACGTACTGGTGCCACAGGGAATCGCTCAGGCCGAGCTGCTCGCGCACCCGCTCGATGTCGGCCGCCGTGGCGCCCTCGGGCACGAGCAGCCGCGCCGGGTCGCCGGAGAGGCGCAGCGCGAAGAACACGATGGTGGTCACACCGAACAGCGCGAGCACGGCCTGGCCCAGCCGGCCCGCGACGTACCGCGGGGTCGCCGGCAGGCTCCTCGTCCGCCTCCGGCGGGCCGGCACTGCGATCGCCGTCATGTCAGCTCACCTTCATCTGGTCGAGGAACAGGCTTTCCGACGCGTCGGGTGTCCACTGCAGACGCGAGTTCGCGCCGTACACCGCGTATGCCTGGAAGAGACCGATGCCCGGCAGGTCGCGGTTGAGCAGCTCGAACGCCTGCGAGTACAGCTCCGTCCTCCGCGCGGGGTCGATCGTTTCGCGCGCCTGCTCCACGATCTTGTCGAAGGCGGGGTTGCTGTAGGAGCTCCAGATCTCGCCGGTGTGGAACAGCGGGTAGATCACGCCGTCGGAGTCGAGGCACGAGCACGACCACTTGCCGAAGCGGATCGAGCCCCACTCGTGCGACGGGTCCTGCACCTTCTTCAGGTACGTCGCCTGGTCGCTGTTCTGGATCTCCACCTGGAGCCCGACGGCGGCGAGGTCACCCTGGATCGCCTGCACCACCTGCGGGTCGAACGACGGCGAGGTCGCCATCACCAGCTTCGCGCCGACCGCGTGCGCTTCCTGCAGCAGGCGTTTGGCGTCCTCGGGATCGTGGTGATTGTCCGGCAACGACTTGTCGTAGCCGAACGCGAGCGGCGTGGCCATGGAGTTGATCGGCTTGGCGTACCCGCGCTGGAGGTTCTTGATCAGCGCGTCGTAGTCGATCGCCTCGGCGATGGCCTTGCGCACGCGGGGATCGTTGGTGGCACCGCCCTTGATCGTGTTGTAGGCGAGGTAGGCGACGCGCTCGGTGGGTGTGGACAGGATCGCCAGCGTCGGGTCGCGGCGGATCTGGTCGGCGGCGTCCGGCGTGAGCGTGGTCGCGAGGTCGACCTTGCGCGACTGCAGGTCGGCCACGCGGCTGGCCACGTTCGGCACCGCGCGGAACACGGCCGTGCGGATCTGCGTGGGCGGGCCCCACCACTTCGGGTTGGCCGTGAGCACGACCTCTGACCCGGCCGTCGCCGACTGCAGCACGAACGGGCCGGACCCGATCGGCTTCACGGCGAACTGCTTGTCCCCGACGCGCTGCACGTAGGACTTCGGCACCACCGAGAGCGTGGTCAGGTAGCTCAGCAGCGTGGGGGAGGGGACCGACGTGTGCACCACGAGGTCGCCGCCGTCGGCCGTGGCCTTGTCGATCACGGAGAAGTTCGCGTACTGCTGGCTGCCGAACTTCTTGTCGAGGATCCGGCTGATGGAGTACGCCGCGTCTTCGGCGGTGAGCGGGCTGCCGTCGCTGAAGGTCACGCCGGGGCGCATGGTGAAGCGCCAGGTGAGCGGATCGGTCTGCCGCCACTTCGTGGCGAGCCACGGCACGACCGCGTTCGTCTTCGGGTTCCGGCGCAGCAGCTGGTCGAAGATGTTGCGGTACACCGAGTACGTGTCGGTGTCGTACTGCTTGCCGGGGTCCAGTGTGGACGGGTAGTTGGCAGTGTCGATCGTGATCGTGCCGGGGCCACGGCCCGCGCTCGCCGGCTGAATGCCGCACGAGGCGGCACCCAGGGCGAGGGCGGTGGCCAGGAGGAGCGCCGCACGGAAACGTCGTCGGTTCATGGGCTCGGTCCTGTCAGATCGGCTGCTGAGGTGGGGACATCAGATCAGATCCAATCGAGGCGGCAAAGGCCTGCGCGCAGGGTTAACGCGCGCGCAACATGCCTCCCCGGGCGGGGATCGCGTCGGTCTTCGCCAGCAGCGGCGCGTCGACCTCCACGGTCTCGGGGTACTTGATTCCGGCGCCGGTGTTGAGGACCACGACCTCGTCGTCCTCGCTGACCCAGCCGGATTCGCGCAGCTGGTCCAGTGCCGCGAAGCAGGCCGCGCCCTCGGGGCAGATGAACGCGCCCTCCAGCGTGGCCAGCCGTCGTTGGGCGGCCAGCAGCTCGTCGTCGGTCACCGCGATCGCGGTGCCCTCGGTGGCCCGGACGGCGTCCAGCACGAGGAAGTCGCCCAGCGCCTTGGGCACGGTGATGCCGAAGGCGACGGTGCGTGCGTCGGGGAACAGGGTGCTTTCCGCGGCGCCGGACTTGAAGGCCTCGACGATCGGCGCGCAGCCAGTGGCCTGCACGGCGACGAGCCGGGGCAGGTCGCCGGAGATCCAGCCCAGCTCCCGCATCTCCAGCAGGGCCTTGTAGATGCCGATGATGCCGACGCCGCCACCGGTCGGGTAGAGGATCACGTCGGGCACGCGCCACCCGAGCTGCTCGACGATCTCGTAGCCCATCGTCTTCTTGCCCTCGAGCCGGTAGGGCTCCTTGAGGGTGGACACGTCCTGGTAGCCCTGGCGTTCGGCCACGGCGGCGCCGACGAGCTTGCCCGCGTCGCCGATCAGTCCGTCCACCCGGTACAGCTCGGCGCCGGCGGCGAGGCACTCCTTCATGGTGATCGCGGGGGCGTCGTCGGGCATCGCGATGAGGCTGTCCATTCCGGCGCGGGCGGCGTAGAGCGCCCAGGCCGCACCGGCGTTGCCGTTGGTCGGCATCGCGACGCCGCGAACGCCGAGCTCGGCCGCGCGCGAAACGCCCACGGCGGCACCGCGGGCCTTGAACGACCCGGTGGGCACCAGGCCCTCGTCCTTCATGAGCAGCTTGGGCACGCCGGACTGCTTGCCCTGGTTCGGCAGCGGCAGCAGGGGAGTCAGGCCTTCGCCGAGGCTCACGATGTTGTCGCGCGAACGCACCGGCAGCACCTCGTGGTAGCGCCAGAGACTGGGTTCCCGGGCCGCGATGTCCTCGCGGGTGACCGTTTCCCGCACCCGCTCCAGGTCGTAGCGCGCGAGCAGCGGCGCGCCCGCGGCCGACGTGCCGGCCACCTGGTCCGCCTCGTACCGGTCTCCGGTCCGGGAACACTCCAGGTGACTGAGGAACGAGAACGTCATGCCGCCTCCATGCGTCGGGTCGGAATCCCCGAGAGTTTGGATCCAAAACGGCGGTTCGTCAACCGGGACCACTCTTCGGTATCGGTTCCGAAGCTCTGCCGGCCCTGCTCGGCCGCGCACCGGTGATCAAGGAAAGCGCTTCGCCGGAATGCGCGACGGCGGGCTCGCCCATCGTGACCGGCAACGCGCGGAATGGCGGCCGAGGTTCTGTCAATGGCGGGTAGCCGGAACGTTGACCTCACGGCTGACCTGCATCGATCGGTGTTGATCTGTGCGGACAATCACTCGGAAGTGACTTTCCCGTGTCCGATTCGTAATGTCGGGGCGGCTTTGCGTGCGCCGTATCCCCCGAATTCGCGGCGCGCGTTCCCCGAGCGAAGAAAATGGTGCACCAGGATGTCCGGAAGACATCGCTCCCGGTCGCTGTCGTGGCGGCCGCCAGTCGGGGCCGGCGTGCTCGCCGCCCTCGGACTGGTCGCCCTCGTGTGGCTGACGGGCACTACCCCGGGCGGTGGGCAGGTCTCGGCCGCCGACCGCCTCGCCCTCAGCGCTCCGCAGTCGAGCGCTTCGCTGTCCGGCGTCCCCGTGCCGGACAGCACGACGCCGAGCCGCCCGACGCCGAGCAGCGCGACCCAGACGACCCCCAGCACGTCCGTACCCGGCACGTCGGCCGCGTCCCCGAAGCCGACGACGAAGCAGCCGGTCGCCAAGACCAAGCCGAAACCCCCGCCCGCGGCAACGAAGACCCTGTCCGCTGGTAAGGCGTGTTCGTCCACTTTGGCCGGTGCGCAGCCCGGCGCGGCCCAGGTGGGCAACCACATCCTGACCAAGTTCAAGGTGAGCTCCGTCGGCGGCCGCGCCGGCCGAGGGGGCGCGAGTGACCACCCCACGGGTCTCGCGCTCGACTTCATGGTCGACACCGCAACCGGCAACGCGCTCGCCGCGTACGTGCTGGCCCACCAGGGCGAGTTCGGCGTGACGTACGTGATCTGGCGCCAGCGCATCAACATGGGCAGCGGCTGGGAGCCGATGGAGGACCGCGGCAGCCCCACCGCGAACCACTTCGACCACGTGCACGTGTCGTTCAAGGCCGGCGCGAAGGTGTCCGTCACCTGCTGAGCGGGTGACGGACACCGGACGGGCCCCGGCTACGGGGTCGGCTTGCCCTGTTTCTCGATCTGCTGCTGGATCGACGGCCAGAACTGGTACATCTGCGTCGGGTACGGCAGGTTCGGGAAGTACTTCTGGTACAGCTTGAGGAACGTGCCGTCGTTCGCGAGAGCGGTGAGCTCCGTGTTGTAGGCGTCGAGGAACTTCGTCAGCTTCTTGCCGACCGCCTCGGCGCCCGGCTGGTCCTGCGGTGAGGTCAGCGCGACCTTGAGCTTGCCCGGGTGCTCGGTGAAGATCTGCCCGACGTGCGTCGAGCCGAGCACCATCGCGTCGAGGTTGCCCGCGAGCAGCTGGTTCACGCCCGCGCCGTCGGTGGCCTCGGACACCAGCTGCGACGTGGTCATCTTCTTCTTGGCGAAGTCCTCCTGCGTGCTGTTCGCGCCGGCGCCCACGCGCTTGCCGGCGAGGTCCGGGATGGACTTCGCGGTCGAGCTCGCCGGCACCACGACCACGTTCTGGCCCCAGAAGATCGGCTTCGTGAACGCCACGCTCTTCTTGCGTTCGTCGCTCGCGACCAGCCCCACCGACATCAGGTCGTACTGACCGCTGGTGAGACCGGGGAGTCCGGCTTGGACGGTGGTCGTCTTGTAGACGATCTTGAGGTGCATCCGGTCCGCGATGAGGTTGTTCAGGTCGACGAGCAAGCCGACCGGTTTGCCGCTGGCGTCGGGGGAGACGAACGGGTAGTCGCCCGCCGTGACCGCCGCCGTGATGGTGCCGGGCTGCGCGAGACCGAAGTCGTCGCCGGCCGCGGAGTCGCCTCCGCCGCACGCGGTGACCGAGGCGGCGGTGAGTGCGGCGAGGCCGAGCGCACCGAGCGCGCGCCGCAGGGGAAGTCGGTTCATGGGTCTCCTTCGCCAGACCAGGAGGGGAGGGGAGGGGAGAGCGGGGACAGCGGGGAGCGCTGACGATGGAGCGGAACTATAGGCTATAGAACTTCAGAACGTCAACGACGTGTAGTGCCGGCTTCACCACGGCGTCTTCGGGAAGATCAGTGCAGGTCGGAGGCGGTTCCGACGGCGGCGATGCGCTCGGCGAGCGCCGAGATCACGAGCCGGTAGGCGTCGCCGGTGAGGTGCAGACCGTCCTCGTGCACCGGCTCTCCGGCGGCGACGAGCGGCGCCACCGCGGCGTCGGTGTCCACCGAGTTCGCGGCCGAGACGACCTCGCGCAGCACTTCGCGGTACGTGTCGAGCACGGCGTTCGTGCGTCCGCGCCTGCCGACGCCGTCGATCTCCTCGATCGAGGGCGGCAGGAACCCGATGAGCGTGGCCGGGGCGAAGGCATCGGCGATCGCCCGCAGGTTCTCGGTGTACGCGTGGAGCTCCACCAGCCGGTCGGGTGCGCAGTCGTTGGCGCCGAAGGACAACACCACCACGTCCGGCTCGGTCTTGGCGATCGTGGCCGCGCGGCGCGCGCCGTCGTCGCTCTTCCAGCCGCCCGCGGCGCAGTTGAAGACGACCACGTCGCCGGCCTCGGCTTCGAGCTGGTCGATGCGGGGCTTGGTGAACCGGCCCAGCATGCTGTCGCCGAACAGGACGATCTTCTTCACTCGTCGCCGCCTTTCCACGGTTGACAATCTGGTACTTGTCGCTTAGAAAATACCAACACTCGGAGGCGAGCCGGAAGAGGTGAAGCGGTGGCGCGTGACTGGACCCGCGCCGAAGTGGAGCAGCAGCTCCACGGCCGCAGCAACTGGGGCCGCTGGGGTGCCGACGACCAGGTCGGCGCCGTCAACCTGATCACCGCCGCCAAGCGGGCCGAAGCCGCACAGCTGGTGCGCTCGGGCCGCTCGGTGTCGCTGAGCCGGCCGTTCCCGACCCGGCCGAACGCGGACAACCCGCGTCCGGCTTCGCACTACACGACCAAAACGCCCCGCGGCACAGGCGGGATCTCCGGTGACTACTACGGCATCGAGTACCACGGCGTCGCCTCCACCCACGTCGACGCGCTGTGCCACGTCTGGGACGAGCGCGGCCTGTGGCAGGGCCGCGACCCCGACGTGGAACTCACCTCGCGAGGCAGTCGCTGGGGTTCGGTGGACCACTGGCGCGAAGGCATCGTCACGCGCGGGGTCCTGCTCGACGTGCCGGCCTTCCGCGGCGAGCCGTACGTGACGCTCAACCGGCCGGTGCACGGAGCCGAGCTCGAAGCGATCGCCCAGGCGCACGGCGTCACCGTCGGCCCCGGCGACGCCGTGGTCGTCCACTGTGGACGCGACGCGTGGGACCGCGAGAACCCGCCGTGGGGCACCGAGGCGAGCCGGCCGGGCCTGCACGCCTCCTGCCTGAAGTTCCTGCGCGACCACGACTGCGCCGCGCTCGCGTGGGACATGCTCGACCGCGCCCCGAACGACGGCGGAGTGCCGTGGACCGTGCACGGCGCGATCTTCGCCTACGGGCTGGCCGTGGTGGACAACTGCGCACTCGAACCGCTGGCTGCCGCGTGTGCCGAGGAAGGTCGTCACGAGTTCCTCTTCGTGGTGGCGCCGCTCGTGGTCGAGGGCGGGACGGGTTCGCCGGCCAACCCGCTGGCGCTGCTGTGAGCGCGCTCAGGCCTCCAGCGCGGCGATCGCCCGGCGGCCGAGGCTGCCGAGCACGTGCTTCTTCATGGTCCGCTCGGCCGTGCGGGCGTCCCCCGCGATCACGGCCTGGGCGATCTCGACGTGCTCGCGCCGCACGCGTTCCTGGTCGGCCGGGGAGTCCGGTTTGGACTGCAGGCCGATCAGCCGGTAGCGGTCGGCCTTGTCCCAGAGTCCTTCGAGCAGCGTCATCAGCAACGGGTTGTGCGAGGCCGTGTAGATGCTGCGGTGGAACGCGCGGTGCACGAGCAGCGAATCGAAGCCGGTGGACGTGCTCAGCGGCTCGAGGTCCTTGAGCGCGGACTCGATCGCGGTGATGTCGGCGTCGGTCCGGCGCGCGGCGGCGAGCTTGGTGGCCAGCGGGTCGAGGCGTTCGCGGACCTCGAAGAGGCTGCGGGCCTCCTCGGCGTTGAGCCGGCTCACCCGGGCGTCGCGGTGCGCGTCGATCGTCACGAGCCCCTCGGCGTCGAGCCGCCGCAGCGCCTCGCGCAGGGGAGTGGTGCTCACGCCGAGTTCCGCCGCGAGCTGCTCCTGGGAGATGGACTGGCCCTGGATCAGCTCGCCGGCCAGGATGCGCCGGCGCAGCTCCTCGTAGACGTACGCGTTCTTCGTGAGGGCTGGGCGGGGGTGGGTCATCGGCCTGGCATCTCTCTCCGCGGGCAAAGGGGGACCGCAAGGATATCGGTCTCCCTCCCGCTCGGTGGGCAGGCTGTGGCCTGCGGCCTGCATCCTGTCGGGCCGGACGAGGCGACCTCGTGGGTCCGCCCGGCCGGAGTTGTCGCATCACACAGGGTCCAGAAGCCCTTCGTCGAGTTTATAGCCTATATCGTTTTCGTCCGTAGCACACCGCTCGTGCCCGTCCCCTGAACACCGAGGAGTCCCCACCGGCCATGACCACCACCACCGAGCCCGACTCGCAGGGAGCCCACTTCGTCGGCGCGACCCCGTTTTTCGCCTCCGGCCACGACCAGCGCCTGTCCTACGGGCTGTTCGTGCCGACCGACCACACACCCGAGGCCGCCCCGTTGCCGCTGGTCGTGGTGCAGCACGGCACCGGCCGCTCGGCCGAGCGCTACCGCGACCAGTGGGCGGACTTCGCGACCCGCCACCGGTGCGTGATCCTCGCGCCCCTGTTCCCGGCCGGCATCGGCAAGCGGCGCGAGCTGCACAGCTTCAAGTTCCTGGAGTACGACGGGATCCGCTTCGACGAGGAGCTGCTGCACATCGTCGAAGAGGTCGGCGAGGAGTTCAACACCGAGACCGAAACCTTCTTCCTGCACGGTTTCTCCGGCGGCGGGCAGTTCGCGCACCGGTTCTTCTACGCCCACCCCGGCCGCCTCGCCGGCATCTCGATCGGCGCGCCGGGCCGCATCACGCAGCTCGACGACTCGCTGCCGTGGTGGCTCGGCACCGGCGGGTTCCGCGAGAAGTTCGGCATCGAGCTCGACCTCGCGGCGCTGCGGCGCGTGCCGGTGCAGATGGTGGTCGGCTCCGCGGACGTGGAGACGTGGGAGATCAACAACGCCGGCGGTCCGAACTGGATGGACGGCGTGGAGAAGACCGGCCGCACGCGCATCGAGCGCATCGAGACGTTGCGCGACAGCTTCGAGCGCAGCGGGCTCTCCGTGCGGTTCGACGTGGTGCCCGGGGTGGCCCACCAGGGCAGCCGGGTGATCCCCGTGGTCCAGGACTTCTTCGCCGGCCTGCTCGCGAACCGTGTGAAGTGAACACTTCAGCCGTTGACTATCTTGTCGAACCTGCTACCGTGAGCGCCACGTCACAGTTATAGTCTATAAGACGACCTGCCGGCCGGTACCGTCGCCGACCCCGCTGAGCCCGGGTCCGCGCGCACTCCCGCGGTCCGCGGCCGAACCGAGGTAAGGACACCTGGTCCCATGGGCGATTTCCTGCATTCCTTCTTCGACATCCACCAGATCCTCGCCGTCCTGCCCTCGCTGCTCGGGGAGGGCCTGCGCAACACGTTGATCATCGCGTCGCTCGCGCTGGTCCTCGGGCTGGTGGTAGGCCTGCTGCTGGCGATGCTGCTCATCTCCACGCGCTGGTGGCTGCGGATGCCGGCCCGCGTCTACGTCGACGTGTTCCGGGGCCTGCCGGCCATCGTCACGGTGAGCCTCATCGGCATCGGGCTGCCGTCGGCGGGTGTGCGCTTGTTCGGCCAGTCGCCGATGGGCTACGCGATCCTCGCCGTGGGCCTGATCAACGCGGCCTACATCGCGGAGATCTTCCGCTCGGGCATCCAGAGCGTGCCGCCCGGCCAGGCGGAGGCGGGCCGCAGCCTCGGGATGAGTCACCTGAGCACGCAGCTGCTCGTCGTGGTGCCCCAGGGCATCCGCAACGTGCTGCCGGCGCTGGCGAACCAGTTCATCGTGGCGGTGAAGGAGAGTTCGCTGGTGTACCTGCTCGGCCTGGCCGTCGGTGAGCGCGAGCTGTACTTCATCGCGCAGCAGGCACAGTCCATTTCGTACAACTCGTCGTCGTTCGTGGCCGCGGGCCTGGTCTACATCGTGTTCACGGTGCCGCTGACGCACCTGGTGAACTGGTTCGACAAGCGGTTGCGGGAAGGCCGCCGCCCGGCGAGCGGCGGGAGCGGCCCGGCCGCGACGCCGCAGCCGCTGATCCCCGTCGGGGCCACCGGATTCGAAGCGGGAGCGTGAAGATGAACCAGGTCACGACGTCTCCCGAGGCCGCGGACGAGGCGAAGGCCGAGGTCCCCGCCATCGAGCTGGTCGACATCTGCAAGTCCTTCGGTGCCGTCGAGGTGCTCAAGGGCGTGTCGGCAACGGTCGCGCGCGGCGAGACCGTGTGCCTCATCGGCGCCTCGGGCTCGGGCAAATCGACCCTGCTGCGGTGCGTGAACCTCCTGTCCCCGCCGACGTCGGGCACGATCCGGCTGCACGGGCAGACGATCACCGACCCGAAGGTGGACCTCAACGCCGTGCGCTCGCGCACCGGCATGGTGTTCCAGCACTTCAACCTGTTCCAGCACAAGAGCGCGGTGGACAACATCGCGCTCGCGCTGCGGCGCGTACGCAAGATGTCGCGCGAAGAAGCGCGGGAACGCGCGTTGCAGCAGCTGGACAAGGTCGGCTTGCGGGCGCTGGCGTCGGCGCGGCCCTCGCACCTGTCGGGCGGGCAGCAGCAGCGCGTGGCGATCGCGCGTTCGCTCGCGATGGAGCCCGACATCATGCTGTTCGACGAGGCGACCTCGGCGCTCGACCCCGAGCTGGTGAAGGGCGTGCTCGACGTGATGCGCGACCTCGCGACGGCGTCCGGGATGACGATGATGGTGGTGACGCACGAGATGAACTTCGCCCGCGAGGTCGCCGACCGCGTGCTGTTCGTGGACAGCGGCGTGATCGCCGAGGAGGGCCCGGCCCGGCAGCTGCTGACCGACCCGCGCACGCCGCGGCTGAAGTCGTTCCTTTCGCAAGTTTTGTGATTCGGTAAGAGTTTCCGCACGAGAACGGTGAGCATGAGCAACGCCTTCGAGGACCCGGCGCCGACGTTCGACCCGGGCCCGGTCCACACCCTGCTGCAGACCATGGCCGAGCGCGGGATGCGCGTGCACTCCCTGCTCGTGCACCGCCACGGGCGGACGGTGCTGGACCTGTGGCAGTGGCCGCACGAACCCGGCCTGCGGCACAAGGTGCACTCGGCCACGAAGAGCTTCACGTCCGCGGCTGTCGGGTTCGCCGAGGCCGAGGGCCTGCTCTCCCTCGACGATCCGGTCGTCGGCTTCTTCGCCGACCGGCTGCCCGGCGAGTCGAGCGAGAACCTCGGCCGCATGCGCGTGCGCGACCTGCTGACGATGTGCACGGGCCACGCGCGCGGACTGTCGGGCGCCACCACACGGCTGCGGCGCACGGGCTGGGTCGACGAGTTCCTCGAGGAGCCCGTGGTCGAGCTGCCGGGGCGCAACTTCACCTACAGCAGCACCACGAGCCACGTGCTGTCGGCGATCGTGCAGCAGGTCTCCGGTCAGGCGATCCACGAGTACCTGCGGCCCCGGCTGTTCGACCCGCTCGGGATCACGGACTACACCTGGGAACGCGACCCCGAGGGCGTGTCCAGTGGCGGCAACGGGCTTTCGCTGCGCCCGCGCGACCTGCTGAAGTTCGGCGTGCTGCACCTGCAGGACGGCGTGTGGGAAGGCTCCCGCGTGCTGCCGGCCGGCTGGGTGCAGAAGGCTTCGGCGCTGCACGTGCGCCGCGCGATCAGCGGGGAGTGGAACGGCAAGGAGCTCGTGCCGCCCGCGCCCGACGTCGTCGCCGAGGAGGGGTACGGCTACCAGTTCTGGACCACCGAGGCCGGGATCTACAGCGCTTCCGGCATTTTCGGCCAGGAGTGCATGGTTTTCCCGCACCACGACGGGGTCGTCGTGATCACCGGCGCCATGGGGGACGGCAGCTACCACGACCTGCCGGGGATGTTGCGGTCCGCGTTCACCGCGGCCTTCGAGAGCCCGGCCCGGGAACAGTCCGAAGTGGACGCTCTGGCCGCGTGGGTGGATCGCGTGCGGGAGCCGGAAACCGTCGGTGCCGCGCTGCAGCGGGCCGGGTTCACGGCGACGTACGACTTCGAGCCCAACGAGCAGGGTCTCGTGTCGCTGGCGGTCGAGGTCCGCGACGGGTCGGTGCACGTCGTCGTCGAGGACGAGCTGGGCCGGCACCCGATCGACCACGGCGTGGGCACCTGGACGCGCCAGGACACCGGCGTCAGTGTGTGGCGCCTGCACCACTCCTACCAGGACCCGACCGCCGCCGTCCTCGCCGCCGGGCAGTGGTGGTCGGCCGACGAGCTGCACCTGACGTGGCACTTCCTGGAGTCGCCGTTCGTCGACCGGCTCGACCTGACCTTCGACGGCACCGGGGTCACCGTGGGCCACGCCACGAACGTCAACTCCGGGCCGACGACCCTGCCGCCGGCGCGCGGCGAGCTCCGCAAGTAATCCCCCGGCCCCGGCCGTGGGGTCTGCCGCACCGACGGCGGACCCCACGGCCGGTTTCACTTGGTCAGGCCCGCAACGCGGCGAGCGCCCGCCGCAGCCGTTCCAGGAACTGGCTCACGTGCGTGTCCTCCCACACCAGCGGCGGGCGCACCTTCAGCACGTCACCGCGCGGGCCGGTGGAGCCGGCGAGCACGCCCTGCCCGACCAGCTCCGACACGAGCGCGCGCGTGACTTCGCGGGACGTCGACGCGCCCGAGCCGAGCACGTCGACGCCGGCGAGCAGCCCGGTGCCGCGGACCTCGCCGAGCAGCGGTTCCTCCGCGGCCAGCGCCCGCAGGCCCTCCCGCAGGAACGTGCCCGTCGCGGCGGCGCGGGCGGGCAGGTCGGTGAGGCTGAGGACGTCGAGCACCGCGTGGCCGGCCGCGGCCGCAGCCGGAGTGGCGGCGAAGGTGGAGAAGTACTCGTAGCTGCCCGCGAGCGCGTCGGCGATCTCGCGCCGCGTCACGACGGCGCCGATCGGGTAGCCGGCGCCCATCGGCTTGCCCAGCGTCACGAGGTCGGGGGTCACGCCGGCGAGCAGGAAGCGCCACAGCTGCGGACCGCTGCGGCCGTAGCCCGACTGGACCTCGTCGGCCAGGTACAGCGCGCCCGCCGTGTGCGCGCCCGCGACCAGGCCCGTCACGAACTCGCCCGGCACGTCGAGGATGCCTTCGGACGTGAACTGCGAGTCCGCGAGCACGAGGGCCGGGCGTTCCCCGGCGGCGCGCAGGGTCTCGTCCGCCCGGCGGATCCGTTCGGCCGCAACGGTTTCCGTCAGCTCGTGAGCCGGGCCGTGCGGTGCCTCGAACGTCGCGACGTGCGCCGGCCGGTAGCCCGCGGGCCACTCGTTCGAGCTCAGGTCCGCCATCCACTTCGACGCCCCGTGGTAGGCGTGCTCGGCGATCACGGCCGCGCCCGCGCCGGTGTACTCGGTGGCCAGACGCCAGGCCAGCTCGTTGGCCTCGGTGCCGGACGTGGTGAACAGGACCGTGTCGAGCGGCGCCGGCATCGTCGCGAGAATGCGTTCGGACAGCTCGACGATCCCCGCGTGCAGGTAGCGCGAGTGCGTGTTGAGCTGGGCCAGCTGCCGGCTCACCGCCTGCGTCACGGCGGGGTGCGTGTGGCCGATGACCGCGACGTTGTTGTACGCGTCGAGGTAGCGCGCGCCGTCGCGGGCGTAGAGCCACGGCCCCTCGCCGCGCACGATCTCCAGCGGCCGCCGGTAGAACAGCGGGGCGAGCTTGCCGCCCATGGCCTGCGCGCGCCGCGCCGGGAGGCTGTCCGGCGAGATCGCCGCCGTGAGGTCCCGCGTGCCCGCCAGGCGCGCCAAGCGGTCGGCGAGCTCGCGCACGGACAACGCCGACAGCAGCTCCAGCGCCTGCTCGCTGTTGGTGTCGTACTGCGTGATGTAGCGGTGGTTGTCCGCGTGCGGTCCCCGCCGGGTCGCCGACACCGCCAGCGTCGTGAGCAGGCGCGCGATCACGAGCTCACCCAGCACCGCCACCTCGGCGGGGGACAGCGAGCGGTGGCGCTGGTAGCCACGCAGCACGGCGTCGGTCAGGCGCCACAGGCGGTCCGCGTCGCCGCCGCTGAGGCGCAGCACGGAGGTCAGCGTCACGGCGAGGTCGGCGACGGCGGCCGTGTGGTGCATGTCGCCGAAGTCGATCACGCCGGTCACGCTCGCGCGCGAGGCCAGCACATTGGTGAGGGTCACGTCGGCGTGCTGCACCCCCGCCGGGAGCGTGGCCGTGGCGGCCAGCGCGGGCGCGACGCGTTCGGCGAGCTCGCCCAGCCGCCCGGTCGCGATTCCGGCCGCCGCCAGGACTTCCGGCATCCGCCGGATGTCCCACATCAGTGTCCGGCCGGCCGAAGGGTGGAAGAACCCTTGCAGCGCCACGGAAACGCGCGCGGCGACCGCGCCGACCTGCTCGGCGAGACCGGCGTCGAGCGGTCCGCCTTCGAGCGGTGAACCGGGCAGCAGCGTGATGAGCCGGGCCAGGCATTCGCGTCCGGCGTCGTCCCGCGGGCGCGCGACGGGTTCGCCCGCGGTGGTCGCGACCGTCTCCGGCACCGGCAGCTCCGGGTCGGCCGCGTGCACGTGCTCCAGTGCGCGGGTCTCCATGTCCACGACGTCGGCCTGCTCGGCGGGGTTGGAGATCTTGAGCACGAACCGGCCGTCGACGAGCACGTTGAGGTCGCGTTCGCTGTCGAGCGGCTCGAGCACCGGGTCGGTGAGCGCCCAGTGCTCGCGGAGCACGGCGTGAAGGCCCTCGGGGGAGAACTTCGGTGCCGGCTCGGCGAAGATGCCGGTGGCGGTGGTCATGCGGGGGAGCTTCCTTTCGGCGGAGACCCGCGCTCAGGACGGCGCGGGCGGGTCGTCGGTCAGCGGGTCGGGCGCGAGCACCTCGAGGTCCACGCGCGGGAACAGGTACCGGCCGGGCAGCCCGGCCTCGATCGTGAACGGCCGGTCGTGGCCCGGGTACACCACGTCGGCCCGCGTCCGCACGAGCTCGATCGACGCGGCGGCCGCGTCCTCGCTCGCCGCTGTGGTGGCGCGGCCGGCGCGCAGAGCGCGGGAGGAGGGGACGGCGTCGCCGGTGAGCAGCGCCGTGCCGTCGGCGGTTTCGACGGTGAGGCCGAGCGAACCCGCGGTGTGGCCGGGCAGCCCGGTGATCGTGACGCCGGGTGCTAGTTCGAGCCCGTCAACGCCGTCGTGCAGCGCCAGGCCGGCGAAGATCGCGTCCGTCCACGGGGGAGTGACGGGGTCGCCGGGCGCGAGCGCGCGTTCGGCCGGGTGCAGGAACACCTGGGCGCGGGTGAACAGGTCGGCGTTCTGCACGTGGTCGTAGTGCGCGTGGGAGAGCACCAGCGTCTCGACGTCACGCACGCCGAGGCCGTGGCGCGCCAGCGCCCGGTGCAGCGCGCGGCGGCGGCCCGCGTGGCCGCAGTCGAACAGGATGCGCCGCCGCGGCGTCTGCACGAGGTAGACGCCGCAGAACCCGATGCTGCCCTGGTCGGACGAGAGGCCGTAGCCGAGCAGCAGCGGTTCGACGACGGGCGCGGGATCAGTCAAGCTCACCTCGCAGGATCAGCCGGTGGACGTACGGCAGCACGCCGCCGTTCGCGTAGTAGGCCGCTTCGCGCGGGGTGTCGAGGCGGGCGCGCACGGCGAACTCGAACGCGGGCCGGTCCGCCGGGCGCACGCGCACCGTCAGCGGCCGCGCCGGATCCTCGACGACGCCGGCGATCCCGGCGAGGTCGAACTCCTCCGTGCCGTCGAGCCCGAGCGAGGCCGCGCTGTCGCCGTCGAGGAACTGCAGCGGCAGCACGCCCAGCGCCACGAGGTTGGACCGGTGGATCCGCTCGAACGACTGCGCCAGCACGGCTTTCACCTTGAGCAGCGCGGTCGTCTTCGCCGCCCAGTCGCGCGACGAGCCGGTGCCGTACTCCTGGCCGGCGATCACGATCAACGGCACGCCGGCCGCGGCGTACGACTCCGAAGCCTCGTGGATGGGCACGAGCGCGCCGTCGCGGGTGAAGTCGGGGGTGACGCCGCCGCCCTCCGGCGCGAGCAGGTTGGCCAGCCGCGGGTTGGCGAAACCGCCGCGCACCATCACCTCGAAGTTGCCGCGGCGCGAGGCGTAGGTGTTGAGGTCGGTCTCGCCCAGGGCCGTGAGGTAGCGCCCGGCGCTGCTCGCCGCGGGGATGCGGCCGGCGGGGCTGATGTGGTCGGTCGTCACGGAGTCGCCCAGCAGCAACAGGGTGCGGGCGCCGGTCACGTCCGCCGGCGTGGCGACGGTTTCGCTCACCTCGTCGAGGAACGGCGGGCGGCGCAGGTAGGTCGAGTCCGGCTCCCACGCGAAGTGGTGGCCGTCGGACTCGGGCACGCCGGCCCAGTGCTCGTCGCCGCCGAACACGTCGGTGTAGGCCTCGTGGAACAGCTCGGGCGTGAGGTGCGCCCGCACGACCTCGTCGATCTCGGCGTCGTCCGGCCACAGGTCCGCGAGCAGCACGGGCTCCCCGTCGGCGTCGACCCCCAGCGGCTCGGTCGTCAGGTCGTGCTTGACCGAACCGGCCAGCGCGTAGGCGACGACGAGCGGGGGAGAAGCGAGGTAGTTGAGCGAGACGTCGTTGTTGATGCGCCCGTCGAAGTTCCGGTTGCCCGACAACACGGACGCCACCACGGCGCCGCGCTCGGCCACCGCCTCGGCGGCGCTGGGCAGCAGCGGGCCGGAGTTGCCGATGCACGTCATGCAGCCGTAGCCGACGAGCTGGAACCCCAGCTCGTCGAGCGGCCCGGTCAGCCCCGCGCGCGCCAGGTACTCGGTGACGGTCTTCGACCCCGGCGCGAGACTCGTCTTCACCCACGGCTTGGCGGTCAGGCCGCGCTCGCGGGCGTTGCGCGCGAGCAGACCCGCGGCGACCATCACGTGCGGGTTGGACGTATTGGTGCACGACGTGATCGCCGCGATGGCGACAGCACCATCGGGGATCTGGGCGCTCGGTTGCTCGGCCCGGCGCGAAGCGCGCACGCGGTCGATGGCGGCCGTGGCGTTGGCCGGCACGGCGGCGAGCGGCACGCGGTCCTGGGGCCGGCGCGGCCCGGCGAGGGAAGCCGTCACACCTGAGAGGTCGATCCGCAGGCGCTCGTCGTAACGCAGGTCCGCCGAAGGATCGTGCCAGAGGCCCTGTTCCTTCGCGTACGTCTCCACCGCGGCGACGTGGCCGGGCGTGCGGCCGGTGAGGCGCAGGTAGCCGATTGTGGCGTCGTCGATGGGGAACATCGCGGCGGTGGCGCCGAACTCGGGGCACATGTTGGAGATCGTCGCGCGGTGCGCGAGCGGGATGCGTGCCACGGCGTCGCCGGTGAACTCCACGAACTTCCCGACCACGCCGTGCGCGCGCAGGGTTTCGACGACCGTGAGCACGAGGTCCGTCGCCGTCACGCCGGGGCCGAGCTCGCCCGTCAGCTCCACACCGACCACCGGCGGCACGAGCATGCTCAGCGGCTGGCCCAGCAGCGCCACCTCCGCCTCGACGCCGCCGACGCCCCACGCCAGCACGCCCAGCGCGTTGACCATCGTCGTGTGCGAGTCCGTGCCCGCGCAGGTGTCGGGGAACGCCCAGCCGTCGCGGCGTTCCACCACGCTGGCGAGGTACTCGAGGTTGATCTGGTGCATGATCCCCGTGCCGGGCGGCACCACGTGCACGCCGTCGAGCGTCTCGCCCCACTTGAGGAAGCGGTAGCGCTCGGCGTTGCGGCGGTACTCGATCTCGACGTTGCGGCGCAAGGCGTCGGCCCGGCCGGACACCTCCGTGGCCACGGAGTGGTCCACGGTCAGGTGGCTCGGGATGCGCGGGCGCACGCTGCGGGGATCACCCCCGGCCGCGGCGACGGCGTCGCGCAGCGCGGCCAGGTCCGTGAGCACGGGCACGCCGTTGGTGTCGTGGAGGAACACCCGCGACGGCGAGAAGGCGACGACGTCGTGGGCCGCGTCGGAACCGCCGTGCACCAGCGCTGTGATGTGGTCGGCCGTGACGGTGTGGCCGTCTTCGTGCCGCAGCAGGTTCTCCAGCAGGATCTTGTGGCTCAGGGGCAGCCGCTCGGCGCCGGGGACGGCGTCGAGCCGGTGCACCCGGTAGCTCTCGCCGCCGAGGTCGAGGCGGGCAAGGCTGCCGAAGCTGTCGTGCCCCGCGGTGGCGGAAGTGACTGCGGTGTTCGAAGCCGAGGTGTTCGACACTGTACTCAAGGCGCTCCTTCCATACAGCTTATAGGCTATAATAAGCTCGGAAGTGAGACCAGCGGCCCTGGCGCAGCGTCCGGGGCCCATCCGGAGAACCCCCCGAGGAGCCCCGCGTGCCCACCCTCTTCGACCGCATTCTCGACGCGCACCAGGGCATCCGCCCGCAGGTGCCGGTGAGCACGCTCGAACGCAGCCGGCTGCTGTCGGACGAGCTCGGGTGCGACGTGTGGCTCAAGACCGAGCACCTCATGCCCACCGGTTCGTTCAAGGTGCGGGGCTCGGCCAACAAGATCCGCGTGCTCGGCGAGAGCGCGAAGCGGACCGGGGTGATCACCGCGTCGACCGGTAACCACGGCCAGGGCGTGGCCCGCGCCGGCAACCTCGCGGGGGTTGCCGTCACGGTGTACGTGGCTTCCTACACCGCACCGGCCAAGATGGCCGCGATCCGGGCGATGGGGGCCGAGCTCGTGGTGGTCGAGGGCGGCGCGCTCGACGCCGAGCTGGAGGCGCGCCGGCAGTCGGAGCGCCTCGGCAAGCCGTACGTGGCGCCCTACAACGACCTCGACACCGTCGCCGGCCAGGGCACGCTCGGCGTGGAGCTGGCCGAGCAGGTGCCGGACCTCGACGCCGTGTTCATCTGCACCGGGGGCGGCGGGCTGATCGGCGGCGCAGGCACGGCGCTGAAGCGGCTGAGCCCGCGCACGAAGGTCGTCGGCGTGTGGCCGGAAGCTTCCACCTGCATGCTCGACTCGCTGAAGGCCGGCGAGATCATCGAGACGCCGGAGTTCCCCACGCTGTCCGACGGTTCGGCCGGCGCGGTGGAGCCCGGCTCCGTGACTTTCCCGATCTGCCAGGAAGTGATCGACGAGACGGTCATGGTCACCGAGCCGGAGATCGCCCACGCGATGCGGAAGATCGCCGACGGCGAGCGCTGGATCATCGAAGGTGCCGCGGGTGTCGCTGTCGCGGGCCTGATCCGCACGGCCGAGCAGTACCGGGGCCAGAAGGTCGCGGTCGTCCTCTGTGGACGGAACGTGGCGCTGGAGACGTTCCTGGGCGCCATGGCTCTCGCACAGGAGTGAGCCGGGCGGGGTGGCGGGCCGGCGGCTCGCCACCCGGGCCCTTCAACCGGGCCGCAGGCGCCCGCTCATGCCCGGACCACCGCGGCGGAGCCGTCGGAACGCGGGTCGCTGCCGGCGGTGAAGGTGCCGTCCGGCGCGACCGAGACGACGTTGGTGTGCCCCAGGAATTCCGTCCGTGGCGGGACTTCCCGCAGCGGGAAGCCGTCGGCGGCGAGGTCCGCCACGGTCCTGGCCGCGAGGTCGGCTTCGTGGTGCACGGTGTCGGAGGCCTGGCCTTCGGCCCGCGCGCCGACGACCCAGCGCGGCGCGCTCACGGCTTCGGTGGGCGAGTCGCCGGCCAGCAGCCGCAGCAGCACCTGCGCGTGGATCTGCGGCTGGCCGTGCCCGCCCATCGTCGAGTTCACCCAGCGGACGCGGCCGTCCTCGCCGGTGACGAGCACGGGCATCAGCGTGTGCTTGGGTCGCTTGCCCGGCGCGATCACGTTGGGGGAGCGGGGATCGAGCGAGAAGCTGGTGCCCCGGTTCTGCAGGATGATGCCGGTCTCCGGTTCCAGCACGCCGGCGCCGAAGCTGTCGAACACGCTCTGGATGATCGACACGGCGTAGCCCGCGGAATCGGCCGCCGCCACGCCCACGGTGTCGCCGCGCGGGATCGAGGGAGCCGCGACCACGTCGGCGGCGCGCGGGTCCCGCAGCCCCGCGATCAGCTCGGTGAACCCGTCGTTCGCTACGTCCGTGGCGGCGAAGGCCGGGTCGGCCAGCAGGGTGTCGCGTACGCGGGTGCCGTCGTGGAACAGGCGGCCCAGTACAGCGGCCGGCGCCGTCCACGGCGTGGCGGCGAAGCCCAGCTCGGTGAGGGCCCGCACAGTCCGCAAGAGCGCGAAGCCCTGCGTGTTGGGCGGGCTGGTATGCACGCGGAACCCGCCCAGCGGTGCGGAGATCGCGGCCGTGTCCCGGGCCACGTACCCGGCGAGGTCGGCCGTCGTGAGTGGACAGTCGAGCGCCTGCAGGCCACGGGCCAGCGCCGCGCCCACCGCGCCTTCGTAGAGCTCGCCGGGCCCGCCGGCCGCGATCGCGCTCAGCGATTCCGCGAGCCTCGGCTGCACGAGCAGGTCACCTTCGCGAAGCGACGCACCGAACACCGCCCGCGAACCGGCGTCGGTGTCGAGGAGCGCCCGGTCGGTCACCAGCGCGGCGGCGAGCGAGCGCGCCACGGGAACGCCTTCGGCCGCGTACCCGATCGCGGCGTCGAACTGCGCGGCCCAGTCCAGCGCGGCACCGTGGCCGCGCAGCGCCTCCCAGCCGCGTACCGCGCCGGGCACGGTGATGGTGTCGGGCCCGCGTTCCGGCAGCCGCTCGCCGTGGCGGGCGCGCAGTGCGGTGAGGTCGCGGGCGGCCGGCGCCGTGCCGGTGGCGTTCACGCAGGTGATCGAGCCGTCGGGGGTGCGCACGAGCGCCACGAGATCACCGCCGAGTGCGGTGTTGTGCGGGTAGACGACGGTGAGCGCCGTGGCGGCCGCGAGGGCCGCGTCGATCGCGTTGCCGCCCGCGCGGAACGCCTGTTCCCCGGCGCGGGTGGCGAGGGCGTGCGGCGAGGCGATGGCGCCGGTGGTCGGGGACAAGGCAGCTCCTTCTTCGCGGCGAGCGGGCGTGCGCGGCGAGGCCCGGGGCAGTCCCGGCCGGGCGGGGTAAGCTGCGGTCACTGTAGCAGTGACGACAGAAACGGCACTAGCTGAATTGGATACTTCAGAACCGCGCACCCTCGCCAGCCGGGTCAACCACGAGTGGACCCGGCTGAGCAAGACCGAACGCGTCGTCGCGCGGTACCTCGTCGCGTCGCCGCCGCAGCGGATCATGCTGGCCACCGCCGGCGACATCGGCCGCACCACGGGCACGAGCGACGCCACGGTGGTCCGCACCGCGCGCCGGCTCGGGTACGCCGGGCTCCCGGACCTCAAAGCCGCGCTGGGCGAGAACTTCGGCCCGGCCACGCCACCGCAGATCAGCGAACGCCTCCAGCTGGCCCGTACCGCGCGTGACTTCTCGGCCACCGCAGACCGGGTCCTGGCCGACGCGCACGAGCGGATCACCGAGCTCGGCCGCAAGACCGACCCGGCCGCGCTGGCGAAGGCGCTGCAGCTGATCGCGCCCGCGGCCACGGTCTTCTGCTACGGCTGGGGCGTCAACGAGCTGAGCGCCCGCTACCTCGCCCTGAAGCTGAACCGCATCGGCAAGTTCGCGGTCTGCTCCGGTGCCACCGGCTTCACCCTCGCCGACGACCTGCTCAGCCTGTCGGCCCGCCACGCCGTGGTGATCTTCGCGCCCGGCCGCGCGTTGCCCGAGCTCGACACGCTCGTCGCCCACGCGCGGGCCGCCGGGGCCGGAACGATCCTCGTGACCGAGAACCTCGGCGAGGAGCTCACCGGCGCCGTCGACGTCGTCCTGCGCGACGAGGCGTCCGCGGGCGGCCTCACCGCCGAACCGCTGGGCGGGATGCTGCTGGCCGACATGCTCGTGCTCGCCACGATGGCCGTCGGGCGCGACCCCGCCGTCGACACCTACGAGCTGCTCACCCGCCTGCGCCGCGAGCTCGCCCCGGAAGCCTGACCCGTCCCCTCGAAGGAGAACCATGCCCCTGATCGCCGACGCCATCCTCGACCAGGCAAGGGAAACGGTCGCGCGGAACCTCCCAGCGACCCCGCTGCTGCCGTTCCCCGCCGCGGGCCTCGACGTGCCCGTGTTCCTCAAGTACGAGGGCGCGCAGCCCACCGGCTCGTTCAAGGTCCGCGGCGGCGTCACCGCCCTCACCGCGTACGCCGCCGGCGGCACGCCGGTCGTCACGGCCTCGGCGGGCAACCACGCGCTCGGCATTGCGCACGCGTCGCGACTGCTCGGCGCGAAGTCCACAGTGGTCGTTCCCGAAGCCGGCTCCCCGGCGAAGATCTCGGCCCTGCGCACCTACCCGGTGGATCTCGTGCTCGCGCCGGGCGGCTACGACGGCGCGGAGGCGAAGGCGCTGGAGCTCGCGGCCGGCGGGATGAAGTTCGTGTCCGCCTACAACGACCCGTACGTGATCGCAGGCCAGAGCACGCTCGTCGGTGAGGTCGCCGACAGCTTCGGCGAGGACTTCACGATCGTGGTGCCCACGGGCTCGGGCGGGTTGCTGGCCGGCACGGCGCTCGGCGCCCGCCGCGCCAAAGCGGACGTGCGCGTGGTCGGCGTCGAGTCCGCCGCCTGCCACGCGGTGTCCGCGGCGGTCGCGGCGGGACACCTCGTGACGGTGCCGGTGGGGGAGACGATCGCGGACGGGCTGGTCGGCAACCTCGAGCCGGGCACCATCACGCCCGACATCGTGCGCGAGGCCGGTGTCGAGCTGGTCGACGTCGACGAGCCCGCGATCCGCCGGTCGGTCCGCGAGTTCGCGCTCACGGCGGGGCTGGTCGCGGAGGGTTCGTCGGCCGCCGCGCTGGCCGCGTTGCGCGCGGGCCTGGTGCCGCTCGACCGGCCGGTCGTGCTCGTCGTATCGGGGCGCAACATCGCGGCCGAGCTGCTCGCGACGATCCTCACGGAGGGCTGAGCCGGGAGTTCCGACTTTCGTGGGTGTGCCGGGTTTGTCCCGGGCCGCCACACTGTGCGTTGCGGGACGGTCACCGTCGGTCCGTCCCCCGATGCACCCGTGAGGAGCCCCGATGAAGGTCAGGTCGTCGTGGAAGGCCGCACTGGCGGCGGTCGGCGTGCTGGTGGCGGGCCTGGCGAGCGGCGCCCCCGGCGCCACGGCCGCCGCGCCCGGGTCCGGTGCGCCGGTGTTCTGGCGGGTGCCGGCGAACGCGGACCAGGCGGCGGGGCTCGCGGGGGCCGGGTTCGACGTCGCCGAATCCGACCGCGAAGCCGCGTACGTCGTGGGTGACCAGGCCGTGGCGCGGCAGCTGCGGACGCTGGGGTACCGGCCGTCGTACTTCGACTCCGTCTACAAGGACGTGCCCGCCGCGTCAGCCCGGGCCGCGGCCGACACCTTCTACGGCGGCTACCGCACCGTCGCCGCGCAGGAAGCGCACCTGGCCCAGGTCGCCTCCGCGCACCCGGACCTCGCGACCGTGTACACGCTCGGTCCGTCGTGGAAGAAGACCAAGGGCCAGGGCGGACACGACCTGAAAGCCATCTGCCTCAGCAAGAAGCAGGCCGGCGACTGCACGCTGTCCACGACGTCGGCCAAGCCGAAGTTCGTGCTGATGGCCCAGATCCACGCGCGCGAGATCTCGACCGGCGAGCTCGCGTGGCGCTGGATCGACTACCTCGCCGACGGGTACGCGAGCGACGCGACCGCGAAGTCCATTCTGGACACCACCGAGGTGTGGGTGATCCCGATCGCCAACCCGGACGGCGTCGACATCGTGGCCTCGGGCGGCAACTCGCCCAAGCTGCAGCGCAAGAACGCCGACAACACCCGCGGCGGCTGCTCCGGCACCAACGTCGGCATCGACGTGAACCGCAACTCCACGTTCCACTGGGGCGGGGACTCGAACTCGCCGTGCGCCGAGACCTACCAGGGCGCAAGCGCCGGTTCGGAGCCGGAGACGCAGGCGCTGGAGAAGTTCTTCCGCGCGATCTACCCCGTGCAGCGCGGCACCGGAACCAACGACCCGGCGCCCACGACCGCCCGCGGCACGATGATCACGCTGCACAGCTACGGCAACGACATCGTGATCCCGTGGGGCTTCACGCAGGCGAACTCGCCCAACGACGCGCAGTACCGCAAGCTCGGTGCGAAGTTCACCGCCTCCAACGGCTACCTCGTGGGCACCAACCGCGAGACCGTCGGCTACGACACGAGCGGCACCACCGACGACTTCACCTACGGCGCCCTCGGCGTCGCGAGCTTCACCTTCGAGGTCGGTGCCTCGAGTGGCACGTGCGGCGGGTTCCTGCCGAAGTACTCCTGTGTGGACAGCACGTTCTGGCCGAAGAACAAGGGCGCGTTCATCACCGCCGCGCAGGCGGCCGCCGCGCCGTACCGGCAGTGAAGACCGGCGGCCAAATTCGTACACTTCTGTCGTAACTCGGCACGAAGACGGTCCTGAATGGGGAACTTCCGGACGCTGAACGCGTACCGTGTGGTCGGCGTCACCCGGCGTAGCTCCTGACACGACAGAGGCTAACTGTTTACGGTTGGGTCAGACACCGGCAGTCGCCCGACGCCGGGAGGACCTGATCGGGGAAGATCCATGGCCGAGCCGACCGTCTTCGTGCACGGGTTCCTCGACGACCACCGGGTCTGGGACGGTCTCGTCGCGGCGCTGCCGGCCGGCGGTGAGTACGTCGCCGCGGACCTCGCCGGCTGCGGTGACCGTGCGACGGAGGCCGGGCCCTTCACCTACGACCGGTTCGCCGCCGACCTGCTGTCCACTGTGGACTCGATCGGCGGCCCGTTCCTGCTGGTGGGCCACAGCATGGGCTCGGCCGTGGCCGAGCTGGTCGCAGCCGCGCGACCGGAGCTGACCAGCGGGCTGGTGCTCGTGAACCCGGTGCCGCTGGCCGGCACGCACCTGCCCGACGAGGCCATCGAGCCGTTCCGCTCGCTCGGCGAGGCCGGAGCCGAAGCGCAGCGCGCGGCGCGGGCGAACCTGTCGCCGAGCCTGAGCGCCGAGACCTCCGAACGCATCGGCGCGGCCGGGCTGCGCGTGCGTCCCGAGGTCGTGCGCGCGTTCGCCTCCTGCTGGAACAACGGCGCCCCCGAAGGGCACGCACCGAGCGGCTACCCGGGTCCGGTGCTCATCGTGCGCGGCCGGGACGACCCGTTCGTCACGGCCGACCTCGTGGCCGGCGCCGTCGCGCCGCGCTTCGCCGCGCCCGTCACGGAGGTCGTCGCCGGTGCGGGCCACTGGACCCACGCCGAGGCGCCCGCCCGGCTCGCCGAGCTGATCGCCCGGTTCACCGGCGGGCAGGCGCGCGGCTGGGCCGCCGGGTTCTCGCGCAAGAGCGCCGCCGCGTTCGGCGAGACGTTCGCCGAGGACGTGGTCCTCGAAGCCGCCGTGTTGCGCGAACCGGTCGAAGGCCGGGAGAACGTGCAGCGCGTGATGGCCGCCGCCAGCGCGATCTACGAGTCGCTGAAGTTCACGCACCAGACCGAGTCCGGCGAGCGCACGTACCTCGAGTGGGAGGCCGTGGCGTTCGGCGGCACGACGCTGCTCGGCGTCACCGTGCTCACCCGGGACGCGGCCGGCCGGATCGTGCGGGCGGCCATCCACCACCGCCCGCTCGGCGGCGCGCTCGAGTTCTCCGCGGAGCTGGGCCGGCGTCTGCCCGACCTCGCGGCCACCCACTTCCACCAGGAGGCCTGACATGACCACGCGAAACGACGTCGAGTTCGCCGGCGAGGACGGCGTGACCCTGCGCGGCTGGTTGTTCGTGCCGGACCAGCCGGGCCCGCGGCCCGCCATCACCATGGCCCACGGCTACGCCGGCGTGAAAGAACACGGTCTCGAACCCTTCGCCGAGGCGTTCGCCGACGCCGGTTTCGTGGTGCTGGTGCACGACCACCGCACGTTCGGCGCCAGCGACGGCACGCCGCGCCAGGACGTGGACCCGTGGCGCCAGATCGCCGACTGGCGCCGCGCGATCACCTTCCTCGAGGCCCGGCCCGAGGTCGACGCGGAGCGGATCGGCCTGTGGGGCACCAGCTACGCGGGCGGCCACGCGATCGTGCTGGGCGCCACCGACCGGCGGCTCAAGGCCGTGGTCGCGCAGGTGCCGACGATCAGCGGCGTCGAGCAGGGCCTGCGCCGCGTGCCGCCGGACGCGGTCGCGGCGCTGGAGCACGCGTTCGCCGAGGACGACCGCGCGGTGGGGCGGGGTGAACCTCCGCGCAGCCAGACGATCGTGAGCGCGGACCCGGCCGTGCCCGCCTCCTACCGCGCGCCGGACGCGGTCGGGTTCTACCTGCAGGACATCCCCGAGGGCATCTGGGAGAACCAGGTCACCGTGCGCTCCACGCGTGCCGCGCGGATGTACGAGCCGGGCTCGTGGATCAGCCGGGTGTCGCCGACGCCGCTGCTGCTGGTCGTGGCCCTGAACGACACGGTCACCGTGACCGACCTGGCGCTCGCCGCCTACGAACGCGCTCTGCAGCCGAAGCGGCTCGAACTGATCCCGGGCGGGCACTTCGACCCGTACGTCGCCGAGTTCGCCCGTTCCAGCGCCGCAGCCCGGTCCTGGTTCGAGCAGCACCTGTCCTGAGGAGCCCGCCGTGCCCCAGCTTTCCCTGAGCCGAGACAGTTCCGAGCACGTCGCCGTGCTCACGCTCCACAACCCGCCGCAGAACCGCATCGGCGTCCCGATGACGACGGAGCTGCTGGCCGCGGTCGACGAGATCACCGCCCGCGGCGCCCGCGCCGTCGTGCTGCACGCCGAAGGCCCCGACTTCAGCTACGGCGGCGACATCGTGCCGTGGGAAGGGCAGGACGTCCGCGAACTGCGGGCGTCGTTCGAGCTCTTCCTGCGCGCGTTCAACGCGGTCGAGCAGCTGCCGGTGCCCGTGATCGCCGCGGTGCACGGGTTGTGCTTCGGCGGTGGCTTCGAGCTGGCACTGCGGGCCGACGTGCTCTTCGCCGGCGAGTCGGCGCGGTTCGGCCACCCCGAGCAGACGCTGGGGATCGTGACGCTGCTCGGCGGGATCCACCGCGTCGCCGCGCGGGCCGGGCGGGCCCGGGCGATGGAGTGGGCGCTCACCTCCGAGCCGGTGCCGGCCGCCGAGATGGCTCAGCCGGGGTGGTCAACCGGGTGGTCCCGGACGAGCAGGTGTTCGCCGAGGCACTGGCGTTCGCGCGCCGCGTGGCGCAGGGCCCGACCCGGGCGCACGCCGTGCACAAGGCGCTGCTGCGCACGTGGGAGACCGGTGGCACGGCGGCGCGGACCAGGTGCTGTTCGACCTGTCGATGCCGCTGTTCGAGACCGAAGACGCCCGCCGCGGCCTGGCGTCGGCGATCACCGCGTACCAGGCGGGCCGGCCGCGGCCGGTGCTGACGTTCGACGGGCGCTGAGTCGTTCCCGAGCTGCCTGTTCCCGAGCTGCCTGTTCCCGAGCTGTCTTTTCATGAGCCGCCGACGCAGCCGAAAGCGGTCCGCCTGCGTCGGACCGGGTGGACTACCCTTTCCGTCTTGCGTGCTGGCCACAGGCGGTATAGTCGATCCGACAGAGTTGACGACGTGATGACTCTGCCGGGAGGAGTGCGAGATGAACTGGCCGGCGACCGATCGCTACGAGCTCGAGGTGAGCCCGGGCGGGCTGGGTTTCGTGCACGACCTGCTCAACACCCTCTCGGCCGGCAAGCCCCGGGAGAAGGACCTGCTCGCCGAGCTCGGCGACGCGCAGAAGTGGCTCGACGACGCGCTCGAGCGGTGGGCCGAGGCCACCGAACGCCCGGCCGAACGCGTCGAGCTGGCCGGCGACGACGTCGAGCGCCTGCGCGACCTGCGCGACGAGCTGCGCGACTTCACCGACCACGACGCCGAAGCCGGCACGGCCCTGCTGCACAGCGCGCCCGTGGTCCTGCAGCCCGGCGCCGACGGCTGGATCCGGCCCGAACCGCGTGGCACCGGCTGGCGGCGCGTGGCGTCGATCGTGCTCATCGAGGTGCTGGAGGCCCAGCGCGCCGACCGCTGGCGGCGTCTGAAGACCTGCCGCAACAAGCGTTGCGCGGTCGCTTTCTACGACCGCTCCCGCAACAACAGCGGCGTGTGGCACAACGTGCAGGTGTGCGGCAACGCGGTCAACCTGCGCGCCTACCGCGCCCGCCGGCGCACCCAGCAGAGCTCCTGACCCGGGTTCCCGGACCGGCGGCCCGGGGACCCGGCCGCGGTCAGTACGCCATCTCGTGGATGTCGGTGATCCGGTCGGCGGCGTTCACGGCGGCGTCGGCGAACAGCCCGCTGCCGCCGTAGTGGCTCAGCACGCTCTGCAGCTCGATCCCGGTCGAGCACTCGGTCGGCGGGCAGGTCTCGAACGGGAACCCGGCGGGGTCGACGGACTCGATCGTCGCGTTCGGGGCCAGCGGCAGCCGGTGCAGCCCCGGCACGTCGACCAGGTGCGGGCCCGCGCCGCCGTTCGGGGCGAGCGTGACCAGGTAGAACTCCGCCATCCCGGTCGCGCGGTCGAAGCGGGTGAAGCGCACTTCGAGGCTCTTGCCCGGAAACTTCAGCCCGGCGGCGGCCGCCGCCACCGGCTGCTGGGACTGGCCCGGCTGCTGCGCGGAAGACGACGGGGCCGCCGGCGCCCGCGTCGCGGTCGGGGCCACGGAGGTGGACAACGGCACCGACGGCACCGACGGTGCGGCGGGCCCGCCCGAGCACGCGGTGGCGAGCACCGCCGCCGAGACGGAAGCGGCGGCGAGAGCGCCTCTGAACACGGTTGTCCGCGCCATGTGATCATTCCCCCAGGATTCGCGAAAAGCTTGCTGTCACGGGGAAAGACGGCCGTGCGTCCCCGGCGTTGCGGCTGTGATCAACCCGTGACGCACGGGTGCCCTCGCGGTGGCCGGCTGTCCGGTCTGTCCGGTGTGGACTGCGCCGGTCGGACGAACCCGGCCACGGTTTCGACAGGCGTCGAGGAGTGTTCAGGTCGAGTTCGCCCCGAAACTGTTCCGCGACCGTAGGTTTCGCCCGTCCCACGTGCTCTCTCGCGCGTGCCGGCCGTTACCGGAGGTTCTCACCCATGTCCGATCTTTCCCGAAGAGGTTTCCTCGGCGCAGCCGCGGCGGTCACCGGTGCCGCGGTCGTCGGCGGCGGGCCGGCCGCCACCGAAGCCGCGGCGTCGCCCCGGCCGGCCGTGCCGGCGAAGCGGCACGGCGACCTGCGGGACATCAAGCACGTGGTGATCCTGATGCAGGAGAACCGCAGCTTCGACCACTACTTCGGCTCGCTCAAGGGCGTCCGCGGCTTCGGCGACCGCTCGGCGATCACGCTGCCCGGCGGCAACTCGGTGTTCCAGCAGCCCACGACGGCGCCCACCGCTCCGGGCACGACCACCCAGTACCCGTGGAAGCTGTCCGACGCCAAGGTGTCGCAGTACCCGGCCAACCACCAGCCGCCCACCTCCGAGGTCGGCGCGCAGGGCTACGGCGGCACCTCGCACAGCTGGGACGACCAGCACGGCGCCTGGTACGGCGGCCTCATGAACGGCTGGTACTACGCCAAGGGCGGCCCGACCACGCTCGGCTACCTCGACCGCTCGGACATCCCGTTCCACTACGCGCTGGCCGACACCTACACCGTCGGCGACGCCTACCACTGCTCCGTGCTCAGCGCGACCGGCCCGAACCGCACCTACCTGTGGAGCGGCTCGATCAACGCCGACAAGTTGCACGGCGACTACGTGGCCTTCAACGGCGGCGACGAGCTCGGCAAGCACCTGCTGTGGGAGACCTACGCCGAGTCGCTGCAGAAGGCCGGCCACTCGTGGAAGGTCTACCAGGGCTCCGACAACTATGGTGACAACGGTGTCGAGTACTTCGACACCTTCGCCAAGCTCGACCCGTCGCAGGGCGGCACCGCCGCGCCCGGCAACGTGTTCTACGACAACGGCGTGGCGATCGTCCCCGAGCCGCACACCGGCCTGAGCGCCAACGCCGACAACCTCACCGACGCGCTGCGCGCCGACGTGGTGGCGGGCAAGCTCGCGAAGGTCTCGTGGATGGTCACGAACCAAGCCTTCTCCGAGCACCCGGACGGTTCGCCGAACGACGGCGCCTACTACGTCAACAACGTTCTCGAGGCCCTCAACGCCGACCCCGAGGTCTTCAACTCGACACTCGTGATCATCGACTACGACGAGAACGACGGCCAGTTCGACCACGTGCCGCCGCCCGTGCCCGCGCCCGGCACCGACGACGAGTTCTACCTCGAGGCCTCCGGCGCGCTCGCCAGTGCCGGCCTCACCCAGCCGATGCCCGTGGGTCTCGGGTTCCGCGTGCCGCTGCTGCTGATCTCGCCGTGGACGCGCGGTGGCTGGGTGACCTCGGAGGTCTCCGACCACACGTCGGTGATCCAGTTCCTGGAGAAGTGGACCGAGGCGCTCGGCAAGACCGCGCACTGCCCGAACATCAGCGCGTGGCGCCGCAGCGTGTGCGGTGACCTGACGGGCGCGTTCGACTTCCACTCGCCGGTGTACGGCCTGCCGCGGCTGCCGAAGACCACCGTGATCGGCGACCCGGTGGGTGGTTCGTACCAGCCGCCGGTGACCACGAACAAGATGCCGAAGCAGGAGCCGGGCACCAAGAAGGCCCGTGCGCTGCCGTACCAGCCGAACGCGAACCTCGACGGGTTCACCACCTCGCTCGGCTCGACGCAGGCGAAGCTGTCGTTCAGCAACAACGGCAAGCACGTGCGCAAGGCCAGCCACTTCGCCGTGTACGACAACACCCAGGCGACCCCGTCGCTCAAGGACTACCCGGCGAAGTTCCCGGGCCAGTACACGGTGGCGCCGTCGAGCACGGTCTGGGACAAGACCACGCCGGGTTCGGTGCCGCTGGCCGGCAACCGCTACGACCTCACCGTGGTGGGCCCGAACCGCTTCCTGCGCCAGTTCACCGGTGACCTCGACGCCGCCGGCCTCACCGCGAAGGTCACCGCCGCCTACTTCGACGGCATCCTCGGCTTCGGCTCGCGGCCGCGGCTGCTGCTGGAGCTGGAAAACGACGGCTCGCGGCCGGTCACCTTCACCGTGAAGCACAACCAGTACTCCGACGACCGTCCGAAGACCTATCGCGTGCCCGCGCACGGCCGCGCGCTGCACTCGATCGACCCGTGCGGTTCGGACCACGGCTGGTACGACGTGACCGTGACCCTGGACGGCGACAAGTCCTGGGCGCGCCGCTACGCCGGCCACCTCGAGGACGGTTCGGACAGCATCACCGGCTGACGCCGGAACGTGGCAAGGGCGCGGGTGCGCGAGGGAAGGCTCGCGCACCCGCGCCCACACCAGGTCATCGCCCGGGCCCGGCGTGGCGCACCCGCCGCGGCGGCGGTGTGCCCGTTTCTCGCGGTTGAGTGCCCGATGGGCCCGTGCGTTTCGCGGCCGGGTGTCACGCGGCCGTCCTGGCCGGTCTCAGCCGGTCCGGGCTCGGCTCAGCTGGTGATCTCGATGTCGGGCAGCTCGTCGAGCTTGCCCTTCGGCAGCTCCTCGACGGCGGCGAACACCTTCTTCTGGTGCTCCTTGATGCGCTCGTCGAGCAGGCGGCTCAGCTCGAAGGCGAGCCGGCCGGTCTGGCGGACGGTGAGGTCGTCGACGAGCGGGTGGATCGCCGAGGTGATCACGATGCCCTCGGGGCTCCCGTCGGCCGCCTGCGAGACCCCGATCGAGTAGACCTCGCGCGGGTTGGCCTCGCCGAGCACCAGGTGCTTGCGGATCTTGCGCAGCAGCCCGTGCCACTCGAGCACCTCGCCCTGCACACCGGTGGCCTTGAGGTCGTCCTCGGTCAGGCCCATGCCGCGCTCGCCGGGGCGGAAGCAGCGCGCGTACGAGTTCAAGGCCGAGACCCACAGCGATTCGATCAGCACGGGGTCGCGTTGCGCCTCGCCACGTTCGAGCTCGACGACCAGGCGCTCGCAACAGCGCAGCGTGAACTGCAGGTCGTCGAAGATCGCCGCGAGGTCGGCCAGCGCGAGCGCCAGCGGAGTCCTGAGCTGGCGCGCGTTCTTGACCGGTGCCGTGGGTTGGGACATCCCGGGACGCTCCTGTCCTGCCGGTGCGAGTGTTGCCGCCATCACACCGCACCTCGGCCGGCTTGCGTGTCTCAATGTGCGACAGCGTTGTTGGCCCCGCCTCCGGCAGGGCGTGCGAGATCGCCTTTGAGTCGGTGTTTCGTCGGGCCGGTCGGATCAGCCTGGCGGCCGATCGGACCGCCCCGACGAAACACCGACGCGATCTCGCTGGTGGGTTGCGTCGATCATTCGGGTACAGAGTTAGTTGTGTGGCATTGATCGCGTGGAGGTGGCGAAGTTCCCGGCAAAGTAGTTCTGTGTGAGAACGAACTGTCGGAGAAGGGGGCCGCTGTGGCGATGCTGGTGGAGCGGCCGCGGCCGCGCGTGGTGCGTGAGCACCGGTTCGCCGGGTGGTTCGCGGTGGGCGCGGTGTGCTTCGGCGCGTTCATGGGCCAGCTGGACGCCAGCATCGTCACGCTCACGTTCCCGGCGCTGCAGCGCGAGTTCGGCGAGCCGCTCGCAGCGGTGCAGTGGGTGTCGCTGGCCTACCTGCTCACGCTGGTGGGGCTGCTCGCCGCGGTCGGCCGCCTCGCGGACGCCTACGGCCGCAAGCTGACCTACGGCTACGGCTTCGGCGTCTTCACCGCGGCGTCGATCGCGTGCGGGCTGGCGCCGACGCTGACGTGGCTCGTCGTGTTCCGCGTGGTGCAGGCGCTCGGCGCGGCGATGCTGCAGGCCAACAGCGTCGCGCTGGTGGTGGGCAGCGTGCGCCGCGAGAAGATGCGCGCGGCGCTCGGGGTGCAGGCCGCCGCGCAGGCGCTCGGTCTCGCGCTCGGGCCCGCGGTCGGCGGGCTGCTCGTGGACACCGTGGGCTGGCGGTGGGTGTTCCTGGTCAACGCGCCGGTCGGCCTCGTCGGCCTGGTCGGCGGGCGGTACCTGCTGCCGCGCACCCGCGAGCGCACGCCGCTGGGCCGCTTCGACGGCGCGGGCGTGGCGCTGCTGGCCACGGCGTCGACCGCGCTGCTGCTGGCGATCTCGGGCCTGTCCGGGCTGGCGCTGCCCGGCTGGACCGTGCCGGCGCTGTTCGTGGTGGCGGTGGTGGCGGCCGGCGCGTTCGTGCTGCGCGAGAACTCGGCGGCGAGCCCGATCCTGCGCCTCGCGGTGCTGCGGCCGCCGGTCGTGTCGTTCGGGCTGGTGGGCGCGCTGTGCGGCTACCTCGTACTGTTCGGGCCGCTGGCGCTGTTGCCGCAGGTCCTGGGCGCGCACGGCGCGACCGGCGTGGTGCTCACGAGCCTGCCCGCCGGCTTCGCGGTCGCCGCCGTGGCCGCCGATCGCGTGCTGCCCGCGGCGCTCGGCTCCCGCGTCCGCATCGGCGCCGGGGCGGCATTGGCGGCGGTCGGCTGCGCGGTGCTGGCCGGGGTGTCCGGTCCGTGGGAAACAGGCGTGTCGCTGTTCGCGGTGGGGCTCGGTCTGGGAGTGTTCATCCCGGCGAACAACTCGGCCGTCATGGGCGCCATCCCCACGCGGATGTCGGCCACCGGAGGAGGTCTGGTGAACATGGCCCGCGGACTCGGCACGGCGCTGGGCGTGGCACTGGTGACGTTGTGCCTGCACGCCGGGGGAACCGGCGGCCGGCCGCTCGCGCTCGCCGCCCTGGCCGTGGCGGCGGTGCTGGCCGCCGGCACGGGTCTCGCCGCCGGCTCCCGACCCTGTACCGCATGACGCCCGAACCGAACCTCGCCGACGTCGTCGCCCGCCTCCGGCGCGCCATGCGCCGCGCCGCGCGCACGGCCGACCCGGACAACACGCTGTCGGTCGCGCAGCTCGAACTGCTCTCGTGCCTGGCCGAGAACCCCGGCGCGCGCCCGAGCCGCGTCGCCCAGCTGCTGAAGCTGGCGCCGAACTCCGTCACGACCATGGTCACCGGCCTGCGGGCGCGTGACCTCGTCACGCGCACCAGCGGCAGCGACGACCGGCGGACGGTCGAACTCGAACTGACCGAGAGCGGGCAGGCGGCCGTGGACCGCTACAAGCACCACAACGCCGAGATCCTCGCCGCCGCGATCGACCGGCTGCACCCGGCGTGGCGGCACCTGATCGCGTCGGCCATTCCGGCGCTGGCCGAGCTCGTGGGCGCCATCGACCAGCTCGCCGAGACCGGCCCGCCGCACCCCGAACGTCCATAACGGACGGTCAGGCGCGGGCGATCGCCAGCGGTACCAACAGTTCTTCGTCGGTCACCGAGCCGTGCTGGCCCGTCATGCGGCTCAGCCGCGGTTCGGCCGCAGTGCGGACGACGGCCGTCCTCCCGCGGGCCGCGACGACGACGTCGCCGATGCGGGGGAGCACGGCGTCGGCGACGCGCGGGCCGAACCAGCCGGCCGCGACGGCGTCTTCGCGGCCGAGTACCCAGGCCTTCTCGCCGAGGGTTTCGCGCCACGCGGCGCGCACGTCGGGTGCCGCGCCCTCGACCGTGTAGACGTGGCGCGCGCGGGCTTCGCCGCCGACGGTGCGGACACCGGCCTGCAACACGGGTTCGGCGTCGTAGTCGACGCGCTCGCCGACGGTGACCATGCCGTGGTCGGCCGTCACGATCAGTGCCGAGCCGCTGGGCAGGCTGCCGGCGATCGTCTCGGCGAGGCGGTCGACGTAGGACAGCTGGTAGAGCCACGGCGTGCTGCCGGGGCCGTGCACGTGGCCGAGCAGGTCGAGGTCGGCGTGGTAGGCGTAGCAGAGACTCCGCGGCCGTTCCAGCGCGTCGGCGACGGCCGCCGTGAGATCGCCGAGCGCGTGCACGCCCTGGAACTCCCCGCCCCGCAACGCGGCTCGCGTGAGTCCGCTGTCGCGCTGGTCGCGCGGCCCGACCACGCGCACGGCGACGCCCGCCGCCGCCGCGCGTTCGAACGCGGTCGGGCGCGGCTGAAGCTCCTCCGGCACGACCCGCTCGCGCAGGTCGATCGGCTTGCCGCCGGTGTGGCGGCGCCAGCCGAGGACGTTGAGCACGTCCCGTCCGGCCTCGAAGGCATAGCCGACCACGCCGTGCTCGCCCGGCGTCAGGCCGGTGCCGAGCGACGCCACGCTGGTCGCGGTCGTGCTGGGGAAGCCGGCCGTCAGCGGGCGTGCCGACAGCCGCGCCAGAAAAGGCGCGGCGTCGGCGTGCGCCTGGAGTGAGGTCCAGCCGAGGCCGTCGACGAGCAGCACGCACACGCGGTCGGCGGCGGGCAGGTCGAGCGCGTTCCGTTCGCAGGCGACGCCGAGCCCGGCGAGCGCCGAGGGGACGACGTCGGCGAGGGTGCCCGCCGCGTACCGCTGCGCGAGATCTTCCATGGGCCTCACCCTAAGGCGACGGGGCCGGCGTAAGGATTCGGAAACGGGGGTCACGCGGTTTCGTGGCGTACAAAGGGACCAGAGGTGATGCCGGTGTCCGTCGTGCGACGTGAGCGCGGTCGTCGCTGGGCGGTGGTCGCCGTCGTGGCGGTCGCGCTGGTGGCGCTGCCGTCGCTCGTCGCCGCGCTGCGGCCCGCCGGGCCGGCCACCGGCGCCGGGCACCTGCGTGACCTCGTGCTGGGTTCGGCCGGAAAGCCGTACCAGGGCCTCGCACAGAGCCGGGGCTCGCTGGCGATCCCCGAGCTGCCGGACCTCGCCGACGTGTCGGCCCTGTTCTCCACCACCACGACCACGCGCGCCTGGTACGCCGCGCCCGACCGCTACCGCGTGGCGGTGCTGACCACGACGGGGGAGCACGACGTCTACCACCTGCCCGAAGGCGAATACACCTGGGACTACGGGGCGAACATGCTGACGAAGCTGACGGGCGACCCGGCTGTGCGGCTGCCGCGCGCGGGTGACCTGCTGCCCCCCGAGCTGGCGCGGTGGGCACTGCGGTCCGCGCCCATGGACCCGGTGAGCGCGCTGCCGCCGCGCAACGTCGCGGGTGTGCCGGCCGCCGGCTTCCGCCTGGTGCCCGCCGACCCGCAGACGACGATCGGCGGCGTCGACGTGTGGGCCGATCCGGGGACCGGGCTGCCGCTGCGCGTCGAGGTGACCGCGCGGGGCCAGCAGGCGCCGATGCTCACCGCGGAGTTCGAGGACGTCGAGCAGACCGCCCCCGTCGTCACCACGCCGGTGCCCGCGCCGGGCAGTGGCTTCACGGCCACCAATGCGCCGGACCTGTCGAACGCGCTGGGCGCGCTGGGCCGCGTCCGGCTGCCGCCGACGCTCGGCGGCCGGCCGGTGCGCGCCGCGAACTTCGGCGGCGTGCAGGGCGCCGCGCTCTACGGTTCGGGCCTCGCGACGTTCGCCGTGGTCGCCGTGCCGCGCGCGGTCGCCGACGGCGCGGCGGACGCCGCCGCCAAGGCGGGCGGAACCGCCATCACGCTGCCGCAGGGCTCGGCCGTGCAGCTCGCGGTCACGCCGTTGTCGCTCGCGATCGTGCGCCCGCCGAGCTCGCGGCGCGGATACCTGCTCGCCGGTCTGGTCACCCCGTCGGTGCTGGCCGCGGCCGCGGCCGACCTGGCCACGCTGCGCCGGAGCGGCCGATGATCGTCACGCGCGGGCTGACCAAGCGGTACGGCCGGACCGTGGCCGTCGACGCCGTCGACCTGGAGGTCCGCGAAGGCGACCGCTACGGCTTCCTCGGCCCGAACGGGTCCGGCAAGACCACGCTCGTGCGGATGCTGCTCGGGCTCGTCTACGCCACGAGCGGCGAGATCGAGGTGCTGGGGCAGCCGGTGCCGAAACGGCTCGCCGACGTGCTGCCCGACGTCGGCGCGCTCGTCGAGGGCCCCGCCGCCTACCCGCACCTTTCGGGCCGGCGCAACCTGGCGCTGCTCGACGCCGCCGGCCGACACCGCGGCCGGCGCACCCGCCGGCGGCGCATCGAGGAGGCGTTGGAACGCGTGGGTCTCGCCGGCGTCGACCGGCGGCCGGTCAAGGCGTACTCGCTGGGCATGCGCCAGCGCCTCGGGCTGGCCGGCGCCCTGCTCGACGGCCCGCGGCTGCTGGTGCTCGACGAGCCCACCAACGGTCTCGACCCCCAGGGCATCAAGGAGATCCGGGAGCTGCTGCTGGAGCTCAACCGCAATGGCACCACGGTTTTCCTGTCCAGCCACCTGCTCACCGAGATCGAGCAGCTGTGCACCCGCGTCGGCATCGTCGACCACGGCCGCCTGGTGCTCGACGGCGAGGTCGCCGCTCTGCGCGGCGCCACCGGGCGCGTCCTGCTCCGTACGCCCGACCCCGCCGCGGCCGCCGCCGTGCTCGACGGACACCTCGAACACCGCGACGGCGAACACCTCGTCGTCCGCTACGCCGACGCCGCGGAGCTCAACACCCGTCTCGTGAGCGCGGGCGTCCGGGTGAGCGACCTGCGGGAGGAGCACCGCACCTTGGAACAGGTCGTCCTCGACGTGACGAGCCACGGCTCGGACCGCTTCGGAGGCACGCGGTGATCGGAGTCGAACTGCGCAAGCTCGCGTTGCGCCCGCGCGTGTGGGTGAGCGTGCTGCTGTTGTGCCTGCTGCCGGCGATCGTGGCGGTGTTCCTGGCGACCGCGGACTTCGCGCCGCCGCCGGGGCAGGGCGGGGCGTTCCTGTCGGCGGTGGTGAGCGACGGGTCGCTGTACCCGGCGGCCGCGCTCGCGCTGGTGCTGCCACTGTTCCTGCCGATCGCGGTGGCGGTCGTGGCCGGGGACTCGGTGGCGGGGGAGGCCTCGGGCGGCACGCTGCGGTACCTGCTGGCGCGCCCGGCCGGGCGGACGCGGCTGCTGACGGCCAAGCTCGTGGCGCTCGCGGTGTACGTGACGGCGGCGATCGCGATCGTGGTCCTCACGTCGCTGGTGATCGGGATCCTGTTGTTCGGCACGGGCGGCGAGGTCGGGGCGGGCGGCCAGGCGGCCCAGGTCGTGACGTTGTCGGGCACGTCGCTGAGCTCGTCGTCGCTCGCGTTGCGGTTGCTGGGGGCCGTGGCCTACATCGTGTTGTCTATGCTCGGGTTCGCGGCGATCACGATGTTCCTGTCGACGCTGGCGGACTCCGCGCTCGGGGCCGCGCTCGGCGGGCTGGCCGTGCTCATCACGAGCTCGGTCCTGGAGACGCTCGACGCGGCCGCGCCGGTGAAGCCGTACCTGCCCACGCACTACTGGCTGTCGTGGCTCGACTTCTTCCGCGATCCCGTGCTGTGGCACAACATCGACCGCGGGCTGCTGCTGCAGGCCGGCTACATCGTGGTGTTCTTCGGCGCCGCGTGGGCGAACTTCGCGACCAAGGACGTCACGAGCTGAGCGCCGCGCACGAGGCCGGCACCGACAACGGCGCCGTGCCGATCGCGTTCAGCACGAGACCGGTCACGGCCGGGTCCGTCGGCAGGTCGCCGTGCGCGGCGGTGTCGGCGGGGCACACCTGCTGCAGTGCCACGTTCACCGCGCCGTCGAGCCGCGCCGACTCCGGCGGCGTCACGGTCCGGTCGAGCCGCGTCCACACCGAAAGCCACGGCAGGCCCGGCGGGATCGGCGGCAGCTGCCGCAGCAGGGCGCTGCCGGGCGTGAGCTGGCGGCAGGCCGTGGGACACGCACTCGGCGCGAGCACGCCGCCGGCGGTGGCGAGCGTGGTGCCGTGCATCGGCGCGCCGAGCGTGATCACGCGGCGCGCCTGGTGCTCGCCGCCTTCGCGCGCGACCCACAGCCGCGCGACGACCCCGCCCGCCGAGTAGCCGACCACGTCCACCGACGGGGCTCCGCCGGCGTACGCGCGTTCGACGGCCTGCGTCAGCACGTCCACCTGCTGCAGGAGATCGCCGGTGCCGTCGCCGGCGAGGGTGAGCACCTCGGTGTCCCGGCCGGTGGCCTGGTGGATGCGGCCGGCCAGCTGTTCGAGCGAGTCCCGGCCCCCGCCGTAGCCGGGCACCAGCAGCACCGGCCCGGGCGTGTCCTGCGCGGGGCTCCCGGCACGAGGTACGCCGGAGCCGCCGCCGACGGACACCGCCGTGACCACGCCGGCGGCCACCACGAAGAGCGCCACGGCAGCGACGAGCAGCCGACGCCGCGGGCTCAGCGCTCGCACACCCGGCCACCTCATGGCTCCATGATGATCCCGGGCGTGCGGGACCTCCGTGAGCTGAGCGTTCCGAGCGCTCAGCGTTTCAACCACTCAGCGTTTCACCCACTCAGTGGTCGGGCGTGACGATGCCGTACTCGTGGATCTTGCGGTAGATCGTCGCGCGCGAGATGCCGAGCAGCTGCGCCGCGCGCGGTTTGTTGCCGTGGGCCTCCTCGAGGCTGCGCACGATCGCGTCGCGCTCGATCGACTCGAGCCCCTTCAGCGGCCGTTTCGCGATGGCCTGGTACTCGGCCGGCAGGTCGCTCGGCTGGATCGCCCCGAGCCGCCGGTGCTGCGCGACCTTCTTGAGCACCTGGTAGAGCTGCGCGGTGTTGTCCGGCCAGTCGGCGCGCATCAGCAGGTGCAGCGCCGTCGGCGAGCACGAGAGCCGGCTGCCGCGCGAGAGCTTCGCGAGGAAGAACGGCACGAGCTCGGTCAGGTCGTCGATGTGGCGGCGCAGCGGCGGCACGGTCACCGTCCGCGGGAAGAACGCCAGCGACTCGGCCAGGTCCGGCGTCGTTTCGGCCTCCGGGGCCAGCGTGACCGCGAGCCACGGCGCATTGGCGCCGTACGCGGTACGCACTTCTTCGAGCACCCCGGAGAACGCCTTCAGCTGCTCGCCGCGCAGCGACTCCAGGTGCTGCACCACGAGCGTGTCGACCGGATCGTCGATCAGGTCGCGCCGGAGGTCGCAGAGCCAGTCGTCCTCCGCCGCCTCGCGCGCGTCGAGCGTGTGCAGCCGGCCGGTCGGGTTGCGCCGCTGGTGCACGCCCTTGGCGAGGCTCAGCTTCCCGGTGCCCGGCTCGCCCGCGAGCACGAGCCACTCGCCGCGGCTGTAGCCGGCGTCGACGTCGTGCGTGCAGCGCAGCCACGACGGCGCCGAACCGACCAGGCCCGGCAGGAACATCGGCAGCATCGGCACGGGCACGCCGCTCGACTCGGCCTCCGAGACGATCAGCTTCACCGAGAGCACGCCGCCCACGACGTCGTCCTCGTGCTGGCCCGGCACGCGGCGGCAGTGCATCTTGACCTTGCCCCCGCCCGAGAGCGTCACGGTCGCGGTGTTGCGCCGGTACTCCGACAGCGCCTGCGCCGCGTGCCCGAGCAGGATCGACTGGTCGGCGGAGTTGAGCAGCTGGCGCGCGCTGTCGTTCATCATCACGATGTCGTCGTTGAACGCCATCACGATGCCGGTCGTGCGGCGGCACGCCTGCAGGTAGGACTGGAAGAGGATCAGCTCGCGCAGGTTGCTGTGCGTCAGCAGCGCTTGCTGGATCTGCTCGGCCGTGCTGCGCGCGAGCGCGATCAGCAGCCCGCCCGCGTCCTTGCGCCAGCACGTCAGGTCGACGGCGCCGATCATCTTCCCGGAGATCGGGTGGTGGATGGGAACGCCCGCGCACGCGAGGTTCTCCAGGTGCTCGGCGTAGTGCTCGTGGCCGAACACGTGCGTCGGCTGGTCGTCCTCCAGCGCGGTGCCGATGCCGTTGGTGCCCACGAACTTCTCGCCGTAGCTGAAGCCGGGGACCAGTTCCACCCGTTCGAGGTGGCGGTGCAGATCGGTGTCGCCGGTGCGCTGGCTCAGCACCGTGCCGGTCGGGTCGGCGAGGATCATGCTGATCGGCTGCCCGTCCAGCTGGTCGCCGAGGCGTTGCATGACGAGTTTCGCGCTGTGAATCAAGGGAGTGTCGAGGTTGACCTCGCCGAGGTAGGGCAGGTCGATGCGATCGGCGGGCACGCGGAAGTGCCGCGACCGCCACCACGAGGCGAGGATCGCCTCGCGGACTTGGTCCGGCTCAATGGTTTCCGATGTCAGAAAGCGAATCCGGGTCCTCGCCAGACCGTCCTCGTCGGGCAGGATCGCGGCCGGGTTCGGTGCGACCTGGCGGGCGGGTGGACTCTTCACCACGGCTCGACCTCCTGTCGCTGCCCACGTCGTTGTGTCGCAGTACCGGGTCGTGCCCAGCTTAGGACACGTGTCCAGCGCGGGTCTCACCTTGAGACGCGATCCTCGCGCGCGCGGGGTTCTCATGGGGGAGTCCGGACCAGCGCGCAGGAGGACCCGAATGGATGAACAAACCGAGGAGACGTACAACCCCTGGACGGTTGTCGACCTGGTGTTCCGCCACCTCGTGGACATCGGGCTGCACCCGACGCTCGGCTCCGGCGGCCCGCCCGGCGAGCCGGCCGCGGAACTGCTGCGTGCGCTCGGGATCACCCCTACGGCGGAAGGAGACGTACGCATCCAGCACGAGAAGGAGTCGCAGCTGGCCCAGCTGCGGGCCGCGATGATGGAGGACGGCTGAAAAAATCTCCGCGGCTTGTCTCGTATTGAGACTCGCGGTTCCGCGGGCCGCCCCCTTAATCGTGTTCGCAGGACTTGACGCCCCGGTCCGCACCGGGTGAACCGGGTACCGAGGTACGGGCAGGGCGAGCCAGCAGCCGTCGTGGCGCGACGGGTAAGGAGAGACCATGAGCCGCCAGAGCGTGGCGAAAGCCCACCAGAAGATCCAGGAGCTGTCGTGGGAACCGGTGTACCACCAGCCGGTGTCGCACTACGGAACCGATTACACGTTCCACAAGGCCAAGAAGAAGGACCCGCTCAAGCAGGTGCTCCGTTCCTACTTCCCGATGCAAGAGGAAAAGGATCACCGCGTTTACGGGGCCGAGGACGGCGCCATCCGAGGCAACATGTTCCGGCAGGTCCAGGAACGGTGGCTGGAGTGGCAGAAGCTGTTCCTGTCCATCATCCCGTTGCCGGAGATCTCCGCGGCGCGGGCCATGCCACTGCTGTTCCGCACGGTGCCGAACCCGGAACTGCACAACGGCCAGGCGATCCAGATGATCGACGAGGTACGCCACTCGACGATCCAGCAGAACCTGAAGCGCCTGTACATGAACAACTACATCGACCCGGCGGGTTTCAACTCGAGCCTGCGCAACTTCCAGAACGACTACTGCGGCACGATCGGCCGGCAGTTCGCCGAGGGCTTCATCACCGGTGACGCCATCACCGCGGCGAGCATCTACCTCACGATCGTGGCCGAGACGGCGTTCACGAACACGCTGTTCGTCGCCATGCCCGCCGAGGCCGCGGCCAATGGCGACTACCTGCTGCCGACGGTGTTCCACTCGGTGCAGTCCGACGAGTCGCGCCACATCAGCAACGGTTACGCCACGCTGTTGATGGCACTTTCCGACGAAAGCAACCACCAGTTGCTCGAACGCGACCTGCGTTACGCGTGGTGGAACAACCACCGGGTGGTCGACGCGGCCATCGGCACCTTCATCGAGTACGGCACGAAGGACCGCCGCAAGGACCGGGAAAGCTACGCGGAGATGTGGCGCCGGTGGATCTACGACGACTACTACCGCAGCTATCTCGTCCCGCTCGAGAAGTACGGTCTGGTCATTCCGCACGACTTGATCGAAGAAGCGTGGAAGCAGATCTGGGACAAGGGCTACGTGCACGAAGTCGCGCAGTTCTTCGCCACCGGGTGGCTCGCCAACTACTGGCGCATCGACCCGATGACGGACGAGGACTTCGAGTGGTTCGAGTACAAGTACCCGGGCTGGTACGACAAGTACGGCAAGTGGTGGGAGAACTACAGCCGCCTGTCCGTGCCGAACGGGCACAACCCGATCGCGCTGGAAGACGTCGACTACGTCTACCCGCACCGGTGCTGGACCTGCATGGTCCCGTGCCTCGTGCGTGAGGACATGGTCATGGCGGAGGTCGACGGGCAGTGGCGGACGTACTGCCACGAAGCCTGCCGGTGGACCGACGTCGAGGCGTTCCGGCCCACGTACCAGGGCCGCGAGACCCCGAACATGGGCCAGCTCATCGGTTCCCGCGAGTGGGAGACGCTCTACCACGGCTGGAACTGGGCCGATGTGGTGTCCGACATGGGCTACGTCCGCGACGACGGCAAGACCCTGGTCGCCCAGCCGCACCTCGACCTGGACCCGAAGAAGATGTGGACGCTGGACCACCTGCGCCGGTGCCCGCCGCTGCAGAGCCCGAACGTGCTGCTCAACGAGATGAACGCCGAGCAGCGGGCCGCGTTCCAGGACGACTACAACCGCCAGGGTCCGGCAGGACGGCCCGCAAGGGCAGCGTCCTGATCGGACGGACAACCGGTCTCCGCCGGCGATCGGGTGCCGCTCTCGCGGTGGCACCCGATCGCCGACGGTGGCGACCCGGGATGTGTGCGAACTCCGGCGTTCAGGCAGGGAAGCGATGGGAAACAAGCACCACGTCCGCTTCGAACCGGTCGGCATCGAGATCGAGGTCGACGAGGACCACAACATCCTGCGAGCGGCTGCCGAGCAGGGCGTCATGCTCATGCACGGGTGCAAGGAGGGGCAGTGCGCCTCCTGTAAGTCGTTCATCCTCGACGGCGACGACGTCGACCACGACCGGTACTCCACGTTCGCGTTGCCCGACTTCGAAAAGGAGGAGGGCTTCACGCTGCTGTGCCGGGCGCACGCGTACGAGGACCTGACGATCGAACTGCTCAACTACGACGAGGAGATGATCCACTCCGGACTGCCGATCCAGGAGGCGGTCGCGGAGGTGGTTTCCCTCGAGGAGGTCACGCACGACCTGCGTCGGCTCGTGGTCCGGCTCATCGACGCCGAGTCGTTCAAGTTCTTCCCCGGCCAGTACGTCGACTTCGTGGTCCCAGGACACGAGGCCACCCGGTCGTTCTCGATGGCGAACACCCCCGGCCGGGACTCCGGCCTGCTGGAGTTCGTGATCAGGATCTACCCGGACGGGTTGTTCTCGCACTTCCTGGACACCGCGGTGTCGGTCGGGGACCGGCTCGACGTGTCGGGCCCGTTCGGGGTCTTCACCCTGCGGGACGCGCCCGAGCGGGATCTGGTGTTCCTCGGTGGCGGCGCCGGCATGGCGCCCATCCTCTCGCTGCTGCGGTCCATGGCCGAGCGCGGCATCGAGCGGAAGGCGACCTACTACTACGGCGCCCGTCGCAAGAGGGACCTGTGTTTCGAGAGCGAGCTGACGGCTCTCGAGGACAAGATCCCGGGTTTCCGGTTCGTGCCTGCGCTGTCCGAACCCGAGCCGGGTGAGGACTGGGACGGCGAGACCGGCCTGATCACCGACGTGGTGCGGCGGCTCGAGACCGACCTGGGCCGCACCGACGTCTACGTGTGCGGGCCGCCGCCCATGGTGGAGGCGGCCCTGGAACTGCTGCCGGCGCTCGGCGTGCCGGAGAAGCGGATCTTCTACGACAAGTTCACCACGACCGGCGATGCGGACGAGACGTGAGTCCGGCTGGGAAACCGACGCAACGACGAGGCCAGTGCCCGACGCGAAGGAATGAAACCCATGACAACGACGGCTGAACGCAGCGTTCCCAAGCCCGTCTTCACCGATGCCGAGGCGGGCGCCAAGGAGTTCCCGGACTCCGAGGCGAGGCGATTCAACTACTACACCCCGAAAAAGCGCAAGCAGAGCCACTACGAGGACGTCACCGTCGAGGTGCAGCCCGACCCGCGGCACTACTTGAGCCAGGGCTGGCTGTACGGCTTCGCCGATGGCAAGGGCGGTTACCCGCTCGAGTGGACCGCGCTCAAGGCCTGGGGTTCCGACCGGCCCGTGCCCGTGCGCAGCCCCGGCTCCGGCGGCCAGGGCTACCCGTGGCCGGCGCACGGCTGGCACGAGTTCCGCGACCCCAACGAGGAGTGGGAGCTCACGCTCTACCGCTACAACGCCAACGTGGTGCGCCAGCTCAACCAGAACATCGACGCAGCGCGGCAGTCGAAGGCGTTCGAGCAGTGGAACCCCAACTGGGTCAGCTTCGTGTCACAGCACATCGGCGCGTGGATGCACGTGGACCACGGCCTCGGGCTCTACCTGTTCGCCAACGCCAACCGGCGCGCTCCCACCAACATGCACAACAACGCGATCTCCGTGAACAGCATGCACCGCATCCGCGCGGCGCAGGACCTCGCGCTGTACAACCTCACTCTGTCCGAGGAGATCGAGGGCTTCGACGGCACCGCGCACCTCGCGACGTGGAACGAGGACCCCGCGTGGCAGGGTGTGCGGGACACCGCCGAGGCGCTCACGGAGATCTGGGACTGGTGTGAGGCGATCTTCGCCGCGAACATCGTGTTCGAGCCCCTCGTGGGAGAGCTGTTCCGCAGCCGGCTCGTGCAGCAGGCGGCGCCGGCCAACGGCGACTTCGTGACCCCGACGCTGATCGGCGCGGAGGAGTTCGACTTCTCCGAGCGCGACCTGCGCTACACGAAGGCGATGTTCGAGCTGCTGGTCAACGACAGCGAGTTCGCCGACCACAACCGCGCGCTGATCGACAAGTGGCTCTCGGCGTGGGTGCCCAAGTGCCTTTCGGCCGCACGCACGATGCAGCCGCTGTGGTCGCAGCCCGACGCCAAGCCCATGCGGTTCGAAGACAGCCTCGACCGCGCCAAGAGCCGCTTCGGCGGCATCCTGTCCGACCTGGGTCTGCAGGCACCGAAGGAGCTGAGCCAGTGACTGTCTTCAAAACCGCGGAAAGCCCGTTCAAGTCCGACAACACCGCGTCGAACATGTGCGGCTTCACCCTGATGAACAACCAGGTCGGCGCCATCATCGCCGAGGTCGTGGGCAAGCTCGACAACGTCACCGTGACGCCCCTGCCCTCGATGATCCGCGTGGACGCCGTGGGCCGCATGGACCTCGTCTTCGCCGACGTGGACGAGGCCGCGGGCGAGGAGGAGGGCTGGTTCGACTCCGCGGAGTTCGAGGAGAGCATGTCCACCCACTACGGGCGCATGGTCCACCTCGACGACCGCACCATCATGTTCGCCAACCCCGAGGACGCGGCCGAATACCTCGACTTCGACCTCGTGGCGCGCAAGTAGCCGAGATCGGAGAAGCACAACTCGGCAGAAGCACTCGATTCAGTCCGGGAGGAGCACCGTGTACGAAAAGGACGGCGAAAAGTACTTCGTGGTCGACGGGCACACCCACTTCTGGGATGCCAGTCCCGCCAACTGGGTTCCGGGTCAGGAGGAGTACGCCAAGGGCTGGATCGAGTGCTTCCACGCGTACCAGAGCCTCGGCCCGAAAGAGACCCACTGGCCGATCGAGAAGTTCCAGAAGTACGACGAAGAAACGATGATGTACGACCTGTTCGACGCCGGCCACGTCGACGTCGCCATCTTCCAGCCCACGAGCCTGCGGCAGTGGTACCGCGAAGGGTTCAACACCACTGAGGCCAACGGGGCGCTGGCGGAGAAGTACCCGGGCCGGTTCGTGGTCAACACGAACTGGGACCCCCGGGACGGCGACCCGGGTCTGAAAGGCCTGGAAGAGCGCGTGAAGCGCTGGGGCTGCAAGGGTGCGAAGCTCTACACCGCCGAGTGGTACGGCGACTCGCGCGGCTGGAGCCTGCGGGACCCGGAGGCCTCGCGCTACCTGGAGAAGTGCCAGGAGCTCGGCGTGAAGAACATCCACGTCCACAAGGGACCGACGATCTGGCCCCTGGACAAGGACGCGTTCGACGTGAAGGACGTGGACTACGCCGCCACGAACTTCCCGGAGCTCAACTTCATCGTCGAGCACGTGGGGCTGCCGCGGATCGAGGACTTCTGCTTCATGGCCACGCAGGAGCCCAACGTCTATGCCGGCCTGTCGGTGGTCATCGGCGGGCTCATGCACGCGCGGCCGCGGTTCTTCGCGAAGGTGATGGGAGAGCTGCTGTTCTGGGTCGGTGAGGACAAGATGCTCTTCGGCGCCGACTACGCCATCTGGGAGCCGAAGTGGCAGGTGGAGGGCTTCGTCGACTGGCAGATGCCCGACGGTGAGGAGTTCTCCGACTACGGGAAGCTCACGGTCGAGACCAAGAAGAAGATCCTCGGTCTCAACGCGGCCCGCCTGTACGGGCTCGACGTGCCCGAAGGTCTCGGGCTCAAGGATCCCGAGACCGTCGAGGCGGTCGGGGTTCCGTCGCCGTGACGGCAGCCGGAACCGCCGGCGCGCGCACCGACCAGACCGCCGCGATCACCGCGGCGGTCTGGTCGGCGCTGGGGACCGTGCGCGATCCCGAGCTGGACCGGCCGTTGACCGACCTGGGTTTCGTGGCGAGCTCCACGGTGGACCCGGGTGGGGAGGCGGTCGTCGAGCTGTGCCTGCCGACGTATTTCTGCGCGCCGAACTTCGCGTTCCTGATGGTGGCCGACTCCTACGACGCCGTGTCGGCGGTGCCGGGCGTCAGCCGGGCCGTGGTGCGCCTGAAGGACCACTTCGCCGCCGACGTGATCAACAAGGGGGTGGCGGCGCGGGCCGGTTTCGTCGGCTCCTTCGGCGACGAGGCGGCCGACGAGCTCGACGGCCTGCGCGCCGACTTCCTGCGCAAGGCCGTGCTCGCCGGCACCGACCGCGTGTGCCGGTCGATGGTGTCCGGCGGCGTGGCCCGCGAACGCCTGGCCGACCTGACGCTCGCCGACGCGCCGCCGACGCCGGACCGCGAGCGGCTGCGGGAGCGCCGCCGTGAGCTGGGTCTGCCCGGCGGCGACGCCGACCCGCTGGTGCTCGACCCGGGCACCGGGCGGGCGGTGACGGCCGACGAGCTGAACCGGCACCTCGGCGTCGCGCGGCTCACGCGCGTGAGCCAGGACGCCAACTCGGGGGTGTGCCGCGGGATGCTGCGCGCCCGTTACCCGGAGGCCACCGACAACCCCGATACGGAGGAGACGCCATGAAGGCGGTCCGGTTGCACGCGTACCACCAGCAGCCCGTGATCGAAGACGTGCCGGAGCCGAAGGTCTCCGGTCCGCTCGACGTGGTGGTGAAGATCGGCGGGGCCGGCGTGTGCCGCACGGACCTGCACATCATCGAGGAGCAGTGGGCCGCGAAATCGGGCGTCGCGCTGCCTTACACGATCGGGCACGAGAACGCGGGCTGGGTGCACGAGATCGGCTCCGCGGTCACCAACGTGGCCGTCGGCGACACCGTGATCCTGCACCCGACGCCGACCTGCGGGCTGTGCCACGCCTGCCGCGCCGGCAACGACATGCACTGCGAGAACAACGCCTTCCCCGGCATCGACACCGACGGCGGGATGGCCGAGTACCTGCTCACCTCCGCCCGCGCGTGCATCAAGCTCGACGCGGACACCCGGCCCGAGGACGTCGCGGCGCTGGCCGACGCCGGCATCACCGCCTACCACGCCGTGCGCAAGGCGGTGCCGCTGCTGCCCCCGGGCACGGTGTGCGTCGTCAACGGCGCCGGCGGGCTCGGGCACATCGGCATCCAGTCGCTGCGGGCGCTGACCGCGACGACCGTGGTGGTCGTGGACCGCAACGTCGACGCCCTGAAGCTGGCCGCCGACCTCGGGGCCGACCACACCGTGGTCGCCGACGGCAGCCACGTCGACGCGGTCCTGGACCTCACCGGCGGCCACGGCGCCGAGGTGGTGCTCGACTTCGTCGCCGAGCAGGGCGCGCAGCAGGACGCGTTCGCCATGACGCGCCGGGCCGGCTCGCACTTCGTGATCGGCTACGGCGGCAACATCGACATCCCGACCATCGACATCATCTCCACGGAACGCAACATCGTGGGCAACCTGGTGGGCACCTACAACGACCTCGTGGAGCTGATGGTGCTCGCGCAGGCGGGCAAGGTCACCTTGCACACCAGGCAGTACCCGCTCGACGCGGCACTCGACGCGCTGGCCGATCTCGACGCCGGCCGCGTGCGGGGCCGCGCCATTCTCGTCCCCTAGCCGATCCAGCCCCATCACACAGGAGGAGCAGCATGGCCAAGGAACTTCGCTTCGGCTCGGAAGCCCGCGACCTGCTGGTGGCGGGTGTGGACAAACTCGCGGAGGCCGTGAAGTCGACGCTGGGCCCCAAGGGGCGCAACGTGATCATCGAGAAGATCACCGGTTCGCCCGTGGTCACCAACGACGGCGTGACGATCGCGCGTGAAGTCCACCTGCGCAACCAGTTCGAGAACATGGGCGCACAGCTGGTGAAGGAAGCGGCGATCAAGACCAACGACGTGGTGGGCGACGGCACCACGACCGCGACCGTGCTCGCCCAGGCGATCGTGGGCGAGGGCATGCGGGCGATCGCCCACGGCGGCAACCCCGTGCTCGTCAAGCGGGGCATCGACGCGGCGGTGGGCCGGCTCGTCGAGCACCTGGAGACGATGGCGCATCCGGTGAAGTCCGAAGAGGACTACGCGCGGGTCGCGGCGATCTCCGCCAACGACGACGGGGCCGTCGGCTCGGTGATCGCCAAGGCGCTGCACACGGTGGGGGAGAGCGGCGTCGTCACGATCGAGGAGTCGCCGCGCATCGGCATGTCGGTGGAGTTCGTGGAGGGCTTCGAGTTCGACAACGGCTACCTCTCGCCGTACCTCGTCACGGATCCCGGGCGCCTGGAAGCGGTGCTCGACGACCCGTACATCCTCATGTGCAGCGAGAAGATCAGCAACGTGCAGCAGCTGATGCCGGTGCTGGACAAGGTGATGCGCAACCCGCGCCCGCTCGTGCTGATCGCGGAGAACGTGGAGGGCACGGCGCTGTCGATGCTCGTGCACAACCACGTGAACCGCACGTTCCAGGCCGTCGCGATCCGGGCGCCGGGCTTCGGCGACCGCCGGCTGCACAAGCTGGAGGACCTCGCGGCCGTGGTCGGCGGGGCCGTGCTGTCGAAGCACTCGGGCTTCACGCTGGAGACGATGAAGCTGGAGCACCTCGGCCGCGCGAAGCAGGTGCGGGTGACGGAGAACGCGACCCAGATCGTCGGGGGCGCGGGGTCGGCCGACGACATCGAGTTCCGCGTGAACCAGCTGCGGGCCGAGCGCGAGCGCGCGCAGTTCGGCATCGACGACGACGTGCTGACCGAGCGGATCGGCGCGCTGACGGGCAAGGTCGCGGTGATCCGCGTCGGCGCCGCGACGCCGGCCGAGCTCAAGGAGCTGCAGCACCGCGTGGAGGACGCGCTCTCGGCCACCCGGGCCGCGATCGCGGAGGGCGTGGTCGCCGGCGGCGGCGCGACCCTGCTGCACGCCGAAAAGGTACTGGAGGGTCTCGACCTCGAAGGCGACTACGCCATCGGCGCCGACATCGTGCGGCGCGCGCTGAGCGCGCCGGCGCTGCTGATCGCCAGCAACGCCGGGTACGCGGCCGAGGAGATCGTGGCGCAGACCCGGAAACTCGGCGACGACGAAGGGTTCGACGCGTTGGTCGGGCGCTTCGGCGACCTCGTCGAGCTCGGCATCATCGACCCGCTGCGGGTGTGCCGGTCGGCGTTGCAGAACGGCGCGTCGGTCGCCGGCCTGCTGCTGACGACGAACTCGCTGATCGCCGAGGAGCAGACGCCGTGGGGCGGCAGCGCGGCGCTGATGACCGAGTTCGGGCCGCTCGACGAGGGCCTGCACCAGCCTTCACCCGACGCGAGCACTCCGCAGTCGCTCGGGATGGGGCCGTCGGTCGGCTGATCCGTTCTCGGTCCGGGCTGCCGATCCGGGCGACTCGACCCCCGCGCACCTCACCCCCGTACGGGTGCGCGGGGGTCTTCCCGTTGAGCGGCACGGAAAGCCGCGAGTGCCCCGGTGAGCGCGAACCGGCCCGGCCCGGTGAAGGCCAGCACCAGCAACGTCCAGCAGAACAGGGCGGCCTGCTCACCGCCGTTCTGGATCGGCAGCACGTCATTCGGCGCGTGGACGGTGAAGTAGGCGAAGGCCATCGACCCCGAGCCGATCAGCGCGGCCGCGCGGGTGCCGATGCCGAGGCACACCAGCGTGCCCGCCACGAGCTGGATGAGCGCCGCCCACCAGCCGGGCCACGAGCCGACCTGCGCGGGGGCGTGGGCGCCGAGGAGGCCGAAGAGGGTTTTCACGCCGTGGCAGGCGAAGAGGAACCCCACGACGATGCGGAAGAGTCCGATCGCGTGGTCGCGGATCGCGTCCAGCCGGTGCATGGTACCTCCACAAAGGACGGTGCCGGGGCGCGGCCGGGCCGACACCCCGGTCGGCTGCCGTAATGGTCCAGACCTATCGGTGCGTGCGACCAGGTATACCGGCTGTGCCGTCCGGCGCGGTACCTGCGAAAGTGTGGCCTCGCGCGTGCGGGGTGCTCAGGCGCGCCGCGGCGGCCAGCCGGACTCGAGGAGATCGAACACGGCGTTGAGCGCGGCGAGGGGGTCGGGCTCGGTGCCCGTGAGGTCGGGGATCTCCAGCACGAAGCGGGCCAGGGCCCTGGCGGCCGTTTCGGTGGTAGGCAGGTCGCTCGCTTCGGCGATCGCTTCCGCCAACGCGTCTTCGCTCGCGATCCAGAGCTTGCGCGCGTACCCGCGCAGGGCCGGCGTGGAGACGATCAGGGCGCGCTTGCGTTCGTACTCCGGCGGCAGTTCGGCCGCGAACGGCCCGCGGCCGGCGAAGAACCGGCGCAGGGCGGCGAGAACGGGTTCGCCGGCTTCCCGCTCGCGCACGGCGGCGACGAGACCTTCGCGGCGTTCGGTGCCGTCGTCGAAGATCAGGGCTTCCTTGCCGTCGGGCACGTGGGCGAACAGCGTGGCGACGGAGACGTCGGCCTCCTCGGCGATCCGCGCGACGGTGACGTGGTCGTAGCCGTGTTCCAGGAACAGGCGCAGGGCGGCTTCGTCGAGCGCCTGGCGGGTGCGGGCCTTCTTGCGTTCGCGTCGTCCGGGCATGAATCTCACGATAGCCAAAACTGGAGTTACTCTGAAATCAGAGTGACTACAGAAACGAGGGCTCGTCATGCCGACCCAGTCCACGATCGCGCTGGTGACCGGCGGCAACGCCGGCATCGGCTACTTCGTCGCCGAGCAGCTCGCCACGGCCGGGGCCGCCGTGGTGCTCGGCAGCCGCGACCCGGTGAAAGCCGCCTCCGCGACCGCGGCGATCCAGGCGCGGCTGCCCGGCGCCCGGGTCACGTCCGTGCGCCTCGACCTCGCCGACCTCGCCTCGCTGAAATCCTCGGCCGACGCCCTCGACGTGCCTCGGCTCGACGTGGCCGTCCTCAACGCGGGGGTGCTCCTCGACGGTCCCGAGCGGCGCGAAACCCCGGCCGGCCACGAGCTGACGTTCGGCACCAACCACCTCGGCCACTTCGCCCTCACGGCCCTGCTGTGGCCGCGGTTGTCGGCCGGTCGCGTGGTGACCACGGGCAGCTTCACGGCCCGCTCCGCGCGTCTCGACCTCGACGACCTGCAGAGCACTCAGGCCTACGCCCCCAAGCGGGCCTACGAGCGCGCCAAACTCGCGCAGATGCTGTTCGGTTTCGAGTTGGCCCACCGTCTCGAGAAGGCGGGCAGCGGGGCCCTCAGCGTCGTGGTCCACCCGGGCGGCGCGCTGGACGCACTGACTCCGTCGCGGCCGCCGGTCCACTCGCGCACCACTGCCCAGCTGCTCCGTACGCTTCCCGCCGGCCTGCTGCTGCAAGGAAAACACGCAGGCGCGTGGTCCGCCGTGCACGCGGCGCTCGACCCGTCCGTCCGGAATGGACAGCTGTGGGGCCCGCGGTCGTTCGGGCTGCGCGGAAAACCGCGCCTCGAAACGCCGAAGGGCCCGCTCGCCGACCCCGCGACGGGCCGTCGGCTGTGGGACTCGAGCGCGGAACTCGCGGGCGTGGACCCGGACTTCGTGACCGCGCCCTGATGGGCGGTCGATGAGGGGATTTGGGCCTTTCGGGTGGTACTGCCCGATGTGCGCCGGTGAAGCGCGGGGTTCGGTTACGGTCGTGCCGACGGGATCGGCGGCGGGAGGCCGGCTGACGCGTGGTCTGTCTTTCCTGGGGAGGAAATCCGCACCGTGACGGGCAAGGTCTACACGTCGGACGCGCCGGACTACACGCAGGCGGTCTTCGAGGCGTACGCGGGCAGCACGAAGGTGGGTGCGGCGCAGACGCGGACGGTGAGCCGGTACGCGGTCTACAAGGAATTTTCGTTCGTGGCCGAGGATCGCGACCTGGTCGGGGGCATCGACCGGATCAAGGTCACGCTGTGCGTGTACGTCCTGTCCGGAAGCACTGTGGCACGCCCTACCAGGCGTGGTGGCCCCAGGCCTGATCACCCGGGAAACGCCGGTCACCGGGGTCCGGTGACCGGCGCGGGGTTCAGCCTGCGGGTGTCACGTCGATGAGGATCTTGCCCGTCGCGCCGTTTTCCGAGGCTTCGTGGGCTTTCGCGGTGTCGGCCAGGGCGAAGCGGTGCACCGGCAGGCCGCGCTCCTCGCCCAGGCGCAGCGCGCCGTCGACGAGGGCCGCGGTGACGTCCTCGGCGCCGGCGCGCAGTTTGTCCAAGCCGACGGTGTAGAGGACCAGGAACTGGTAGCGCGAGTTCAGCCACAGGTTGCGGCCGAACTCGAGGGTGATCCTGCCGGTGCCGCGGTCGTCGCCGTAGGCCGCGACGGTGCCGCGGGTGCGCAGGACGTCGGCGTGCAGCCCGGTGTTCGTGCCGGCGGCGACCTCGACGACGAGGTCCACGCCGTCGGGGGCGATCGCCCGGATCTCGGCCGCCAGGTCGCCCGAGGTGTAGAGCAGCGCGTGGTCCGCGCCGGCCGCTCGGGCGAGGGTGGCTTTGGCCTCGGTGCTGACGGTGGTGAGCACGGTCGCGCCGGCCCAGCGGGCGAGCTGGATGGTGGCGTTGCCGACGGCGCCCGCCCCTCCCGTGACCAGGACGGTGCGGCCCGCGAGCGCGCCCGGGGCGAGCCGCGTCGGCCCGTCCTCGGCGACGGTCAGGGCGCGGTGCGCGGTGAGCGCGGGAATCGCGAAGCCGGCGCCCTCGTCGAAGCCGACCCCGTCGGGCAGGCGCACGAGCCGCTCGGCCGGCAGCACGGTGTACTCCTGCGCCGTTCCGGACGCGGGGGAGTGGGCGGCGGCCAGCAGCACCCACACGCGGTCTCCGGCCGCGAACTCCGTGACGCCCGGCCCGACGGCGTCGACCACGCCGGCACCGTCCTGGTTGGGCACCGCCGGGCCCGCGAGCTCCCCGGGCCCGCGGCGCGACTTCCAGTCCGTGGGGTTCACCGCCGACACGACGATCCGCACGCGAACCTCGCCGGCGCCCGGCCCCGGGACATCCCGCTCCGACACCGACAACACTTCCGGCCCGCCGTGGCGGGTGAACGTGACAGCCTTCATGTCTCGTGCAATCCCGTACCCCCGCGGCCCTATTCCTTGCCCGCCGGAATTTCCTCCCGCCGGGCGTGGGGTTTACCCCACACCGGCGGCTGAGCGGCCGTGGTGGCTGCTCGATGGCTCCGCGGCGCCCCTCACGCGAGGCTTGGACACACGAGCAGCGCCGACGAAAGGAGCGAACGATGGCCACCCACCGCACGCCGGATTCGCACCTCGAACGAGCGGCTCAGGCGCAGTCCGTCGCCACGGCGAACCCGCCGTTGCGCACCGCGGCGCCCGGCTTCACCATGCTCGACCCGGTCCAGGACACGCGCGCGACGAAAGCCGCTGCTGCGCAAGCGATCGCGGTCCTGCGGGAGGCCCTGCACTGACAGGGCGTGCCGCCGCGCCCCTCCCGCACAGCGGCGGCACCCGCGGGCCGGCCATCCCCCCCGTCATGGCCGGCCCGCGGCTCGCGGCGCCCGGCCCGGCGACGGTGACCACACCGGCGCGGGCGTGGGTACGGTGAAGGCCTCCGACCCGGTCGGGAGGGCGCCGTGGAATCTCCCCGTGAAACGCTCGAGCTGATCCTGCACACGGTTCCGCAGCCGGTCTGGGTGATCGACCACGGCGGGGCGATCGTCTACGCGAACCCGGCGGCCGTCGGCGCGCTCGGCTACGGCGACCTCGCCGAGCTGCGCGGGCGCCAGAGCCACGAGACGGTGCACCACCACTATCCGGACGGCTCGCCCTTCCCCGCGTCGGAGTGCCCGATGCTGCGGTCGCGCCAGGCCGGGGAGACCGTGCACAGCGACGAGGACTGGTTCTTCCGGCGGGACGGCTCGATGTTCCCGATCGAGTGGTGGTCGGCCCCGCTGGACCTGCCCGGCGGCCGTGGCGCGGTGCTCGCCTTCGAGGAGACCACGCGGCGCCGTGCGGCGGAGCAGGCCGTGCGCGAGCGGGACGCCGCGCGGATCCGCGCGGCCGAGTCGCGCGCCACCGGCCGGCGCATCGTCGAGAGCGCGACGGCCGCCCGCCGGCAGCTGGCCCGCGACCTGCACGACGGTGCGCAGCAACGGCTCGTCGCGCTGCTCATCGACCTGCAGCTCGCCCGTGAGGAGTTCGCCGCCGCGCCGGAGCGGGTGCCCGGGCTGCTCGACGAGGCCGTCGAGCAGACGCGCGCGGCCATCACCGAGCTGCGGGACCTCGCCGCCGGGATCCACCCGGCCATCCTGTCCGCGCGCGGGCTCCGGTTCGCCGTCGAGGCGCTCGCCTCGCGCGCGGCGCTGCCGGTGGCGGTGACCGGGTCGGTCGAGGTCGAGCTCGCCGAAGGGGTCGAGGCGTGCGCCTACTTCGTCGCCGCCGAAGCGCTCACGAACGCGGTCAAGCACTCGCACGCCTCGCAGGTCACGGTGACCGTGGCGGCGACCGGGCCCCTGCTCACGGTCGAGGTGCGCGACGACGGCGTCGGCGGGGCCGTCGCCGGCGGATCCGGTTCCGGCCTCGCCGGCCTGGCCGATCGCGTCGACGCCCTCGACGGCCGGCTCACCCTGTCCTCCCCGCCCGGCGGCGGAACCGTGCTGCGCGCGGAGTTCCCCCTCTGAACGCGCGAACTGTGGGGACATCCCCATGGCGGGGCCGGGTGCGGGACGGGGACCCTTGAGCTATGCCGCCCACCGCCCTGATCGTCGACGACGACACCGGCTTCCGGCGCGCGGCGCGGCGCCTGCTCGCCGCCCGGGGCTTCGCCGTCGTCGCCGAGGCGGCCGACGCGGGGCAAGCCCTGGCAGCCGCACGGGCCCACCACCCCGACTGCGTGCTCCTCGACCTCCACCTCCCCGACACCGACGGCCTCTCGGCCGCCCGCGCCCTCACCGCCGCCCCCGGCCCGGCGCCCCGGATCCTCGTCACCTCGACCGAGCCGCCCGGCTACACCCCCGCCGACCTCGCCGCAGTCGGCATCATCGCCTTCATCGCCAAGGACCACCTCGCGACGGCCGACCTGCCGACGCTGTTCGGCTTCACGGCCGCCTGACCCCTCGGCGCGGGGACGTCAGCCTCGGTCGTCGAACGGCTCGTCGCTCCAGCGAAACCACGCTTTCCCGTCCTCGACGTGGAGGAGGAACTCGGCCACCGGCCCACGCGACGACAGCAGGCTCAGCGATCCCGTGATGCGCTCGTGGATCCGTTCCCAGGCCTCCACGTGATCGTCCAGACCGGACTCGACCAGCTCCAGTTCTTCGTCGAACAGCGGCTTGACTCCGGCGAAGGCGGGCCGCGCCGCCGAAATTTCCTCGGCACGATCTCCGGAACGCACGACCCCGGGACGTCAGCTCCGCAGGTACCGCAGCACCGCCAGCACCCGCCGGTGCCGGCTGCTCGCCGACTGGTGCAGGCCGAGTTTGCTGAAGATCCCCGTCACGTGGCGTTCCACGGCGGGCACGGTGACCACGAGCTTCTCCGCGATGCCGACGTTGGAGTGGCCCTCGGCCATGAGGGCGAGGACGTCGCGCTCGCGGGGGGTGAGGTCGTCGAGCGGGCTGCCGACGCGTTTGCGCCCGACGAGGCGGGCGATGACGTCCGGGTCGAGGGCCGTGTCGCCGGCGGCGACGCGGCGGACGGCGTCGATGAGGACCGCCGGGTCGGCGACCTTTTCCTTGAGCAGGTAGCCGACGCCTTCCGCGCGGTCGCCGACGAGCTCGAAGGCGTAGCGGTCCTCCAGGAACTGCGACAGGACGATCACCCCGACGTCGGGGTCGGAGGAGCGGATCTCCAGCGCCGCGCGCAGGCCGTCGTCGGTGAGGTCCGGGGGCATGCGGATGTCGGTGATCAGCACGTCGGGCCGGTGCGCGCGGACCTGACGCAGCACGGCGGGCGCGTCGGAGGCCACGCCGGCGACCTCGAAGCCGGCGCGTTCGAGGACGCGCACGATCCCCTCCCGGACCAGGGCCTGGTCCTCGCCGACGACCACCCGGATCCGTTCCGACACCGGCCTCACGCTACCGGGGCCGGTCCGCCCGGGCGCGCCCGGAAAACCCGTCCGGCGGGCGCGGGTGCGGTGCGTGCCGGGGCGGTGACCGGCTGCTGCGCCGCCGGACCGTGACCGCGAACCCCCTTGAACTCTGGCTAACGACGAGTTACCGTCCGCCTAACCAGTATTCACCTCCCGCAAAGAAGCAGGTGGCCCATGTCCGAAGTGGCGACCAACGCCCCGGCCGGCGTGGCCGGGTCCGCCTACACCCGAAGAGAGCGCGGTCTGATCATCGCGGCCGCGGTCAGCGGCTGGGGGATGGAGTACTTCGATCTCGTGATCCTGTCGCTCGTGGCCGGCGACGTCGGGAAGACGTTCGGCGTCTCCACGGCCGCGGTGGGCGCGGTCTTCACCGCGCAGCTCGCGGCCACGGCGATCGGCGGCATCCTGTTCGGCCCGCTGGCCGACCGGTTCGGCCGCCGCCGCGTGCTCACGTGGACGATCTGGATCTTCGCGATCGGCACGGGGCTCGGCGCGCTCGCGCCGAACTTCGGGTTGTTCGTGGTGTGCCGGATGCTCGCCGGGGTCGGCATCGGCGGCGAGTGGGCCATCGGGTTCGCGCTGCTGAACGAGGCGTGGTCGCCCAAGCGCCGCGGGCTCGCCGGCGGCATGGTGCAGGCCGCGATCTGGCCCGCTTACGCGATCGGCATCTTCGTCGCCGGCGCGGTTCCGAACTGGCGCTGGGCCTTCGCCATCGGCGCGCTGCCCGCGCTGGCCGCGGTGGCGATCCGGCTCGCCTGCCCGGAGTCGAAGCAGTGGCTGGAACTGCAGCGCGCCAAGGCGGAGGGCCGGACGGCCGGCACGGCGCAAACCCGAGAGCCCGCCGGACTCGCCTTGCTGTTCAAGAAGAACGCGCTGAAGATGGTCGTGCTCGGCACCGTCGTGGTGTTCGGCGCGCAGTACTCCTACTACGTCTACTCGTCCTGGATGCCGACCTTCCTCAAGACCGGCCTGCACCTGGGCGCGGGACCGACGCAGACGGTGCTCTACGTCAGCGCCGCCATCTCGCTCGTCTCCTACGTCGCGGCGGGCGCGCTCGGCGACCGGTGGGGCCGGCGCAAGGCGCTGCTCGCCTTCGCCTCGGTGCAGCTGGTCGCGTTCATCGCCTTCGCCGTGCTGATCGCCACCGGCGCCGCGACCGGGTCGGTGATCGCGATGTACTTCGTGATCTCGTTCGGGCTCGGCTATTTCGCCGTGTTCGGCACGTGGTTCGGCGAGCTGTTCGCGACGCCGATCCGGGCCACGGGCTCGAGCTTCTGCTACTCGGTGGGCCGCGGCATCGCGAGCTTCGGGCCCGGGATCGTCGGCCTGCTCGCCGCCCGCTACGGCCTCGGCGGCGGCATCTCGACCGGCCTGTTCGCCGTGGCACTGATGATGATCACCGCGCTGTTCCTGGCCGACCGCTCCGGCCGGGCCATCACCGCGGCGGAATGAGGAAGGGGAACGCCTTGCAGCACCTCTGGAGGGACCACGTCGACGAGCGCCTCGCGCTCGAGGCCCGCGAGTTCACGCGCGAGCACGTGGCCCCGGTCGCGGACGCCCTCGACCGCGACGACCGCTACCCGCTCGACCTCGTGCGGCTCACCGCCGAACGCGGCTGGAACTCGATGACGCTCGACCCGCGCTACGGCGGCGAGGGCCGCCCGATGACGGAACTGCTCGCCGTGCTGGAGGAGCTCTCGGTCGCCAGTGCGATCCTGGGCATCTCGCTCATCACGATCTTCCAGAGCCAGCGCTGCATCGAGCTCTACGGCGAGGAGTCGCTCAAGGAGCGCTACCTGCCGCGCTACGCGGGCGGCCTGCCCGCGTCGTTCGCGCTGACCGAGGACGGGCACGGCAGCGACATCCGCACGCTCGACACCAAGGCCCACCGCACCGACAAGGGCTGGGTCCTCAACGGCGAGAAGGCCTTCATCACCTCCGGCGCGGCCGCGGAGCTGTTCGTGGTGCTCGCCGAGACCGACGTCGGCGTCTCGACGTTCGCGGTCACCAAGGACACCCCGGGCGTGTCCAGCTACCAGGGCCACGAGGCCGAGACGTTCGGGCTGCGCAACGGCCCGCACGTCAACCTGGTGCTGGAGGACGTCGAGGTGCCCGCCGACCACCTCATCGGCACCGAGGGCCGCGGCCTCAAGCAGGTGATGGTCACCCTCGCCAACTCGCGCACGCTCGCCGCCGGCATCAGCCTCGGCATCGCGCGCGCGGCGTTCGAGGGCGCGCTGAAGTACGTGGACACGCGCTCGGCGTTCGGCACGAAGGTCCTGGATTTCCAAGGGATCCAGTGGTACTTCGCCGAGCTGGCCGCGCAGATCGACGCGACGCGGCTGCTCACCTACGAGGCCGCGCGCGACCTCGACGCGGGCCGCGACATCGCGCGCTCGTCGTCGTCGGCGAAGCTGCTGGCGGCCTCGCTCGCCACGAAGGTCGCCTCCACGGCGGTGCAGGTGTGCGGCGCGCACGGCACGCGCGAGACCCAGCCGTTCGGCCGGTACCTGCGCGACGCGAAGGCGTACGAGGTGGCCGGGGGATCGGCCGAGGTGCTCAAGAACACCGTCGCGAAGAGCCTGGTCAAGGCCGTCAGGGTGGAGGATCGGTAGATGTTCGCGGCAACACTGAAGCAGCGGTGCGAGACCAGCGGCGACGCGCCGTTCCTGCTGCAGGACGACAAGGTGATCAGCTGGGCCGGGCTGCTCGACGTGGTCACCCGCACCGCGACGCTGCTGCAGAGCAACGGCGTCCGGGCCGGTGACCGTGTGCTGCTCGCCTGCGGCAACACGCCGACGTTCCCCTACCTGTGGTTCGCGCTGCGCTGGCTCGGCGCCACGTGCGTGCCGCTGCACAACCAGGCGACCGGCGCGCACATCCGCCAGGTCGTGGCCGACGCGGGCATCGAGTTCGCCGTCGGCGACACCGCGAGCATCGCGCGCCTGGTCGCCGACGCCGGCTTCGACCCCGGGCACACGCTCGGCTTCGCCACGGCCGGCGAGCTGGAGCACGCCGTGGCCGGCCTCGCGCCGCACCCGATGCACGAGGCCGGGATCGACGCCGAGAGCAGCCTGCTCTACACCTCGGGCACCACCGGCCCGCCCAAGGGGGCGGTGCTGTCCGACGGCGCGTTCCTCGCCGGCGGCCGGGAGCTGGCCGACGCGATCGGGATCCGCGCCGACGACCGGATCATGGTGGCGCTGCCGCTGTTCCACACCAACCCGCAGGTGTACGCGGTGATGACCGCGATCGCCACGGGCTGTTCCCTGGCGCTGCTGGAGAAGTTCGAACCGGCGAAGTTCCTGGAGCAGGCGATCCGGTACGAGGCCACGGGGTTCACCTACGTCGGCACGATGCTGGCGATGCTCGTGCGCAAGCTGCCCGAGCACATCCCGCCGCACAAGCTGCGCTTCTGCACCGGCGGCGGCGCGCCCGTCGGGCTGTGGACGACGATCGAGGACCACGTGGGCGTCGAGGTCCACGAGCTCTACGGCATGACCGAGACCGGCGGCTGGGTCACGGCCAACCGGTCCGGGCAGCGTCGCCGCGGCACCTGCGGTACCGTCCGGCCCGACATGGACCTGGCGATCCTCGACGCGAACGACGTGCCCGTGGCACCCGGCGAGCCCGGGCAGATCTGCGTGCGCCCGCGTGAGGCCTTCGTGCTCTTCGACGGCTACCACGGCAAGGCCGAGCTGACGCTGCAGAAGTTCCGCAACCTGTGGTTCCACACCGGGGACCTGGGCGCGCTCGACGACGAGGGTTACCTCGTCTTCCACGGCCGGGCCGACGACATGATCCGCCGCGCCGGCGAGAACGTGCGCCCGGCCGACGTCGAGGCGGCGATCGCCGAGCACCCGGCGGTGGACGAGGTGGCCGTGGTCGGCGTGCCCGACGACGTCGTGGGCCAGGAGGTCCGTGCCGTCGTGGTGCCGCGCGGCGAGTTCGACCCGCTCGGGCTGCCCGCGTTCCTCGACGGCAAGCTGCCGAAGTTCGCCTGGCCGCGCTACATCTCGGTGCGCCCCGCACTGCCCAAGACGGCGACGCAGAAGGTCCGCTCGGCCCTGCTGCGCACGCACGAAACCGACGACGTCGACCTCCGCGGAGCCCGCTCATGACCGAACCCGAACCCGTGCTGTTCGAGGTGACCGACGGCGTCGCCGTGCTCACCCTCAACGCGCCGCGCAAACGCAACGCCATCGACGGCGAGCTGGCCGGCGCGCTGATCGAGGCGTGCGAACGCATCGACGCCGACCTCGCGATCGGCTCGGCCGTGATCCAGGGCGCCGGCGGGTACTTCTGCTCGGGCGGCGACCGCGACGAGCTGGCGGCGATCTCGGCCGCCCCCGCGTCGGACGAGGGAATCCGCGCCACGCAACGGATCTACGACGCGTTCCTGCGTTTCGGTGCGCTGAAGGTGCCGACGGTCGCCGCCGTGCGCGGCGGGGCGGTGGGCGCCGGGATGAACCTCGCGCTGGCCGCCGACGTGCGCGTCGTCGCCGAGGACGCCGTGCTCGCGTCCGGCTTCACGCGCCTGGGCGTGCACCCCGGCGGCGGGCACTACACGTTGCTGACGCGGGTCGTCACGCCGGAGGCCGCGACGGTGCTCGGCGTGCTGGGCGAGTCGGTGAACGGCCGCCGCGCCGTGGAGCTCGGGCTCGCCTACGAAGCGCAGCCCGACGAGGAGGTCGAGGCCCGGGCCTTCGCGCTCGCGGCTCGCGGCGGCGGCGACCCGGCCCTCACGCGGGCGGCGATCCGCAGCCTGCGGGCGGAGGTCGGCCCGCCGGCGTTGAGCTGGCAGGCGGCCGTGCCCCTGGAACAGAGCGCGCAGCTGTGGTCGTTCGCCCGCAAGGGCTCCGACCGCTGGAAGGGCACCGAGCGCGCAAGCGACTGAGCCGCGCGCGCGACACCTGTGGCCGCGCAACCGGACGGGTGCGGCCACCGGAGAAAGCCGAAGGGCGACCGGCTGAGAACACCGAGGGCGGGGAAGGACCTGACCGAGGGGGAAGGTCCACCCCCGCCCTCGGTGTCCGTCCACTGTGTCTGTATGGAACAGGGTCGGTACAAATCGCTGTCTGTACAGATCACGGTCTGTACAGATCACTGCGTCCGTACAAACCGGGGACGCGTCAGACCGCCACGCTCGTCAGCGCCGCCAGCGCGAGCCCGACCGTCCACTCGGGACGCTCCGGCACCGCCGCGAACCGCCTCGACCGGGCCACGGCGTCGATCAGCTCCATCACCGCGAGGCTCGCGGTCTCCGCCACCGCTTCCTCGACGCCGGGGTTCACCGCGAGCACCGCGCCCACCCAGTAGTCCAGGTAGCGCTTGCGGTCGCGGCGCACGGCCTCGCCGAGGTCCTCGGGCACGTGGTGCTCCTCGGTCATCCACACCGCGATCAGGTCGCTCTTCGCGATCGCCGTGCGGACGTGTGTGGTCACCAGCCGCTCCAGCACCTCGTGCGGGGTCCCGTCCGAGGCCATCGCCAGCGCGCCGCCCCAGCACAGCTCGTCGGCGATCTCCTCGACCACGGCGGTGAGCACGGCCGCCTTGCTGGGGAAGTGGCTGTAGATCGACGGGCCGGCGATGCCCACGCCCGCGGCGATGTCGTCGATGCCCACGGCGTGGTAGCCGCGTTCGCGGAACAGCTTCGCCGCCTCGTCGAGGATCGCGCGGCTGCGCGTGTTCTCCGCCACGGCCGGTGATTCCCGGTCCACCACGCGGATTTCCGGCAGGGTCTTCGGCGGTTCCGGCGCGAGCAACGTGGCCAGCAGCACGGTTTCCAGCGTCGCCGCGTGGGCCGACAGCCGGCGCCGCGGCAACGCGGGCACGCTGTTGAGCAGGCCCAGCGCGGCGCGGATCCGGAACTCCGCCTGGCTCGTGGTCAGTTCCGGGCGCGCGTCCACCAGCACGCGCAGCCAGAGGCCGACGCCTTCGACACGCACCGCCACCAGCTCTTCGCGGACCTCGCTCGTGAGGTAGTGGGCCTCCTGGTGCCACAGGCGCACCACGTCGGGTCGCTCCAGCACGACGCCGACAACGGAGGTCGCGAGCCGCCGCAGCACCTCGTCGGTGTCGCCGCCCTGCGCCAGCGCGAGCACCTCGCGGTTGCGCCAGGTGAGCACCATCTCGCGGATGGGCTCGGCGAGCAGCGCGCGCTTGTCGGGGAAGTGCTTGTACACCGCACCGGCCGTGATGCCGACCTGCTCGGCGATGTCCGCCACGGACACTCCGCCGTAGCCGCGTTCGCGGAACAGCCGGGCCGCGGCCGCGAGCAGCTCGGCGCGGCGGTTGGGACGCGCGGACGGCGAGGACTGCCGCTTCGTCCCGCGAACTTCCGCCCGGCTCACTCGTTCTCCTCATCGCGTCAGCACCGTTCCCACCAGGTTAGCGGGCGCGCGCCGCGAAGGCTTCCACAACCGGGATTCGGGAAGCGCTGCTAGGGCTGCTGGTTCTGGAACTGGAACTGCACGCGCACCTGCCCGTCGAGCGGGACGACGAACGTGGTGTCGCTGGCCGACCACGTACGCGGAACGAGGAACATGCGGTCGTTGCCGTGCACGAGCAGCCGCAGGTTGCGGTAGCGGTAGCGGAAGGTCTGTCCCGGTGCCGACGGCAGCGCGGTCTCCTCGATGCCCGGGCTGCGCAGGAACAGCCGCTCCTTCGTGTCCACGATCACGCTCGGCAGCTGGTCCAGCGACCGCGCTTGCGCCATCGCGAGCCCGCGCCCCGACCACTGCGCGACCGTGGCCGTGGTCCAGAACAAGCTCACCGCCACGACCACCAGCACCAGGGCCAGCGACACGCGCCGCACGGGCGAGACCGGCGGCGGGGCGCTGCCGGCCAGGCGGCGCAGGATCCGGAAGCCGTACACCACCAGCACGCCGCCCGCGGCGATGAGCAGGGGAGTGACCAGGGCGTAGAAGGTCCAGTCGCGCACGAACGCATACAGCAGCAGCAACACCACCCCTGCGGCCAGGACCGTCAGCCCCGCCGCGGTGAGCGTGCGCACCGTGGACCGGAGCCGGCTGGTGTCCTCGGCCGCCGCGATCCGCTTCTGCACGACCGAATGCAGGGCCAGCGCGCCGACGCTGGCGAAGGTGAGCACGAGCAACGGCGTCAGCAGCGGCTGCGGGCTGCGCATCACGTAGTCCTGCGTGGCCAGGCCGATCGTGTCCACGTCGATGCCGAAGTACTCGTACTGCGAACGCGTGGAGACGTAGCCGAAGTAGAACAGCAGCGTGGTGAGCAGGGTCGCCGGGGCGACGACGTTCCCGACCGTCCGCACCCAGTGCTCGAACCGGCCGGTGACGTCCCCCTCCTCGGGCACCTCGCTCAGCCCGACGTGGCCGACGTCGTCGTGGATTCCGTCGTCGTCACGGCGGACTCCTCCGTCGTCGTCGTGGTTTCCGGGGTCTCGAGCGGGTTCGTCAGGTCGATCGTGTTGGTCCGCAGCGTCTTGCCGAACTCCGCACACGCGCTCGGGTCTCCGCCGCAGGCGTAGCTGCCCTTCATGGTCAGCGTGGCGCCGTCGCCGGGCCGGTGCCAGGAGAGCGCGACGGAGCAGGAGTTGTCCTGCGCCGTGAAGGTGTACGACGAACACGCGGGAGGGCCGCCGCAGGCCCCGCCGCCGGTGACGAGGTCCCCGGGACCGGCGGCGACCTCACCCACCGCGATCCGGGCGCCTTCGGGGACGTTGCTGTCGAGCAGGCTCACGCGGATGCAGTCCTGCGCGCCGCTCGCGTCGTTGCCGCCCCCGACCGGCAGGCCGGCCAGCGCCACCGAGCCCTCGCGTTCGGACGAGCGCGGCGGCTCCGGGCCGGTGCCCTCCGTCGAGGGATTCGAGCCGGTGGTCTCGACCGACGACGCCGTCGACGCCACGCCGGTCGAGACCTCCGTTGCCGGACCGGCGCCGGAACCCGGCCCCGAACAAGCCGCGGCGCTCGCGAGCAGGAGCGAACCGGCACCCACCCGCACGGCGAACCGGTGACGTATCGACATGGCACCCACCTCCCACTCAAGTTAGAGCGGGAAGAGCGAGAGGAACACACCACAGCGGCACAACCCGGTCACGAGGTTTTCACCGCCGGCCGAAGTCCGAAGTGGACTCACCGGCCGGTGAGGCGCTCCACGAGCGGGGCGAACTCCTCGACGAACGCGCTGTTCACGGTGAAGTACGACACCCCGAGCTCTTCGCGGCGGCGTTCGAGCTCGGCGGCCATCGTGTCGAGGTCACCGTTGAGCACCGTGAGCGAATCGCGCTCGATGAGGGTTTTCGCGTCGAGGCCGCCGAGGAACCCGCTCATCCACGGCGGCGCCTCGGTGCCCACCACGAAAATGTTGTGCGACAGCTCGATCTCGCCGGCGCGGGCCCCCGCGGCCGCGCGGATCTCCGCCACGTGGCCGGCCATCTCCGCGCGCGTGGTCAGCGCGCCGCCGGCGAGGGTGACGATGTCGGCCTTCGCCGCGGCCAGCCGGCGGGCCTTGGGGCCGCCGGCCGCGATCATCACCGGGGTGTGCGCGGCGCCGTCGAGGCGCCGGACGTGGTCGACGGTCTCCGACACCTGGTCGAGCCGGTCCTGGCCGGAGCCGTAGGGCAGGCCCAGCTCGTCGGCCGCCTGGCGCATCGTGGGCAGGCCGGTGCCGAGGCCGAGCTCGAAGCGGCCGTCGGTGAGCTGCGTGAGGCTGTGGGCCTCCCACGCGGCCGCGCGCGGCGTGCGCAGGGGGCTGGCCAGCACGAACGAGCCGACGCGCAAGGTCGTGGTGACCGCCGCGGCGATCGCCAGCGCCGCCGTGGGCGAGGGCAGGTTGAGGTTGTCGGGTGAGAGCAGGGTCGAGTAGCCCAGCTCCTCCGCGCGCCGCGCCGTGGCCTGCCACTGCGCGCCGCTGCCCTGGGCCGCCGCGACCACTCCGAACCGGAACGCCTTGTTCGCCATGGAAACACCCCCGTAGTCGATGACGCCGATACAACCACCGTCCGGGGTGCGGGTGCCACCACGGCGGGTGTCCTCGCCGGCTCTCGGGCGAACCGGCGAGGACGTCGCCGTCAGCCGCGCTGGTACTCCTCCCAGGTTTTCTTCGGGTTCACCGCCGGGCCGTCGTCCGGGCCGCGTCCGGCCAGGCCGTTGAGGCCCAGGTAGTAGTCGCCGGTCTGGTGCTGGGCGCCCGAGGACAGGTCCGGGTCGGAGATCGCGACGGTGTGGATGTGGTAACCCCAGTCGGCCTGCTCCGGCGTGCGCAGCCACGCCGCGAACCCGACCTGGCGCAGGGTCTTGACCACGCTCGTGCGGGTCGCGGTGGACAGGCCCGCCACCGAGACGTCGAACGTGCCGCCGCCGTCGTGCGTGCCGGCGGAGGCGTCGACGCCGCCTGGGTTGTACGAGCCCTGCGTGAGGCTCAGCTGCCGTCCGAGCAGGCCTTCGGCGGCCACGAGCATGGCCTTGGTGCGGGTGTTGAGCGTGACGCCGTGGTAGGTCACGTGGCTGCCCGCGGCGATCACGGCGGTGACGGTGTAGCGGTTCGCGCCCAGCTTCTCCAGCGACGTCCGGCCGGGTAGGCCCGAGGCGTCGATCCCGGTGTAGCCCAGCGACTTCTGGTATTGCGAGTACGCCGTGATGGTCGTGGTGCCGAAGTACCCGTCCACGTACTTCGCGTCGAGCAGGCCCTTCGCCTGCAGCGCCTGCTCCACCAGCAGCACGCTGTCGTGCGCGCCGGGCGTCTGCGTGCTGTCGGCGCGGCGCGGGTCGATCTGCGCGGCCTTGAGCACGGCCTCCATGCTCGCCGCGGGCAGCGCCTGCGTGGCCGCACCGGCCGAAACCGGTGCGGCCACGCCGAGCGCCGCCGCCGCGAGCGCGGTCAGTGTGACGACCTTCCTGAGCATCCCTGGTCCTCTCGTCCGCGGATGAATCCGGGCAAAGAATCATGGAACGGGATACAAGGGACGTACAACTCGAAGGTCCAGGCCGGGTTCAGTCGGCGATGAGCAGCCTGGTCAAGGCCACCCCGCGCTCCTGCTGGCGCCGCGCGAGCCACCGGCCCGGAGCCACCCCGCTGCCGCCGTGCTCGGGGTGGATGAGGTAGGCGGGCGCGGAGTTCTCGAACACCGCGATGCCCAGGTTCAGCGGGTCGCGGACCGACGAGGTCCACCGGCAGGTGTCCGGATCGGCCACCAGGGTGTGCGGGTTGCGCCCGTCCACGCCGCGCACCAGTTCGACACCGCCGCGCGGCACGTCCTGCCACCACGCGTTGGTGTGCAGCACGACGGTACGGGCGACAAGGGCGTGCGGGATGACGATGAGGTCGCCTTGGGCCTGCAGCCCGTCGAGCACGGGAACGGTGACTTGCCGTTCGAGGTGCTCCAGCACGTCGAGGCCGGAGCGGTCGAGGAGGTCGGCGAGGCTGACGGTCCGGGTGTCCGTTGTGGATGTTTCGGTCATGGTGATCACCTTGGGGTTTCGCAGGGTTGGGTCAGGTCCGGCGAAGCAGGCCGGTGTACTGGGCTCCGGTGAGCCCGTAGGACCAGCCGGCGGCGTCGACGGGATCGTCGAACCACGGCGGCACGGACAATCCGTAGCGGCGGCGGGTGCCGTCGCGTTCCACGGATCCGTTGACCGCGAGGAGAAGCCGGCGCGCGATGATGCCGGGCGCGCGGGGCACGTCGTAGAGCTCCAGTTCGGAGTCCCGGTTGCCCGGATCCGGTGCCCGCGCCACGAACGTGAGACCGGCCCGCTCGATGTAGGCGTCCCAGCCCAGGCGTTCGACGGCGCACCGGCGGACCTCGACGTTGCGTTCGGTGTTGATGGCTTCGGCCGTCACGTCTTCGATCACCCACGCCGGCACCGGGGTGCCGTGCCACGCATACGCGCGCCAGCCGTCGGGGTAGGCGATGGCCGGTCCGTCGGCGGCGTGCGTCCGCACCTCGCCGTACGCGGCGCCGGGCACGGGTTCGGTGTGGACGACGACCGGGCGTTCGGTGAGCACGCACACGTCGTCGCGGGGCCACCACCAGCCGCACGAGCGCACGGTTTCCGCCCACAGGTCCAGCTGCCGTTCGGGTTCGGGTCCGAAGTGGACACCGAGCCGGCGGTGGGCGTCGTAGTGCGCCACCCAGTGGGCCTCGTGCTGGCCGTACCAGCCGATCCCGGTCGGCGCGCGCAGTGCGGCCCTGATCGTGCCGGCGACGGAATCGAGGATGCTGCGCCGCACCGACCAGAGGATGCCGGAGTACAGCCACGTGTCCAGGGACCCGCGATCGAGCGCTTCCGAGGGATCTTCGGGCAGGACCGACGGTCGCCACGAGTTGCCGGAGGAGCGGATCCTGCGGTCGAACCGGGCACGCAGGCCCGACAAGGAGTTGGCGAGGCGGCTCTCCAGCCAGGTCGGCGACCCGGCCGACAGCGGCCGGCTCGGTGGTACGAATTTCACTGCCGCGCCAGGAGAATCCACCCACACGAACGTCGGGGGAGGCTGGTCGACGAGCTCGTAGAGCGCGGTGATCGCCGCTTCCGCGGCCGGCCGGTCGGCGGGCTCGCAGGACAGGGCGTGGCCGAGCCACTCCGCTCGGGCCGCCTCGGCGAGCTGCCGGCGAACCCGTTGCGGGTCAACGATTTCAGGGTGTTCCGGAGCGCGGGCTCCCGGCCCGCGGGGCGCGGTCACCGCGCGAGGGCGAGCACGCCCTTTCCTTCAGACATACCGCGATCATGACAGCAGCCGGGGTTATCGCGCAAGCGTTTTGGCCGCCGCCGTGTCCTCGGGGCGCACGGCAGCGGCCGGCCGGCGTCACTCTTTCCAGTCGGAGTTCTCGATCACGTCGACGAAATCGGTGTGCTTGAAGCCGGGCACGAAGTGCTCCAGCACGTCGGCGTTCACCGTGCCGAACGTCGAGTCGGGACGGTGGGCGAACCCGTCCTTGAACGCCTGCAGGATCCGGCGCTTGAAGTCGGGGCGCGGGTGCGCGGCGGTGACGGCGGCGATGTCCTCGCCGGACACGCGGTCCAGGTGCAGGCCGAGCACGTCGGTCTCGACGCCCGCGGTCGTGGCGGCGATCTCGGGCGCCATCCGGTAGGGCACCTCGGGCGTGGTGTGCAGCGCGATCGACGTCCACACCAGGTCGGCGTCGGCGGCCGAACGGCCGTGCGCGAGCAGGAACTCCCGGGCCTGGTCGGCGCCGTCGATCTCGAAGCGCTGCTGCTCGCTGCGCCACGGCGGCACGAGACCGGTGTCGTGGAACAGCGCGGCGACGTAGAGCAGCTCCGGGTCGGGGTCGATGCCGAGGGCCCGCGCCTGCAGGCTGCCGAACAGGAACACGCGGCGCGAGTGGTTGAACAGCAGCTCGGTGGACTTCTCGCGGATCAGCGCCGTCACCTCGGCGACGAGCTCCGTGTCCGGCACGGTGATCCCGGCGATCGTCTCGGTCATCACGACTCCCTGGGTGAGAAACGGTGTGGTCCTCGCAGTTTGCTGCGTGCGAGCCCTCCTCCGCCGTGCCCGGACCGGACACGAACCCCACCGATAGGGACATCGCTCAGGCGAGCGCGATCCGCCGCAGCACGTCGGTGAACGCCGTGCGCTGCTCCGCGCTCAGCTCACCCAGCAACGTGTCCTCGGTCTCGGCGACGAGCGGCGCGACGCGGCGCAGCACCGCGGCGCCGTCCTCGGTGATCCGCAACAGCTTGCGCCGGCGGTTGCCGGGGTCGACGCGCCGCACGACGTGACCGCGCTCCTCGAGCCGCGCGAGGAGCGGCGTGAGCGTGGCCGTGTCGATGCGCGTCGCCTCGGCCAGCGCCGCCTGGTCGAGATCGGGCGAGGCCCGCAGCACGCGCAGCGCGACGTACTGCGGCGGCGTCACTTCGCGCACGGTGTCCTGCCAGTGCGCGGTGTAGGTGCGCAGGGCTTGGCGCAGCAGGTAGAGCGGAGCGTCGCCGAGCGGGCGCTCGCCGTCCTCGACGTCGTGGTCCGGTCCGATGTCCATGGCCCCAGGCTGCCTCATGCCGCGCGGGCGTACGCGGGCGCCATGGCCAGATCCACGGTCGCGGCGCCGCTCGCCGGCACCGTCAGGGCCCGCGTCTGCGGCAGGAACCCTTCGGCGACGGCGGTCAGCGTCACGGAGCCGGGTGCCAGGCCGGTCAGGTGGAACCGGCCGCGGCCGTCGGTGTCCGACCGCGCGGTGACGGCGCCCTGCGGATCCGTCACGACGAGGACCGCCGGGGCGCTGACGTGCCCGGAGATCTCCCCGGCCGGCGCCGGCTGCCCGGGCTCGGCGGCGGTGGCGCGGCCGCGTTCCCGCACGTGGATCAGGAAAGCGGCACCCGCGGACCACGCCAGCAGGGTCAGGACCGGCACCAGCAGGTGGGCGCCGTGGAAGTAGTCGAGGTCCGACAGCGCGCGCACCGCGGCACCCGGCGGCAGCGCGGCCGAGGCCCACCGCGCCGGTTCCGGCAGGAGGTTCACGCCGAGCACGCCGCCGCTGGTCGAGTTGCCGACGGTGAGCAGCAGCAGCGTCGACATCGGGATGCCGATCGCGCCGAACCACGTGCCGAGCGCCTTGGTCGCCAGCGCCGTCGCGGCCGAGAGGAGGCCGAGCGTCAGCGCGAGCGGCACGAACGGCGCGGGCAGTGCGCCGAGCACCGGCCCGGCCAGCGCGGCCGCGGCGATCCCGGCCAGCGCCGCGAACCCCACGAGCGCCGCCATGCGGTGGCGCAGCCGGACGCGCCGCGCGGCCGCCAGCAGGTTCTGCGCGAGCGCGAACGACGCCAGCGTGACGCCGAAGGCCACGTAGAAGCCCGACATCCCCTTGCTGTCGAACGCCGAGAGCGGCAGCACGTCGGTGACCGCCAGCGGCTGCCCCCGGTGCTGCGCGAACGCGGTCACGAGCTTCTCGGCCGCGGACACCGTCGAGGCGCCGCTCGCGCCGACGACGTCCAGCCGCAGGTGCCCGGCCTGGTCGGTCAGCGTCGCGACGGCGTCGCCGTGGCGCAGCAGCGCGTCGCCCGCGGCCTGGTCGGCGACGGGCACGACGGCCACGGCCGGCCCGGTCGCCCCGGCGAACTGCGCTTGCAGCGAGGTCCCGGCCACCGCGACGGGCACCTGGTAGGGCCGCGGGCTGCGCTGGAACCCGACGTAGAGACCGATGAACACGAGCACCAGCAGCAGGGAGATGCCCAGTGGCTGCCACCACCAGCGGTGCCGGGTGAGCACGGAAGTCTTCATGCCCGGTTCAACTATTCGTGCACGAATAGTATTCCGGACGGCGGCAGCGGTGACCGCGCGCACAGGTCTTCCCGTAGTGAAAACTACCATGTACTGTCACCTGTCATGAAAACTACAACAAGGCTGGACGGTCCACAGTGGACGCGGTGACCGTCACCGACTACCACACGGCGGGGGAGCCCTTCCGCATCGTCACCGGTGGGGCGCCGGAGATCCCCGGCACGACGGTGCTCGAACGGCGCGAGGCCGCACGGTCCACGCCGGCCATCGACGCGGTGCGCGAACTGCTCGTGCGCGAGCCGCGCGGGCACTCGGCGATGTACGGCTGTTTCCTGGTGCCGCCGCAGACCGAGGGGTCGTTGTTCGGCGTGCTGTTCTGGCACCGCGAGGGCTACTCCACCGCCTGCGGGCACGGCACGATCGCGCTCGGCGCGTGGGCCGTGCGCACCGGCCGGGTCGAAGCGGCGGCCGACGGCGTGACCGAGGTGCCGATGGACGTCCCGTCGGGTCGCGTCATCGCCGCGGTGACGTGCGAGGGCGGCGAGGTGCGGAAGGTGGCCTTCCGCAACGTCGGCACGACCGTGCTCGGCCGCGGCGTCGAGGTCAGCACGAAAAGCGGCCCGGTCGCGGTCGATCTCGCCTACAGCGGCGCGATCTACGCGTGCGTGCCGGCTTCCGCGTTCGGCCTCGCCGTGGTCCCCGAGCACCACGCCGAGCTCGTGGCGGCCGGCCGCGAGGTCAAGGCCGCGCTCAGCGGCACCGAGTGGGCACGGCACTCCGCGGACAGCCGGCTCGGCGGCGTCTACGGCGTGATCCTCTACGACGACCTCGGCGACACCGCGACCGGGCCGCACCAGCGCAACGTGACCGTGTTCGCCGACGGGCAGGTCGACCGTTCCCCTTGTGGCTCCGGCACTTCCGCGCGGCTGGCGCTGCTCGCGGCCGAAGGCCGGCTGCGCGAGGGCGACGTGCTCACCCACGGCTCCATCATCGGCACGACCTTCACCGGCCGGATCCTGTCGACCGGCGGCGACGGCACCGACGGCAGCGTCGCCACGGAGATCGAAGGCACCGCACACCTGGCCGGCGAGAGCGTGTTCACGCTCGACCCGGCCGACGAACTGGGAACGGGGTTCACCCTGCGATGACGAAACTGGCCATCATCGGCGGCGGCAACATGGGCGAGGCGCTGCTCGCCGGACTGCTCGCCGGCACCGAACCGAGGTTCACGGCGGCCGAGGTCGTCGTGGTCGAGCTCGCCGGCGAGCGCGCGGCGTACCTGCGCGAGCGCTACGGCGTGGCCACCACGGCCGAAGCCGGACCCGCGATCCGGGCGGCGGAAACCGTGCTGCTCACGGTGAAGCCGTACCACGTGGACGACCTGTTCGCCGCGGTCGCGGACGACGTGAACGACGACCAGCTGTTCGTCTCGGCCGTCGGCGGCGTGCGCACGTCGCGGCTCGAAGCGCTGCTGCCGGGCAAGTCGCCGGTGGTGCGCTGCATGCCCAACACCCCGGTGTCCGTCGGCCGCGGGGTCGTGGCGATCAGCGCGGGCACGCACGCGGGCGAGGCCGAGCTCGACTACGCGCAGTCGCTGTTCGAGCCGGTGGGCAAGGTCGTGCGCGTCGAGGAGTCGCGCATGGACGCCATCACGGCACTGTCGGGCAGCGGACCGGCGTACTACTTCTTCCTCACCGAGGCGCTGATCGAAGCCGGGATCCTGCTCGGCCTGCCGCGCCCGCTGGCCGAGGAGCTGGTGAAGGCCAACGCCGCCGGCGCGGCCGAGATGCTGCAGGTCCCGGACGCCGACGCGGTGCGCATGCGCGCGGCCGTGACCAGCCCGGGCGGGGCGACGATCGCCGCGATCCGGCAGTTCGAGGAACGCGGGGTGCGCGCGGCGGTGATGGCGGCGATCGAGGCGGCGCGCGACCGGGCCGCTGAGATGGGGCGCTGAGATGGGGCGCTGAGCCCTGGTCACTCCCGGCCGGGCCGCCGCGCCCGCATGTCGCGGGGCACGAGGGCGGTGCGCAAGGCGGTCAGCAGGTCGGTGTGGTCCGAAACCGCGGCCGGGTCCTTGCGCGCCAGCCCGGCCACCAGGCAGTCGACGACCAGCGTCGCCCCGAGTCCCTCGTGCGTCAGGCCGCTGACCGAGTGCACGGCCGTGAGCACGACGTCGACCTGGTCGCCGAGCACGGGCCGCAGGGAGTTGGTCACGAGCAGCACGCGCGCGCCGATCGCACGCGCGTGGTCGACGAGGGTCTTGACGTCGTGCAGGAGCCGGTCGGGTACGCACAGCACCACGACGTCGTTCCCCTTGAGGCGCAACAGGTCGTCGGCGAGCCGGAAGCCCGTGGCCGACGTGCTCCAGGCGCGCCGGCCGAGCCGGTGCAGGCGGGTCACGAGGTACTGCATCGGCAGCTCGGACGGGCCGAGGCCGTAGCCGAGCACCTCGGCCGCGGAGTCCAGCAGGTCGACGGCCGCGGTGAACTCGGGGTCTGCCAGCAGCCGGCGTGTCTCCGTGAGCCGCTCGACCGACTCGGTCAGCACCTGGTCGAGCAGGGCGCCGGTGTCGTCGCCGGTCCGCTCGATGCGCTCGCGCAGCCGCGTGGCCGGGTTGGTGTCGCCGACGACGTAGCGGCCCACCACGCGCTTGAGCTCCGGCAGGCCGGAGTAGCCCAGCGCCTTCACCGCGCGGACGACCGTCGCGTCGCTGGTGCCGCTGAGCACGCCGAGGTCGCCGGCCGTGGACAGCAGGATCGCTTCCTGGTGGCTGCGCAGGTACTCCGCCACGCGCTGCTCGGCAGGCGACAGCCCGGCGAGCCGCTCCTCGACACGAGCGCTGAGCGAGTCGGTCCGGTCGTCGTGGGCGGTCACGACCCGACAGCCTACCGAGCAGCGGTCGCGGCCCGCCGCGCCGGACGGTCAGTGCACAGTGGACGGTGCGGCCGCTGAATTTTCAGCGCCCGCCTCAGGCGGGCTGCCGGCCGGCCAGCACGGCCCGGACGGCGCGCTCGACCAGGATCGGCACGAACGCCTGGACCGGCGCGCCGGTGAAGCGGGCCCGCTCGCGCTCCACGAGGTCGTGCACGGACTCGGCGCCGACGGTCGCGAAGTCGCGGCTGAGGCGGTCTTCCAGGTGCCCGAAGTGGGCGTCGGGCTGCTCCGGGGCCAGGGCTCCGAGGGTCTGCGTGCTCATGAAGCCTCCTGGCGTCACCCGATGGAGGTTTCATTGCAGTACACCTAGGTAAACGTGGGGTAAACGAAGCCGGTCGTCACGGTGTCGGCCGACGGTGTCAGCTCGACTTGGCCGCAGGCAGGCCCAGCAGCGTGTCGAGCTGCTCGGAGGTGAGCAGGCCGGCGTCGACCACGAGCTCGTGGATCGAACGGCCGGTGGCCGAAGCCTGCTTCGCCAGCGCGCTCGCCGCTTCGTAGCCGATCACCGGGTTCAGCGCCGTGACGAGGCCGATCGACTCGCGGACCTGGCGGCGCAGCTGCTCGGTGTTGGCCGTGATGCCCGTGACGCAGCGGCGCGCCAGCGTCTGCGCGCCGGTGCGCAGGTGGCGCAGCGACTTCAGCAAGGAGTGGGCGATGATCGGCTCGAACGCGTTGAGCTGCAGCTGCCCGGCCTCGGCGGCGAGCGTGACGGTGGTGTCGTTGCCGATCACCTCGAACGCGATCTGGTTGACCACCTCGGGGATCACCGGGTTGACCTTGCCCGGCATGATGCTCGACCCGGCCTGGACCTTCGGCAGCCGCAGCTCGTTGAGCCCGGCCTGCGGACCGGAGGACAGCAGCCGAAGATCGTTGCAGGTCTTGGAAAGTTTCACCGCCACGCGCTTGAGCACGCCGGACAGCTGCACGAACACCCCGACGTCGGCCGTCGCCTCCACGAGGTCGGTGGCGGTGACGAGCGGCGTGCCGGTGAGCCGGGCGAGGTGCTCGCACGCCAGGCGCGCGTAGTCCGGGTGCGCGTTGAGGCCCGTGCCGATCGCGGTGCCGCCGAGGTTGATCTCGGTCAGCAGCGTGAGTGCCTCGGCCAGCCGCTGCTCGTCCTCGCCGAGCGTCACGGCGAACGCGGTGAACTCGCGGCCCAGCGTCATCGGCACGGCGTCCTGCAGCTGAGTGCGCCCGATCTTCACGACGTCGGCGAACTCGCGGCCCTTGGCGGCGAGCGCGCCGCGCAGCTCGGCCATGGCGTCGAGCAGCTCGGTCGCGGCCGCGTGCACCGCGAGCTTCACGGCGGTGGGGTAGACGTCGTTGGTGGACTGGCCCAGGTTCACGTCGTCGATCGGGTGCAGCCGGGCGTAGTCGCCGCGGGGGTGGCCGAGGAGCTCCAGCGCCCGGTTCGTCACGACCTCGTTCACGTTCATGTTCGACGACGTGCCCGCCCCGCCCTGGATCACGTCCACGGTGAACTGCTCGTGCAGCCGGCCGGCCTCGATCTCCTCGCACGCGGCGACGATCGCGGTGGTCTTGTCGCCGGACAGCAGGCCGACGTCGTGGTTGGCCAGCGCGGCCGCGTGCTTCACGCGGGCCAGCGCGACCACGAGCTCGGGGTGGGTCGAGAGCGGCAGGCCGCTGATGGGGAAGTTGGCCATGGCGCGGCGGGTGTGCACGCCGTAGTACGCGTCGGCGGGCACGGCCAGCTCGCCGAGCAGGTCCGCTTCGGTGCGGGTGGACGTCATCGGTCACTCCTGGTGAACAACCCGCCGTGGTCGGCGGTCACGGCGCCGGCGACGACCGTCGCCACGGGCCGGTGGGTGAAGGACAGGCCCGCGAACGGGGTGTTGTGCGAACGGCCGACGGTGTCGGCGGGGTCGACCGTCCAGCCGGCCCGCGGGTCGACGAGGGTGAACGTGGCCGGCTCGCCGACGGCGATCGGCCGGCCCGCGGACGCGGCGATGCCGCCGATGCGCGCCGGGGCGTGGGACATGCGGTCGGCTACCAGCGCCCAGTCGACGCCGCGGCTGGTGTGCAGGACCTCGGACACCACGGCCAGCGCCGTCTCCAGCCCGGTCATCCCGAACGGCGCCCCGCACCAGTCGGCGGCCTTCGCCTCGGCGAGGTGCGGCGCGTGGTCGGTGGCGACGGCGTCGATCGTGCCGTCGAGCAGCGCGGCGCGCAGCGCGCGGACGTCGCTCGGGGAGCGCAGCGGCGGGTTGACCTTGAACTTCGTGTCGGCGCTCGCGGCTTCGCCGTCGGTGAGCAGCAGGTGGTGCGGCGTGACCTCGGCGCTCACGGCCCAGCCCTGCTCCTTGGCCCACCGCACGAGCGCGACCGAGCGCGCCGTGGACACGTGGCACACGTGCAGCGGCGCCCCGGCGTCGGCGGCGAGCACGATGTCGCGCGCCACCACGGTTTCCTCGCCCGTGGCCGGCCACGGCGGCAGCCCGGTGCGCTCGGCCGCGCGGCCCGCGTTGATCTGGCCGGCGCCGGCCAGCGGGCCGGACTGGGCGTGCTGGGCGAGCACGGTGCCGGTCCGCTTGGTCAGCTCGAGGGCGTCACGCACGAGCACCGGGTCGTCGACGCAGCGGCCGTCGTCGGAGAACAGGCGCGCGCCGGCCGCGGCCATGGCTTCCAGCGGCGCGAGGCGTTGTCCCGCAAGGCCTTCGGTGATGGCGCCGACGGCGTGCACGCGGCACGACGCGGTGCGCTCGGCCAGGTCGAGGATGTGGCGGATCCGCTCGGCGGAGTCGGTGACCGGGCTGCAGTTGGCCATGGCGAACACGTCGGAGTAGCCGCCGGCCGCCGCCGCGGCGGTACCGGTGGCGATGGTCTCGGCGTCCTCGCCGCCCGGCTCGCGCAGGTGCGTGTGCAGGTCGACGAACGCGGGCAGCAGCACGAGACCGTCGGCGTCGAACCGGTTCGGCTCGTCGGCGCTGCCGCGGGGCCGCAGCTCGGTGATGCGGCCGTCGCGCACCACGAGGTCGATCGGGGTGCCGCCGAACGGGGCCACGCCGGTGAGCACCGCGTGGCCGAGCGGGGCCTGCGTCAGCGGGCTCATGGCGTCTCCTCCAGGCGGAAAACGGGGCCGTCCTTGCAGATCAACGGCGACTCCTCGGGCCCGCCGCGGGTGCCGGTGGCGCAGCCGTGGCAGTAGCCGAGGCCACACGCCATGTGGGCTTCCAGCGACACCTGCACCTCGGCGCCCCAGCGATCGGCCAGCTCGCGGCACAGCCACGCCAGCCGGTCCGAGCCGCACGTGAAGATCTGCCGCGGCGGTGCACTGTCCAAAGTGGAGGTCAGCTCCGCGCGCAGGCGCGCGATCTCGCTGGTGCCCTCGGCATCGGTCACGGTGAGTACGCGCTCGGCGCCGCACTCGCGGTAGAAGTCCGCGCCGATCACGGCTTGCCGCGTCCGTCCACTCGCGACGGCGACCAGCTCCGTGCCGCTGCCGGCGAGGTCCTGGGCGACGGTGGTGAGCGAGCAGGTGCCGATGCCGCGCCCGACCAGCAGCACGCGCGGGGTGCCGGTGGGCACGTGGAACCCGCGGCCCAGCGGGCCGACCACGAGCATCGTCTCGCCCGCGGCGAATGTGGTGAGCTTGCGCGTGCCGTCACCGACCACGCCGTAGACGACCTCGATCGTGCCCGCCTCCGCGTCGCGGCGGTAGATCGCCATCGGCCGGGGCAGCACGGGGCCGCGTTCGCCGTGGCGGGCGGCGGTGAGCATCACGAACTGCCCGGCCGTCGCGGCCCGCGCGATGGTCGGCGCGTGCAGGCGCAGGTACTGGTAGCGGTCGGCTTCCGGGCGGTGCTCCAGCACTTCCGCGTGGTGCCACGTCGGGGTCGGGAGCACGGCGCCGGTGGGCGGCAGGGGCGTCACGTGGTCGCGGACGGCCCGCGTTTCGGTCGTGGTCATGACTGCTCCGATCCCGCGACCGGGAACGCGGTGTCGAGCCGGACGAGGCTGTGGGCGAGCACTTCGGTGCCGACGACGAGGTCGGCGAGGTCGGTCCACTCGTCGGGGCTGTGGCTCACCCCGGCGCGGCTGGGCACGAAGAGCATGCCGGTCGGCGTGACGTGGTTGACCATCTGCGCGTCGTGGCTGGCGCCGCTGGGCAGTACGCGGTGCGCGTAGCCCAGCTCGGCGCACGTGGCCGCGACGACGTCGGTCACCCGGCGGGGCAGCAGCACGGGGGACGCGTCGGCGAGGGTGTGGGCGGCGAACCCGATTCCCCGGCGCGCAGCGAGGGCGTGGGCGCGCTCGACGATCTCCGCGGCGGTCTGGCGCTGGCGGTCGCTGTCGACGTCGCGCACGTCGACGTGCAGCTGCGCTTGACCCGCGATCGTCGTGATGGAGCCGGGCGCGGAGTCGAGCCGCCCGACGGTCGCGCGGGTGCCGTGGTGGCGGCTGTCGGTGGCGATGGCTTCGATCAGCAGCACGATCTCGGCCGCGGCGGCGAGCGCGTCGGCGCGCTGGTGCATCGGCGTGCCGCCGGTGTGCGACGCGCGGCCGGTGAGGTCGAGCCGCAGCCGGGTGCTGCCGGAGATGAGGTCGACGACGCCGAGCGGCAGGCCCGTCGACTCGAGCACGCTGCCCTGTTCGATGTGCAGCTCCAGGAACGCGGCCCAGTCCTCGGGGCGCCAGCGCGCACCGGCCGCACCCGCGGGATCGAGGCCCACCGAGCGCATCGCGTCGGCCAGGCTCACGCCGCCGGCGTCGAACTTGGTCTCCAGGTCCGCGGCGCCGGTGAGCCCGGCGACGACCCGGCTGCCGGTGCACGCCTGGCCGAACCGCGCGCCCTCCTCCGCGGCGAACACGACGAACCGCACCGGGTGGGCCAGGCGCACGTCGTGCTCGGTGTAGAGCCGCGCGGTCTCCATGGCGGCGACCACGCCGGCGATGCCGTCGAACGCGCCGGCGTTGGGCACGCTGTCGAGGTGCGAGCCGGTGCCGAGCGCGGGCGCGCCGGCCACGGTGCCGGGGAGCTCGGCGATCGTGTTGCCCGCGGCGTCGGTGTGCACGGCGAGGCCGAGCCCGCTGACGTGCTCGGCGAACAGCGCGTGCGCGCGGCGTTCGAGCGGGGTGTGCGCGAGGCGGGTCACGCCCGGGCCGGAGTCCGGTTCGGACAGTGCGGCGAACGTGTCGAGCCAGTGCGCGATCCGCTCCGGGTCGGCGCGCAGCCGAGCGTCCACAGTGGACCCTGCTGGTGCGGTGGACGCGGTCATCGTGGGCCGCCTGGCAGCTCCGCGAGCAGCGCCGCCGTCGGCGGGCCCGTCACCTCGGCGAGCGCGGGAGTGGCCACCACCGCCACCACTGCGGCGACTTCGGCACGCGCGGTCGCCGCGAGGTTCAGCAGCGTCCGCAGCCGCGCGGGTTCCCACGCGGTGCCGACCAGCGCGATCCGCGTGCCGGCCGCGACCGGCGGGTGGAAGCCGACCACGCCTTCGAGCTCGGACGCGCGCGTCACCGTGGCGCCCAGCTGCCGGGCGACGACGTGGGCGAGCACGGCGTCGTCGGCGCCGTGCCACACCGCGATCTGGTCGAGGGTCTGCGTGGTCAGCAACTCCGCCAGCGCGGCCCCGACCACTTCGGTGGCGGCGGGATCGGTGGGCGTGTCGAGCGAAGGGCCGTAGGTGTCGGGGCTGACGCCGAGCTTGCGCACCGCGGCGCCGGCGTCCTGGACGGGAGTGGTCATGACGGGTTCTCCGAAGGGGTTCGAGTGCCCGCGAGGGCGGGGGTGCCGTCGGCCGCGAGCACGCTGAGCAGGACGACGGGCTCGGCGCCGGCCGCGCGGACGCGGTCGGCCAGCGCGGCGGCGGTCGTGTGGGTGGGGGTGTCGGCCGGGTTGTCGGCGATCGGCGTGACCACGGCGACGCGGTCGCCCCGGTGCACCTCGCCGGCGTCCACCGTGAACGGCAGGCCGGTGTGCAACGCGAGCGCCGTGGTGACCGCGACGGCGTCGGCCGTGCCCGTCGTGACCAGCCGATCGGTGGCCGTGGGCAGTTCCTCGGCGAGCAGCGCCGCGGCCCGGCGCAGGATCGACGGCCGCGTGGTGAACGCGGCGCCGATCGCGGCGAGATCCGCGCGCAGCTCGGTCCGCCGCCGTGCGGCGTCGAGGAACACGGTGGTGGTGTCGGTGGCCGTGGCCAGGTCGTGATCGAGGCTCATCGGGCGCTCCTCGCCGGTCCGCCGACGGCCGTGGTGGGTTCGGCACCGGCGAAACCGAGCTCCGCGGAAAGCTCGCGCGCGGCGGTGAGGACGGCGTCCGTCGCCACCGTGCGCGCACTGCCCTCGCGCATGCGGTTGCCCGCCGCGGCCAGCGTCACGCTCGCGGCCACCGCGCCCGTGGAGGTGAAGATCGGGGCGGCCACGGCCCACACGCCGCGGTCGAGCTCGTCGTCGCAGATGTCGTAACCACGGGCCCGCACGAGGGCGAGGTGCTCGACGAGCTCGTCCACTGTGGTCGGCGTGTCCGGGGTGAACGCGTCGAGCGACTGGGTTTCGAGCACCCGCCGGGCCGCGGGCTCCGGCAGGTAGGCCAGCAGCGAACGGCTGGACGCGGCGGCGTGCAGCGGCATCTCCTGCCCGATGCGCACGAACAGGCGCAGCGGGTGCCGGCCCTCCACCAGCGCGACGCACACCGCGCGGGCGCCGATGAGCTCGGTGAGGAACACCGTCTCGCCACTGGCTTCCGCGGCGTCGACCACGGCCTGGTGCGGGTTGGCCAGCAAGGCCGTCCGGTGCGGCGCCGGCTCGCCGAGCTGCCGCGCGGCCGGGCCGAGGAAGTAGCGCTTGTTGGTGGGGGAGCGGGTCACGAAGTTCTCCTCCATCAGCGTGGTGAGCACGCGGTGCGCGCTGCCCACGGGGATGTCGAGCTCCTCGTGCAGCTCCTGGAGCGTGGCGCCCTTGCCCTTCGTCGCGAGGGCCCGCAGCACGGACAAGGCGCGGATGACGACCTGCATGGTTCTCCTTGCTCGGGGCGGCTCAGGCCAGCTGCTCGGCGCGCCGGTCGGGGATGAAGATCATTGCGACCATGTCGAGCAGGTAGATCACGGACAGCACGCCGATGGCGAAACCGAAGCCGTAGCTGGCGGCCACGAGCGCGACGACGATCGGTGCGAACCCGCCGACCGCGCGGCCGAGGTTGAACAGCACGTTCTGCGCCGTGGACCGGATGGCCGTGGGGTAGAGCTCGGCCATCAGCGCGCCGTAGCCGCCGATCATGCCGTTGGCGAAGGCGCCCATGACCGCGCCGCCCACCATCAGCGCCCACGGCGAAGAGAGCTGGCTGTAGCCCAGTACCGAGACGGCGGCCCCGGCCTGGAAGAGCCAGAAGGCCTTGCGGCGGCCCAGTTTGTCGGCGATCTCGCCGAACGCCAGAATTCCGACGCCCATGCCCACCACCGTGACGGCGGTCCACACCCCGGATTTGGTGAGGCTGTAGCCGAACTGCGTGGACAGGTAGGTGGGCAGCCAGATCATGATGCCGAAGTAGCCGAAGTTCTGCACCGACGTGAGCACGAGGACGCCGATCGTCGCGCGGGTGGTGGGCCCGTCGGCCACCAGCAGCTTGAGCGGCACCTTCGGCTTGCCCTGCCGGCTCTCGCGGTGGCGGGTGAACTGCTCGGGCTCGTGCAGCCGCGAGCGGAACACGATGGCGACGATCGCGGGAAACGCGCCGAGCAGGAACAGCCCGCGCCAGCCCCACGCGTTGAGCACAGGAGCGGAGACGAGCGCCGCGAGCAGCACCCCGGCCTGCCAGCCGAGGCCGACGAGCGACGTCGCCCGTGCGCGCTTCTTCGCCGGCCACGCTTCGGCCGCCAGCGTCATGCCGATGCCGAACTCGCCGCCGATGCCGACGCCGGCGAGGAACCGGAAGACCGCGATCTCCCAGTAGCTCGTGGAAATCGCCGTGAGCCCGGTGAACACGGCGAAGAAGATCACCGAGTAGGTCAGCACCTTCACGCGGCCGATGCGGTCGGACAGGACCCCGAACGCGATCCCGCCGACCACCGCGCCGATCAGCGTGATGGTGGCCAGCGAGCCGGCCTCGGCGCCGCCGAGCCCGAGGTCGCCGGAGATGGCGGAGAGGGCGAACCCGAGGATCAGCAGGTCGAAGCCGTCCATCGCGTAGCCGAGCGACGACGCGAACACGGCCTTGCGGGCGTAGCGCGTGGTCGCCTTCGTGGCGGGGGTGTCTTCGGACGTGACGGGTGGCGCGGCGCTGCCGGCGAGCGTTTCGTCGGACATGGTGGGGAGCACTCCTCACGGCGTTGGGGGAAAGACGGGTCGGGGGAAGGACGGGAAGGGTCAGGTGCGCAGGGTTCCGATGAGCTCGTGGACGGCGCCCGCCCCGAGCTCGGCACAGTGGCCCGCGAGGTCGCGCACGATCTCCGCCATCGCGTAGGGGCGGGTGAACGTCGCGGTGCCGACCTGCACGGCGGTGGCGCCGGCGATGAGGAACTCGACGACGTCACGCGCGCTGCTGATGCCGCCGCAGCCGATGACGGGGATGTCGACGGCCGAGGCCGCCTGCCACACCAGCCGCAGCGCGAGCGGTTTCACGGCCGGGCCGGACAGGCCGCCGACGCCGTTGCCCAGCACGGCGCGCCGCGAGCGCACGTCGACGGCCAGGGCGGGGAAGGTGTTGCTCACGGTCACGGCGGTCGCGCCCGCCCGCTCGGCGGCGCGGGCGATCTCGCCGATGTCGGTGACACCGGGCGTGAGCTTCACCAGCACCGGCAGTTCCGTCCGAGCCGCCACGCCGGCGACGACGGCCTCGACCGCCGCGGGGTCGGCGCCGATGGCGAGCCCGCCGTGTTCGAGGTTGGGGCAGGACACGTTGACCTCGAAGGCCGCGCACTCCGCACCGGCCAGCTCGTCGGCGACCTGCCAGTACTCGTCCACGGTCAGCCCGCCGACGCTGGCGATCACCGGGACGCCGAACTCGCGGTAGCGCGGCAGCACGTCGTGGACGAACCGGCTCGTGCCCGGGCTGGGGATGCCGACGCTGTTGAGCATGCCGAGCGCACTTTCGGTCAGCCGGTGCGACGGGTTGCCGGAGCGGCGCTGCGCGAACACGGTCTTCGTCACGACCGCGCCGAGCTCGCGCACCGGCAGCAGGGGACCGAGCTCAGGGCCGAAGCAGCCGGACGCGGGCATCACCGGGTTGGCGAGCGTGAGCGGGCCCAGGGGCACCGCCAGATCGACGGCCGACCCGGGCGCGGCGGCGAACAGCCGGTCGCGGTCGTCGCGGCCGGTTGTCCGGTCCAGCACCTCCGTCATGCGGAATCACACCCTCCATCGAACGGAAACGAGAGATGTGAGGATGAGTCCGGGCCGACGTGGTGTCAAGGCAGCGGCGGCCCCGGCCGTTGCCGGTGGTCAGGGCCGGTTTTCACGACGTGGCGGCCCGGGCGCGGAGTGTTTCCGCGTGACGGAAACTCGTCCTCCGGGACGCCGGAAGGTTCCGCAGGTCAGGGCGTGATTCGGCCAGTTGCCGACTGCGCTGTGACGCGCGCCGACAAATGTGCGAACGCGAACGCGCGGGCGGGTCGGGGGCATCGTCGTGAGTGGACGGCGTCTACTCGAGCCACTCCGTGACGAACCGGTCGTTCTCGTGGATGTGCACAGCCTCGTAGCGCTCGGGCCCGAGGACCACGAACTTGTGCGCGACCCCGGCGGCGACCGCGAGGACGTCGCCCGCCCGGCCTTCCCGTTCGGTGTCGCCGATCGTGAACAGAGCGCGGCCGCGCTGGATCACGAACGTCTCGCGATAGGGGTGGCGGTGCAGCCGCGGGCCGGACCCGGCGACGTCGGTGCTCTCGCGGATGATGGACACGCTCGCACCGACCTCGTGTCCCTCGACGTTGCGCGTCAGCGCGCCGGTCTGGTCTTCGGTACTGGTCGAATCGGTCATTCCTGCCACGGTAGCCGCGAGCAGGCGAAGCCGGGACCGGATTCGGTCTGTTTCGGCGTCCGCCGGTGGTCGTAGGGCGACGACATCGGTGAAGGGAGCGAGCTGTGGATCTTCTGGAGCAGTACTTCGTGGCGCAGGACGGCTTCGGCGCGGTGGTGGCCGAGGTGCCGGCGCGGCGGTGGGACGCGCCGTCGCCGTGCGCGGCGTGGACGGTGCGGGACATCGTGGGCCACGTGCTGTGGGGCCGCCACCGGCTGGCGGCCTGGGTGACCGGCGCCGACTACCCCGAGACCGCGGGGGAGCCCGGCGCGCCGAACCCCGGGGTGCTGTGCGCCGGGGACCCGGCGGGGGAGTGGCGCGTGGCCTTCGAGGCCACCGCCCCGGCGCTGACCCGCGACGGGCTCGCGCGGGTCACGTCGGTCGACGACGCCGGGGGCGCGCCGCTCACGACGCTGCTGCCGGCGTTCATCTCCGACGCGCTGGTCCACACCTGGGACATCGCCCAGGCCGTCGGTCTGACCGTCACGCTGGATCCGGCGGTGGTGAAGGCGACGGACGAGTGGGTCCGCTCGATTCCGTTGCGGCGGCCCGAGTTCTTCGGGCCCGAGCTCGCACCGCCGGCGGACGCCGACGAGACCACGCGGCTGCTGGCGTTCCTGGGCCGCGCGGCCTGAGCGCCGGGGGAGGTCAGGCGGGCGGCTGCGGCCCCCGCCTGGCCTGCCACGGCCACGCGCCGGAGATCTCGACCTCGAGCGCGAAGCTCAGCACGGTCCGGATCAGCACGATCAGGCCGAGGACCAGCACGTTCTCCAGCGACGCGTCGACGATCACGGTCCGGATGATGTCCCCGGCGATGAGGATCTCGAGCCCGAGCAGGATGACGCGGCCGAGGTGCACCCGCAGCTGGTCGTAGCTGCCGCGGTGCCGGGTGACGTCGACGACGAAGCGCACCAGGACCACCACGAGACCGAGGGCCATGATGCCGACGCCGAGGCCTTCGATCACGGTGGCGACGGTCTCGAACGACTCGGTGAAACTCATCCGCGAGCACCCTCTCCGAAGCGGACTTCGGGGAAGGTCCGCGGCTCCCGGTCGGAACGTACGAACCGCCGCGACGGGCTGTCAAGGCCCTCGCGGCGGCAGTGGTTCACCGGAAGCCGCCGGTGATCCGCGGTTTTCGAATTCGGTGTGGACGTTTCCGTCGGGGCGTGCGGCAGTCCGGGGAAATGGCCGCACGGCCACCCCCGGATCGGTTTTACGCCTTCGCCTTTGTGCGGCCTCGGCGGGCACGCGACTTCGAGCCGGAGGCGCGGCTGTTTTCGTAGGCGGTGACCACGTCGGTGGGAATGCGGCCGCGTTCGGAAATGCTCCAGCCGTTGTCCGCGGCCCACGCGCGGATGGCGCGCGAGCGTTCGCGGTCCTCGGGCGTCGGCGTGCCCGAACCGGTGCCACGGCGCACCTTGCGGCCGCCTGTGCGCCGCGAGGCGGCGATGTAGCGGGCGAACTCTTCACGCAGAGTTCCCGCGTTCTTGTCGGAGAGATCGATTTCGTACTGGACGCCGTCGAGGCCGAAGGGCACGGTCTGGTGCGCGACCCCGCCGTCGATGTCGTCCACCATCTGGACCAGGACCTTGTGCGCCATGGCGGGTGAATCCTCCTCGAACGTTTCCGGCAGCCCCGTTTCCGTGGCCTGTGAAGAACTGTAACATCGATCCACAGTGGAACGCAGTATCGGGAGTGACCGGATTACGTGTCCGTCCCGATCATTTTCCGACATTTCCCCTCACACGCGGGAATGGTCAGCGGTGACACCCGGGCGCGCTGGCCGTGGTGGCGCGCACGACGAGCCGCGTCGGCAGTTCCGTGACCACCCGGCCGGCCGGGTCGGCGGCGGCGTGGGCCAGCAGCAGATCCACGGCGTGGCGGCCGGCCTCGGCCACCGGCATGGCGACCGTGGTGAGCGGGGGAGCGGACACCGCCGCGTAGACGAGGTCGTCGAAGCCGGTCACGCTCAGCTCGCCCGGCACGTCGACCCCGCGGTCGCGCAGGCGCGCCAGCACACCGAGCGCCATCACGTCGTTGTAGGCGAGCGCCGCGGTCACCCCGGCGGCCAGCGCCTGGTCGGCGGCGGGCGCACCGTCCTCGTACCGCGGGGCGAACGGCCCGAGCTCCACGATCTCGACGCCGTGTTCCGCGGCGGCGGGTCGCAGCCCGCGCAGCCGCTCGTGGTTGGACCACGAGCTGTCCGGGCCGTTGAGGTAGGCGCAGCGCCGGTGCCCGAGCCCGGCCAGGTGCGCCACGACCTCGCGCATCCCGCCGGCGCTGTCCATCACCGTGGCACCGATCCCGGCGACGCGGCGGTTGAGCAGCGCCAGCGACGTGAGGCCGGCGAGCTCGGTGATGGTGTCGTCGTCGATCCCGGGTGAGCACAGCAGCACGCCGTCGGCCTGCTTCGCCAGCGTGCGCACGAGCTCCTGCTCGGTGGCCGGGTCCTCGTCGCTGTCGCCGACCAGCACGGCGTGGCCGGTTTCGCGCGCCCGCGCCTGCACGCTCTTGAGCAGGCCGGTGAAAAACGGGTTCCCCAGATCCGGCACCACGATCGCGATCGCGCCGGTCTTGCCGGTGATGAGGCTGCGGGCCGCCGGGCTCGGCCGGTAGCCCAGCTCCCGCACGACCGCGAGCACCCGGTCGCGCGTGGCTTCGCTGACGCGGTCGGGCGAGCCGAGAGCCCGCGACACCGTGGCCACCGACACCTCTGCCCGCCGTGCGACATCCCGGATCGTGACCCGCACGGTTCTCCTCCGCCCACCGCCGCGGCGCGGCTGGCCCCGATTGTAGGGCCGGGCCCGGCGCGCCCGGCTGTGACCTGCGCCCCTGCGGCTCGCGCTCGTCCCGACCGACCCGCGGCACGATAGTCATCCGATGAATCGATGAAGAGGCTACAACGCTTCTGAGGAGTCATGGTGCTCCAGTCGGGTTGCCTTGTCACGAACTTACGCAGAGGTCTCGACAACGGATGTCAGACATCCTATGTTTTGAGCCCGACCGCCGCCGCACTGACCTGGAGGTCGCAGACATGGACGTCTCCCGCAGAACAGTCCTCGGCGGCGCGCTCGCCGGGATCGCGGCGAGCGCGGCGGGGCTGGGCCCGGCCGTCGCCTCGGCCGCGAGCCACCCGCCGCCCGGCGGCGACGATTTCGACTGGGCCGCGTTCCTCGCCACCGCGGATCTGCGGTGGCAGCGGATGCCGGCCGCGTGGACGGAAGGGCCGTTCCTCGGCAACGGCTTCCTCGGCTCCGGCGTCTACGCCGAGCCGGGCAAGAACGCGGTGCGCTTCACCGTGCAGCACAGCGAGGTGCAGGACCACCGGCCGCAGTACGGCTCGCTGTTCGGCCTGGCGCGGCTGCCGATCGGGTACTTCACGCTCGAACCCGCCGGCGCGATCACGGGCGTCGACTGGCGGCTGGATCTGGGCAACGCCGAGCTCACCGGCACGATCACCACCGCCGCGGGCAGCCTCGCGCTGCGCGCGATCGTCCACACCGGACAGCCGGTGCTCGCCGTCGAGGTGCGCCCGACCGAGGGCGAACGCGGGTTCCGCTGGGTCTTCCACCCGGCCGAGGCCGTGAGCCCACGAGCCGACCCGGTGTGGAAGAAGGCGCCGCCCGAGGGGTACGTCGCGAACCCGCCGGCGACGGTCCGCGCCGTCGGCGACAGCCACGTCGCCGAGCAACCGCTGCTCGCGGGCGGTGAGCACGTCACCGCCTGGCGGGAGGTCACCCGCGGCGGCGCGCGGACGCTCTACGCCTCGGTCGCCTGGTCGCACCCCGAGCGCACGTCCACCGCGCGGGCGCTGTGGTCCGTGCGCACGGCGGCCGAGTTCGGCGCGCTCACCCGCGAGCACCGCCGCTGGTGGCAGGACTACTACCGGCGCAGTTTCGTGTCCATTCCGGACACCCGGCTGCAGAGCTTCTACTGGATCCAGCTGTACAAGCTCGCCTCGGCCGCGCGGCGCGAGGCGCCGGTGATGGCGACTTCGGGCCCGTGGCTGGAGAACACGCCGTGGCCGGCCACGTGGTGGAACCTCAACGTGCAGCTCGAGTACTGGCTCATCCACGGCTCCAACCACCTCGAGCTCGACGCCGTGAGCCGGGCGCTCGACCAGTACCGCGGGCACCTGTCGAGTCAGGTCGGCGCGCCGTACCAGGGCGACTCCGCCGGCATCCCGCGCACCACCGACATGACGCTGTCCAACGGCCTATCCGACGCCAACAGCGGCTTCCCCGTCGGCGTGCCCGGCCAGGACACCCCGACTCCGGAGGTCGGCGACCTCACCTGGGCACTGCACAACGTGTGGCTGTCCTACCGGCACACACTGGACCGCCGCCTGCTGCGCGACACGCTGTTCCCGTTGCTGCGCAAGGCGATCAACTACTACCTGCACTTCCTCGCGCCAGGCCCGGACGGCAGACTGCACCTGCCGCCCACTTTCTCGCCCGAGTACGGCGTGAACGCCCCCGACTGCACCTACGACCTCGCGCTCGTGCGCTGGGGCTGCCGCACCCTCCTCGACGCGGCGCGCGAACTGCGCATCGCCGACCCGCTCGTGTCCCGCTGGCAGCAGGTGGCCGCGACGCTCGCGCCCTACGCCGTGGACGAGAACGGCTACATGATCGGCGCCGGCGTGCCGTTCGCGAAGTCGCACCGGCACTACTCACACCTGCTGCAGGTCTATCCGCTGTACGAGATCACCTGGGAGCAGCCGGAGAACCGCGCCCTCATCGAGAAGTCGCTGGCGCACTGGGTCGGCTTCGAAGGCGCGCTGCAGGGCTACACCTTCACCGGCGCGGCGTCGATCTCGGCCTCGATGCGACGCGGCGACCAGGCGGCGGCCTACCTCGACCAGCTGCAGAGCCGGTTCATCAAGCCCAACACGATGTACGAGGAGTCGGGCCCCGTGATCGAGACGCCGCTCTCGGCGGTGAAGTCGATGCAGGACATGCTGGTGCAGAGCTGGGGCGGCGTCGTGCGGCTGTTCCCCGCCGTCCCCGCGACGTGGGCCGACATCTCCCTGCGCGACTTCCGCACCGAGGGCGCGTTCCTGCTCAGCGCCGCCCGCGAAGGCGGCAGAACGCGCTGGCTGAAGGTCCACAGCGAAGCCGGCGCCCCCTGCGTCCTGCGCCCGGGCATCGACGGCGCCCTCGAGGTCACCGACGCACGGGGTCGCTCGAAGCGCTGGCGCACCCTGCCCAACGGCGACGTCCAGGTCGACCTCGCCCGCGGAGAAGACGCCTTCGTGTACCGCGCGGGCGACCGGCCGGACTTCGCGGTGCGGCCGGTGGCTCCGAACGGACCGAGCACCCCGTGGGGGCTGCCGGCCTGACCCGGACGCGGTGGCGGATCTCGGGCAGGATGGTCCCTGCCGCGCAACGGATGCGCGACGCCGACGACCCGACTCCCGAGAGGACACAGTGGACACTCGCAGGACCGCCGTCGTGACCGGGGCCGGGCGCGGGATCGGGGCGGCCGTCGCGGAACGGCTGCACGGGCTCGGCCACCGCGTCGCGCTGCTCGACCTCGACGCCGGCAGCGCGGCGGCGAAGGCACGGGAGCTCGACGCCTCCGGCACGGCTGCGCGTGCGTTCGCCGTCGACGTCCGCGACCCGGCCGCCGTGCGGTCCGTCGCCGAGCAGGTGCGGCACGAGTTCGGCGTGCCGGAGATCCTGGTGAACAACGCGGCCCGCACGCAGAGCCGGTCGGTGTGGGACATCGACGTGGCCGAGTGGGACGACGTGCTCGCGACCAACCTGCGCGGCGTTTTCCTGCTCACGCGCGAGCTCGCGCCGGCGATGCGCGAGCGCGGGTGGGGCCGCGTGGTCAACCTCGCGTCGCTGGCGGGGCAGCAGGGCGGGCTGGTGGCGGGGGCGCACTACGCATCGTCGAAGGCCGGGGTTCTGGTGCTCACCAAGGTGTTCGCGAAAGAGCTCGCGGCCTCGGGCGTCACGGTGAACGCCGTGGCGCCCGCGGCGACACGCACGCCGGTGATGGACGAGATGGACGCCGGACAGCTCGAAGCCGCCGAGGCCGCGATCCCCGTGGGCCGGTTCGGGCGGGCCGGGGAGGTCGCGGACCTCGTCGCCTACCTGTGCGGCGAGAACACCGGGTACATCACCGGGGCCACCTTCGACATCAACGGCGGCCTGTTCATGCGCTGACTCACATGCTGCGCAGCACCGACACGACGGTGCCCAGCACCACGGCCCGGTCGCCGTCGATCACGTCGTAGGCCGGGTTGCGGGGTTCGAGGTACACGTGGCCGTTGCGGCGCCGGTAGACCTTCACGGTCGCCTCTTCGTCGATCATCGCGGCGACGATCTGACCCGAGTGCGCCTCCGATTGCTGGCGCACCACCACGATGTCGCCGTCGCAGATCGCGGCGTCGATCATCGAGTCGCCGCGCACGCGCAGGCCGAAGACGTTGCCGCGGCCGGTGAGCCCGCGCGGCAGCTGCAGCATCTCGTCGAGGTGCTCCTCGGCCGAGATCGGCGTGCCGGCGGCGATGTGGCCGACGACCGGCACCGCCACGGAGTCCTCACCCTGCTGCGGCTCGGCCGTGCCGAGGAACGCGCGCACGTCGATCGGCCGCGACATCGAGCTGCTGCGCCGCAGGTAACCCTTGTCCTCCAGGCTCGCCAGGTGCTTCGACACCGACGAGGACGACCGCAGTCCCACGGCCTCGCCGATCTCGCGGCTGCTCGGCGCGTATCCGTGGCGGACCACCCAGTCCCGGATCGTGACCAGGATCTGCTGCTGGCGAAGTGGCAGGGACGAGGCGTCGAGATGGTCGAAGGTGTCGTCGTAGGTGGTCACCCGCCGAATCGTAGAGGTAGCCGCCCCGCCCACCGGTGACCGGTCCGGTGCGTCGGCGAAGTTCGCCCGGCCGGGGAAGCAACCGTCCGGACCGGTCGTGCGTGAGGAAAGCGACCGAACGTCCACGGAGGGGGAAATCGTGCACAGACGAAGATCTCTGGTGCTCGCGGTGGCGAGCGCGGCACTGGTGCTGGTGGGGACGGCCGCGCCCGCGGTCGCGTCGGAGAAGGGGATCGACGGCGTCGTCACCGACGCCCGGACCGGCGCCCCGGTGCGCGGCGCGTGGGTGCAGGTGCACGACAGCAGCGGGGCCGGGATCACGGGGGCCGGCACCGACGACGCGGGCCACTACGACGTTTCGCTGCGGCCGGGCCAGTACACGCTCGAGGTCATGGCCACCGAGTACGACACCAAGGTCACCGACCCGGTGACCTCGCCGGGCACCGTGCCGGTCGCCCTGGCACCGTACGAATACGGCGGCCTGGCCGGCACGTTCGGGCGCGGCCCCGGCCGGCCGGTCACCGGCGCCGCCGTGCAGCTCGCCGACCCGAACGGCAACGACGTCGCCCGCACGGTCACCGATGCCGGCGGCGGGTACCGCTTCGACCACGTGAAGACCGGCAAGTACAAACTCCGCTACTACTGGCCCGAAAACGCCGAGCAGTGGTATCCGCGGCAGACCGATCCGTACCAGGCGAAGCTCGTCGAGGTGACCGCCGGCGCGGACACCGTCGTCGACGAGACGGCGCTGCCGGCGGGTTCGGCCGAGCTCACCGTGACCGACGACGCGACCCGCCGGCCGCTGCCAGGGGCGTGCGTGTCCGCGACCGGGGTGGGCCAGTGGGCCAACGCGTGCGCGGACTCGGCGGGCAAGGTGCGCTTCCCGGTGCTGCGCGCCGGCACCTACCAGTTCCGCATCACCGCCGAGGGCCACCTCGACGACGTGATCAACGCCGACGTCCGCGCCGACGAGACGACCGAGCTCGCGTCGAAGCTGCTGCAGCGGGCGAAAGTGTCGGTCAGCTTCACCGACGCCGCCACCGGCGCGCCGGTCGGCGACGCCTGCCTGGCGATCGTCGACCCGACCCAGCACGGGTCGGTGTCGCCGGACAACATGTCGTGCGCCTTCGGCACGGGCAAGCTCGACCTCGACTTCCTGTGGCCGGGCAAGTACCGGTTCTTCGCGGTGCCCGGGAACGTCGCGGGCGGCGACGGCGCGCACGGCAGCCAGTGGGTCGGCGCGCGGGGCGGCACGGGTGACGTCGAGAAGGCGACCTGGTTCGAGATCAAGCCCGGGCAGACGACCGACGTGCGGGTGAAGTTCGACGCGGCGGGCTCGATCACCGGCAAGGTCACCGACGCCGCGACGGGCGCACCGGTCGCCGAGGTCTGCCCGGGGGTCACGGCCGCGTGGTCGGGTTACAACCACCCGTGGGGCGTGCAGTGCACCTACACCGAGGGCCGGTACACGATCGGCGGGCTCGGGCCCTACGACTGGCGCGTGCAGTTCCCCGACCTGACCGGCGCCCACGCGTGGCAGTGGTCCGGCGGCGCGTCCGATCGGTTCTCGGCCCGGCCCGTGCACGTCACGGCGGGGGCCGCGACCACGCTCGACGCCGCGCTGAAGCCGGCGGGCAGGATCACCGGGAAGGTGCTCGACGCGACGCTCCCGATGCAGTGGGTCGCAGTGAACGCCTACAACACCCGCACGGGTGACCCGGTCGGTCCCGACGGGCTCGTGACCGGCGCCGGCCAGTACACGCTGCCCGGGCTGGCCACGCAGGACGTGCGGATCGAGTGGTGGCACGGCAGCCAGGGTCCGCTCGAGTACCCGCGGCCCGTGCCCGTGGTGACCGGCCGCGAAACGGGCGGGATCGACCTGCGCGTACCTGCGGTTTCGTGACGTTCGGGGCGGGGGACCGGGCTCGGCTGGTCCCCCGCCCCGGGGTCGTCGAAAATCTTCCCGATCGGTTTGTCGAATCGTGCGCGGGGCCGTTCGACGCGTCGGTGTGGGCCGGTCAGCGCTTCCGGGAAGAATCCGGATCCCGGCCCGAGGGACAAAGGAGCGGACATGCGGTTTCTCATGATGCACCGGCTGTCGGAGAGCGACTCTTCGGCGTGGAACCCCAGCCAGGAGTTCATCGCGAAGATGGGCGAGTTCATCCAGGACTCGGCGGAGAAGGGCATCCTGATCACGGCGGAGGGCGTCCACCCGTCGGAGAAGGGCGCGCTCGTGCGCAAGACGCGCGGCGGCGCCATCAAGGCCACCGACGGCCCGTTCACCGAGGCCAAGGAGGTCATCGGGGGCTTCGCGCTGCTGAACTTCGCGAACCGCGAGGAAGCCGTGGAGTACGCGAAGACCTACGCGGCGCTCTTCGACGACGAGATCGAGGTCGAGGTGCGCCAGGTCGTCGAGTTCGACGAGCTGCCCAGCGCGTGACGTCCCGGCCGGTCCGCCCGCGGTGGGCGGACCGGCCGGGTCACCGGTACGAAGGCGCGAACACCGGCACCAGCGCCGGGTCGTTGAACGACGTGATGCGGGCGATGCGCCCACCGCGGACGGTCAGGACCTGCACGCCGTACGGCTGGTCGCGCCCGTCGTCGGTGCGGTGGTGCACGACGAGGGCGGGCTGGCCGTTGGCGCGGGTGGGCGTCATCCGCCAGCGGCCAGGGCGCAGCACGCGCGCGGCGAGGAACCCCGCGACGGCGTCGCGGCCGGTGAACCACGTCGGGATGGGCGGCATCTCCAGCTCGACGTCGGCGCGCAGGAGCCGGACCAGCGCTTCGGCGTCGGCGCGGGTGAACGCGGCCACGTAGTCCTCGAGCAGCGCCCGGTCGGTCTCGCCGGTCGGTTCGGTCATCTCGTTCTCGATCGGTCCGGCCTCGGCGAGGTGGGTCCGCGCGCGGCGCAGGGCGCTGTCGACGGCCGCCGTGGTCGTGTCGAGCAGCTCGGCGACCTCGGCCGCGGGGAAGGCGAGCACGTCGCGCAACGTCAGCACGGCCCGCTGCCGCGCGGGCAGCAGCTGCAGCGCGGCGATGAACGCGAGCCGCACCCCGGCCCGCGCGGCGGCGGCCACGGCCGGGTCGCCGGCCCCGAACTCGGGGGCCGGCTGGAGCCACGCGACCGCGGGCTCCCGCGAGGCGACGGGCACCCGGTGGTCGTCGGACGGCGCGCCCAGGCCCGACGGCAGCGGCCGCCGGGCCCGGGTCGCCAGCGCCGTGAGGCAGGCGGTGGTGGCGATCTTGTACAGCCAGCGCCGCACCGACGACCGGCCCTCGAACCCGCCGAACCCGCGCCACGCCCGCAGGTACGTCTCCTGCACGAGATCCTCGGCGTCGTGGATCGAACCCAGCAGCCGGTAGCAGTGGGCGAGCAGCTCCGGCCGGAACGGCTCGGTCAGCGCGCTGAACTCGGCGTTCGACGGCATGGGCTCTCCCGTGGTGCGCAGGAGTCCACTGTAGAGGCCGCTCACGGCAGCGCGCGCACGCCGGCGCCGCCGACCACGTGCTCCGGCGCCGCGGTCTCATCGGCCGCCAGGTCCATCACGGCCTTGGCCACCTGCTCCGGGGTGAGCACCGGCTGCAGACCCTCGACGAACGCGTCGCGCGCCACGCCCTGGCGGGCCGCGTAGGCGGTGACGCCGGCCGAGCCCACCCCGGCCGTCGGCGTGAGCTGGGGGAGCAGCGTCAGGAACCGCAGGCCGAGCCCGGCGCGCTCGGCTTCGTCGGCTGCGTAGCCGCGCAGGTAGCGGACCGCGGCCTTGGCGCTCGCGTACCCACCGCTGAGCGGCGACCCGGCCAGCGCCGCACCGCTCGACATCGACACGACCACGCCGCCGGGCGCGAGCGGCTGGCGCAACGCCGCGCGCGTCCACTCGAAGACGTGCCGCGTGTCGGTGTGCCAGTTGCGGCTGAAGGTTTCCCAGGTCTGCTCCTGCACCGGCGCCATGTGCGGCGTGGCGCCGGCGTTCAGCACGAGCAGGTCGGGACGGTGGTCGCGGAGCACGGCCGCGGCCAGCGTTTCGTCGGTCGCGTCGGCGGCCAGGGGCGTGAAGAGCTCCCCGGCCTCGTCGCGGACGGCGCGCAGATCTTCTTCGGTGCGCGCGATCCCGACGACGCGCGTGCCGGCGGCCACGAGCGCGACGGCGATCGCCCGCCCGAACCCACGGCCGGCTCCGGTGACGACGGCGGTCTGGAAAGACATCGGACACTCCCGGGTGGTGAGGGAAATCGGTCCGCATCAAGACCTCGCGGCGCCGCGAAAACCGTCGGCCCTCCGCTGTGTCTTGGGTCACACTCAGCTCAGCGGTGCAGACGGCCCGGTGCGGGGCGTGGCACCTTTCGGTCACCGGATCGTATAACGACCTATACGGCGTCCTTTGTGGACACCTGCGCTCCGCCGTCCGTGTGCCAGTCGTAGACGACCGTCGTCCGGAGGACGACGTCCTGCAGGGACCGGCGGTGCGGGCTGACGATCGCCCACAGCAGCCCGACCGGGAAGACGACGCAGAACAGCGCGCGAGCCGCGGCGCGCGCCCAGCCCAGGCGCCGGCCGCGGCCCAGCACGCGGAGGCCGAGCAGGGCGTCGCCGTAGCTGCGGCCGATGGTGGCCCAGCCGACGGTGAGGTACGCGATCGCGACGGCCACGGAGATCCCGCCGGCCAGTGCCGGCGGTGCCGCGGGCCACCGGAACGACAGCGGCGAGGCCGCGAACAGCGCTGCCACCACCGCGAAGTAGCCGCCGACCGTGATCAGCCCGGTCACGGCCGCGTCGATCACCGCGGCGATCAGGCGCGTGACGATGCCCGCCGGCCCCTCAGGCGGGCCGGTCACCACGGCGCCGCAGCACGCGGCCGACCGCGCGGGCCACGGCGTCGTCGGCGTTCACCCCGGCTCCGCGGACGCCCCGGATCGCTTCCCCCGCAACGGTTCCAGTCGACTGACGCACGACCTCGGGCAGGTCCATCGCGGCCACGAGGTCACCGAAGTCCAGTGTGGACACCACGCCCGCCACGTCGATCTCCGCGAGCACGGCGTCGACGTCCACGTGCTCGCCGACCAGCTTCGGCAGATCCACCGCGTCGAGCACGGCCGCGGCGGCCGCGGTCACCACGTCCCGCACCGCGCGGCGCGCCACGTCCTCGGGCACGGCGGCCGTCAGCACGGCCCAGCCCGCCCGCCGCAGGGGCGTCGACGCCCACCAGCCGGCCTTGAGCGCCACCGCGCCCAGCCCCAGCACCGCACCGACGCGGTCGGGCTCGTCGTTCACGACCGTCCCCTTTCAGCCGGTCGCCGCCGGCCGGTCGCCGGGGGCGTCGAGGAACTGGATCACGGCGAGGACCACCAGCAGTACGAGCGCGATCAGCAGCACCGCGAGCCCGCTCGGCCGGTCGAGGAACAGGAACACGAGCACGGCGATCGCGACGGCACCGGCGCGCAGGGCCACGCGGTAGGAGTGCACCCACTTGCCGAGACCGGTGGCGCGCAGGCCGCTGCGCGAGCGCAGCCACGACAGTCCCTTGACCACACCCTGGCGGATGTGCACGGCGGTCGACGAAGGACCGGCGAGGAAGGCCCCGAGCGCCACGACGATCCCGACCGCGAACAGCGTTCTCAGACCGTCGCGCAGGAAGCGCAGCACGATGTCGAACGCCGCCGAGACGGGCGCCGCCGAGCGGCTCGGGACCGCGTCGACGACGATGGTGCGCCCGATCGCGAGCCCGATGGCGAGGACCAGCATGCTGAAGGCGAACCCGAGCGCGGCGCCGATGAGCGCCCGCCGTTTGTGCTTGGCGACGTAGACGCCCGCGGCGAGCAGGACGATCGCGATCCACGGCAGCCACGTGGCGAGCCGGTCCGAGGCGGTGTACCAGGACCGCGCTTTCACCAGGCCGGCCGCGTCGGCGACCGCGATCGTCGGGTGGACTTCGGGGATGCGGTTGACGATGGTGAGCCCGTCGGCGGCGAGCTGCTGCTTGGCGACGTCGATGAACGGCGCCAGGTCGAGCACGACCTTGTCACCCTGGATCGCGATGGCCGAGGCCGATCCGTCGAGCACCGCCACCGCCTGCTCGTGGGCCACGCGGATCACGCGGTCCCACGTCTGCGCGATCTGGTCACTCGCCACGAGGGTCGCGACGCGGCCGTGCACGAAGCTCTGCACGCCCGACGCGAGCGGACCGGTCAGGTCCTCCAGCCGGTCGGTGACGGCCGGCGGGACGCCCTGGGCCGCGAGCGCGCGGACGGCGTCGGTCGCGATGGCCTGCACGTTGACGTTGGTGAAGATCGCCTCGGTGACCCGGTCGGTCACGGCGGCCTGCACCGCCGGGTCGCGGATCAGCGGGCTCATCGTGGCGGTGAACCGGTCGGTGTCGGAAATCTGGTTGTGCACCCACACCGACGCGAGCGCGAGCGGGGCGAGGATGCAGCCGATCACGATGAGGATCGAGGACACGATCGGCCGCCAGCTGACGCGGCGACGTTCGCGCGTGGCCCGCAGCCGCGCTACCTCGAGCCGCAGCTGTTCCAGCTCGGCCCGCTCGTCGGCGGTCGGCTCGATGCGGTGTTCCGTGCTCTCCGACATGACCGGTCCGGTCCGCTCAGCTCGACATCATTTCCCGCAGCGCGGCTTCCTGCTCCGCGGACAGGTTGGACTGCAGCAGCTCCGGCTTGTGGCCGCCGGCCTCGATCGCGGCCTTGACCTTGTCGACCACCGCGTCGCTGGACATCAGGAACAAGGCCGAGGTGCCGGGCGTGATCTTGTCGCGCACGGACTTGATGAAGTCGTCGTCGATGCCGACGTCGGTCAGCGAGCCGGCGAGCGCCCCGGTGGCCGCGCCGATGGCGGCACCGAGCAGCGGCACCAGGAAGATCAGGCCGAAGAGCATGCCCCAGAACATCCCGCTCATCGCTCCGCCGGCGGTGAGGTTGCGCAGCTGACGGGTCTTCGGCTTCTTGGCGTCGGGTTTCCACGACACGGTGGCCGCGTCGTGGATCGAGATCAGTTCCTGCTTGGCCAGGCTCCGGAGGGTGTCCACCGCGTTGTCGGCTCCGTCGGGGCTGTCGAACTTCCACACCGTCAGCGTCGTCATCGTGCTCTCCTGTCGGGTTCGCGGGCTGCGCCGACGCCACCGTCGCCCCGCACGGCCCCGTCCGCCTCGCCCCTGCGGGGTGAGACCCGCCGCCGCACCGCCGCGGCACCGAGCCGCAGCTCGGTGCGCCGGACCGCGTCGTGCCGGGCGGCCTGCGCGCCGGCGTCGAGCGCGCGCACGAGGGGTGAGCCGGGGCCGTGGCGGGCGCGGATGCTCGCGATGCGTTCGGCGAAGTCGGTCGGGCGGCCGTCCGGGGCCGTCCGCATGTCGCAGAACCACAGGGCGTCGCGCAGCACGGTGCGCTCGTCCGGGTAGCGGGCGAGGTCGGCCGCGAGCCCGCGCTCCTCTGCGATGAACGCGGCGGCCGAGTGCTGGGCCACGAGGTTCACCAGCCGGGGCGGTGCCGCCACCGCGACGAGGAACCGGGCGCCGTCGAGCGGGTGGTAGCCGGTGACGACGAGGCCGGGTGCGTAGCCGATGTCGTGCACCAGCGCGGCCGCGACAAGCAGCTCCTCCTCGTCGGCGGACAGCAGGCTCGGCCCGATCTGCCGCCCGCACTTCGCGACGCCCCGCACGTGCTCCCACCTTCGCGGCAGCTCGCGCGAAAGGTGGCGCTGCGCGAGGCCCCAGGCCCACGCGGTCAGCGCGCCTTGGGGGCGCGTCGCCGGTTCAGCGGCGGCTGTGACGGGGCTGGAGTGCGTCGGAGGCATGTACGACCAGCGCCCAGATGACGAGCACGTCGAGGGTGAGCACGATGAGCGCCCAGAACGGCGCGGCGGGCAGGAAAGTCAGGTGCGCCAAGGCGCTGAGCCCGGCGATCGCGATACCGGGGTACCGGGCCCAGCTCGCCCGCGCGAACAGCCCGAGCCCCGTCACCACCGCGGCCACGCCCAGCACCAGGTGCACCCAGCCCCAGCCGGTGAGGTCGAACAGCAGGGTCCCGTGCGCGGTCACGGCGTAGTACTGCGGGTCGAGCAGCGCCGTGAGCCCTTCGACCAGGGTGAAGCTCCCGAGCAGGAGCATCATCGTGGCACCGAAGAAGATCCAGCGGGCCCAGCCGGACTCCTCGTCGGTGGACTCCTGCGCGGGTGCGTCCGGGCGCACAGCGTGATCGCTCATGATCGGGTCCCTTCTCCTGGCCGCGGACATCCTCGACGGCCGGGCTCGCGGGCGCTTCGCCCCGTGCGGATGAAACCGTCCATTCCGGACGTCAGCGGGCCGGCCGTCCGGCGAGCACGCGGAACAGCACGCGCAACGCCTCGCCCATGCCGTGGGGCGCGGCCGCGGCGGGGGCGACGCCGGGCGCGTCCAGCGGCACGCGGACGCGCAGCGCGCCGGGCAGGGTGCGGAACCGCAGCGGTGGTTCCAGCCGAAGCGCCTCACCGTCGACGCCGATGTCCACAAGGGACTGTCCCGAGCTCACCACGAACTCCTCGGTCTGCCACTCGTGGTAGCCGGGGTAGCGGGCGAGCTGGCCCGTGAGCTCGGCGGTGATCAGCGCCGGCAGGTCGCGCGCGCGGTCGACGTTCACGGTGACGATGCCGAGCGAGCCGCTGTCGAGCCGTTCGCGCGAGCCGAAGCCGCTGAGGCGGTCGAGGCGGTAGGCGCCGTTGGACACGAGCACGATGTCGGCCGGCGGGCGGTCTTCGTCACCGGGCACGCGGTACTGGAGGTCGAAGTGCTCGGACTCCGGGCCTAGCAGCTGCGGCAGCTGGCCGGCGACCGTCGACACCTTGGCGTCGCGGTAGCCCGGTGACTGGACCACGGTGGCGTAGACGCCGAGCGAGGCGTTGTTCACGAACACCCGGTCGCCGATCAGCGCGAGGTCGATGCGGTGCTCGGCCGCTTCGCCGTACGCGTCTAGGGCGGCGGTCACGTTCTCGCGGTCGAGCCCGAGGTCGAGGGCGAAGTGGTTGCGGGTGCCGGCGGGCACGCAGACGTACGGCAGGCCGTGGCGGCGCGCGACGTCGGCGACCAGCGCCTGGGAGCCGTCGCCGCCGGCCATCCCGATCACGTCCGCGTGCTGGGCGGCCTCTTCGGCGAGCGCCCGAAGGTCATCGCCGCGGCGCAGCACCACGGGGGTGACGCCGCGTTCGCGCGCCTTGCGTTCGAGGTCGAACTGCGCCACCTTCCCGCCGCCGGAGCGCGGGTTCATCAGCAGCACGCCGTGGCGCGCGGGCCCGACACGGTCGGCCTGTGCCGGCCGGGCCAGGTCGTGGCCGATCGCCACCCGCGCCGCCAGTGCCGCGAGCACCATCAGCCCGAGGACCAGAAGCAGCACCACCAACGTGCGCAGGTCCGGCAGCAGGGCGATCGCGGCGAGCGCGAGGACCGCCACGACCGCGAGCACGATCCGCGCGAACCCGTGGCGGACCAGCGCCGCCCAGGCCGCGATCGTGGCGATCACCAGCAGCACCACGCCGAGCACCAGCTGCCCCGGGCTGCGGACCGCGGCGAGCACCGCCACCACGACCGCGGCGGCCAGCGCGAGGAGGGCGCCGAGCGCGCACGCGCGCCGGGCGAGCGACGGAGCAGGGCCGGTCATGCGCCGACCCTGCGTGGGCGGACGGCCCCGTGTCGTCACCCCGTCCGGATGATGCCTCGTCTCACCCCGTGCGGGGGAGGAAAGGCGCTCGCCCGAGCGCGAAGCTGCCCCGATGGTGCTCACCTCACGACGTTCGACGGTCGAATCCCGGGAAGACCGGATCGCCCGGGGCAAGGCGGCCCGCGCGGCCGCTCCGCGGTCGAGCCACGCCGGGTTCACGAGAGAACGTGGCCGCCCGGGTCCGCTGGAACTGCTCGCACGCCAAGACGAGACGCGCGTCAAGGATCTGCTGCCGATCCGCTACGGGCGCATGGCGGTGTCGCCGTTCACCTACTTCCGCGGTGCCGCGCTGCCGATGGCGAGCGACCTGTCCGGCACGCCGGTCAGCGGGCTGCGGGTGCAGGCGTGCGGCGACGCGCACCTGATGAACTTCGGCGTGTTCGCCTCGCCGGAACGCAAGCTCGTATTCGACATCAACGACTTCGACGAGACCCTGCCCGGCCCGTGGGAGTGGGACGTGAAGCGCCTCGCGGCGAGCCTCGAGATCGCGAGCCGGGACAACGGGTTTTCCGCCCGCCAGTGCCGCGGCGTGGTGCTCGCGACGATCGCGCAGTACCGCAAGGCGATGCGGGACTTCGGCGAGCGCACCGCGCTCGATGTCTGGTACGCCCACGCCGATGTCGATCAGGTCGAGGCCTTGTACGCCGATCGCCTGGGCGGGCACCGGCGCCGGATGATCGCGAAGGGCATGGCCTCGGCTCAGGCGCACGACAATCTCGGCGCCCTGCGTCGCTTCACGTCGGTCACCGACGGCACGGTGCAGATCAAGCCCGACCCGCCGATCGTGCTGCCCCTCGAAGAGCTGGCGCCCACCAAGGAGGCCGCCGACGAGGTGCGCAACCAGATGGGCTCGATCCTGAAGGCCTACCGCGCCACGCTGGAACCCGAGCGGCGCGTGCTGCTGGACCGCTACCGGATCGTGGACATGGCGCACAAGGTCGTGGGCGTCGGCAGTGTCGGCACCCGGTGCTGGATGGTGCTGCTGCTCGGCAACGACGACCGCGACCCGTTGTTCCTGCAGGCGAAGGAAGCCGGCCCGTCGGTGCTGGAGGAGTTCGCCGGGGCCAGCGACTACGACAACTCCGGGCGCCGCGTGGTCGTGGGCCAGCGGCTGATGCAGACGGTGAGCGACATCTTCCTCGGCTGGGTCCACGTGACCGGTGTCGACGAACGCCCGCGCGACTTCTACCTGCGCCAGCTGCGCGACTGGAAGGGCTCGGCCAACGTCGAGTCGATGGACCCGCGCGACCTGCGCACCTACGGCATGCTGTGCGCGTGGACGCTCGCGCGCGCCCACGCCCGCACCGGCGACAGCGTGGCGATCGGCGCCTACGTCGGTTCCGGTGACTCGTTCGACCACGCGATCGCCGAGTTCACGCACGACTACGCCGACCAGAACGAGAAGGACCACACGGAGCTGACCAAGGCCATCAAGACCGGTGCGGTCAAGGCCGAGTCGGGGCGGTGAAGGCGCGGCAGCTGCTCGGCCCGGGTGTGCTGCGTCCCGTGCTGACGGTGGCGACGCTCATCGCCGTGTACTACCTGCTCCCGGTGAACCGGCAGCTCGACGCGTGGACGGTCGTGGGGCTCGTCGTCGGGGTGACGCTGGTCGTGGTCCTGGTGGTGGTCGAAGCGCGCGCGATCCTGCGCTCCGCGCGCCCGGCGTTGCAGGGCATCCAGGCGCTGGCGCTGGTGGTGCCGCTGTTCCTGCTGGTGTTCGCCAACGTCTACTACGTGCTGCAGTACAACGTGCCGCAGAGCTTCAGCGCGCCGCTGAACCGCACCGATTCGCTGTACTTCGTGGTCACGGTGTTCGCGACGGTCGGGTTCGGCGACATCGTGCCCGTGACGCAGGCCGCGCGCCTGCTGGTCACGGTGCAGATGATCGCGAACCTGCTGGTGGTCGGCGTCGCGCTGCGGGTGATCCTGACGGCCGTGCAGCGCAGCCGCTCGCGGTTACCGCTGGGCGTGCTTCGGGATCAGCAGCGCCGTGACGACCCCGAGGAGGCCGAGGCACACGAGCATGATCAGGGCGATGCCGAACGGCCCGTTGCCCGGGACGGCCGCACCGGCGAGCACGGAGCCGACCAGCGCGGTGCCCAGTGACGAGCCGAGGTTCGACACGCTGCGCGAGACACCGGAGATGTCGCCCTGCGCCTCTTCCGGCGAGCTCGACTGCACGAGGTTGACCGACGCCGTCAGCATCACGCCGATCCCGATGCCCATCAGCAGCAGCCCGGGTGTGAAGGTCCAGACGCTCGAGTCCTCGCGGACCAGCACCAGCATCAGCACCAGGCCCAGCGTCGTGGAGGTGAAGCCGGCCCGGATCAGCCGGCGCAGCGAGTGGCGCCGCGACATCCGTCCCGCGAGCGCCGACGCGGCGAGGATGCCGATGGTGGCCGGCACGAGCACCAGTCCCGTCTCGATCGCGCTGAAGCCGCGGATCTGCTGCAGGAACACCGATGTCACGAAGAACGCGCCCTGCATGACCAGCCACTGCAGCACCTGGGTGACGAGCCCGAGGTTGGATGCCTTGCTGCGGAAGATCTTCAGCGAGAACAACGGTGCGCGTCCGGCGTGCTCCACGCGCCGCAGGTGCAGGAAGAAGATCACCAGCAGCACGGCCCCGATCGCGACGTAGATCCACACCGGCGACATGCCGCCCTTCGGGATCACCACCGTGCCCCCGATCGTGAAGTCCTCCCGCGACTTGAGCCACCCGTAGGTCGAGCTCTGCAGCACGCCGAACACCACGAAGAACAGCCCGGCCGCCGACAGCACGGCGCCCCACACGTCGAAGTGCGGCGGCCGCTCGGCCAGCGGCGGGTCGACGATGCGCAGGGCGAGGAAGATGATCAGCACGATCACGGCCACCTGGAAGAGGAACGACGCCCGCCAGCCGAGGTAGCTCGTGATCAGACCACCGAGCAGCGGCCCCGCCGCCGCCCCGAGCCCCGCCGCCCCGCTCACGATCCCGAAGTTGCGCGCGCGGGCGCTCACGTCGTCGAACACCACCGTCACGAGGATGTAGATCGGCGGGATCAGCAGCGCCGACCCGATGCCCTCCAGCAGCGAGTACCCCACGATCAGCACCCCGATGCCCTGCGCGAACGACGACAGCAGCGCACCCGAGCCGTAGATCACGAGACCCGCGATGAAACAGACCTTGCGGCCGAGGAAGTCCGTGAGCTTGCTGCCGGGGATCATCAGCGCGGCCATCGTGAGCGTGAACAGCGTGATCGCGGTCTGGATGCTGATGACCGATGTGCCGATGTCGTCGGCGATCGTGCTGATCGCCACGTTCATGTTCGTCGCCGCGTAGCTCGCGATGAACTGCCCGAGCGCGAGCGGCAGCACCACTGCGGACGCGGAGACGCTCTTCGATCCCGTGGCCATCGGGCGCCCCTCTCCTCGATGCCCCACCTTGCGAACCCCCGGCCATCTCGGCATCACCTGTTGCGGATGACTGCGTCGTTCTCACCAGGGGCAACACCGGCGGGACTCGCGTGCGGCGAGGTGATCCTCAGGCGCCGATGCCCTCGAGCACCGTCGCCACCACGGCGTCGATCGACGGGGCCTGGGGCGGGCCCGCGTGGGGAACCAGGGCCGAGAACACCGTCTCGTGGCAGGCGCCGACCAGGAGGGCGGCCGCGGCGTCGAGGTGGGCGGTGGGGGAGAGGCGGCCGAGGTCGCGTTCGGCGTGGAGGTAGGTGAGGAGGCGGTCGCGCCATTCGGTGTGCGTGGGGGTGAGGGAGGCGAAGCGCGCGAGGACCGCCGGGTGGGCGAGCAGGCCGGCGAACGTGGGCAGGATGGCGCGGTGCAGGGCGAGCCCGTAGGCGAGGTGCGCGCGCAGGTTGGTTTCGACCGTGGCGTCGCCGGGTGTGGGCAGGGCGCCGAGTTCGCGTTCGGCGGCGCGGACGTGGGCGCGCAGCGCGTGCGCCAGGAGTTCCTCCTTGTCGGCGAAGTGGTTGTACAGCACGCCGTCCGCGACGCCGGCGCGGCGGGCGATCGCGCGGACCGTCAGCTTCGCCGCGCCTTCCTCGGCCATGAGCGCGCCGGCCGTCGCGATGAGGTGCTCGCGCAGGCTGCGGTCCCCGTCGCGCAGGGCGGCTGCTGTTCTCGGTGACATCGCGGCCATCGTATTCACCGGACGGCGGTGACGAGCCACGCCGCGCCCCGCAGCCGCACGGCGCCGGGCTCGGCGAATGGGCGCAAGGCCTCCACCAGCACGGCTTCGGCGTCCGGTCCGTGGTGCCGGACCGGGCCCCAGCCGGCGATGAACTCCGCCGCGTCGGCCACGTCGCGGCCCCAGACCTGGTCGGCCTCGACGCGCGTGCACGTGACGTCGCGGAACCCGGCGTCCGTCAGCACCGAACGCGTGTGCGCGGGATCGGCCAGCGACGCCGGCCCGACGCCCGAAGGCAGCGGAGCCAGCGCGCCGAACACCGCCCCCAGGTCGGTCCCCGCCGGCTCCGTCAGGCACACGAACGCGAGCCGCCCACCCGGCCGCAGCGCGCGGCGCACCCGGGCGAACGCCGCCACCGGATCCGCGTAGAACATCACCCCGAACCGGCTCAGCGCGACGTCGAACGAGCCCTCCTCGAACGGGTAAACCTGCACGTCACCCTGCTCGAACACCACGTTTCCCGCACTCCGGTCCCGCGCCGTCGCGAGCATCGGCCCGGACAGGTCGACGCCGAGCACCCGCCCGGACCCGGACCGCGCCGCCGCGAGCCGGGTCAGCTGCCCCGTGCCGCACCCGAGGTCGACCACGTCGTCGCCCGGCCCCACGGCGGCCAGCAGGAACTCGTTGAACCCGCTGTTCACCGCGTCGTAGCGATCGGCGTGCTCCGCCCAGTGCCCACCTTCGTAGCCGTTCCACGCCTGCGCCTGCTCCGTGTTGACGATCCCGGTCACGATGTCCTCCCAGCGTTGTGAACATACGTTCATGAACAGGTGTTCATCATGACTCGCGGCCCCAGGACCTGTCAAACGATCCGATGTGGGCAGTCCTGGGTCACGTCAGTGATTCGGCGTCTCGATCCGGACCCTGGGCCGGTGTCCGACCCGCGCAACGTCCTAAGTGGACGAGTACGTCCGCCCCTTCCGCCCGGCGCCACGGCCGGCGAAGTGCCGGCGCGCCGAATCGAGCGTCATCAGCGTGTACAGCAGCGCCGTCAGCGGCAGCAGCAAGCCAGCACCGGCCACTGCCGGTAGTAGCGCGCCATCGGCACGAACGTCGCCGCCATCAGCAGCCACGCGGCCGGCGCGGGCCACGAAGGGCCGGTGAACGTCAGCACCGGGGGAGTGAGGAACACCAGCGCCAGACCGACGACCGTGCCCGCCAGCACGAGCGGGGAGTGGCGCAACTGCGTGTACGCCGTGCGCGCGACCATCTGCCACAGATCGGAAAGCCGCGGGTACGGCCGGACACTGTGGACGTTCGACGCGAACCCGAGCCACGTCCGCCCACCCGCCGCGGACACCGCGCGGGCCAGGGCGACGTCGTCGATCACGGCGCCGCGGACGGCCGCGAGGCCACCCGCGCGTTCGAGAGTGGAGCGGCGCACGAGCACGCACCCGCCGGCGGCCGCGGCCACCCGCGAGCGCGGGTTGTTCACGCGCCGGAACGGGTAGAGCATCGCGAAGAAGTACACGAACGCCGACACGATCAGCCGTTCCCACGGCGTTTCGGTGCGCAGCACGGCCATCTGCGACACGAGGTCGTGCTCACCGCACGCCGCCACGAGGGTTTCGAGCGAACCCGGCCCGTGTTCGATGTCCGCGTCGGTCAGCAGCACGAAATCCACTGCGCCCGCCTCGGCGACGCCGCGCGCGGCCGTCCACAGCTTGCCCGTCCAGCCCGCCGGCAACGGGTCCGGCGTCAAACCACGGTCAGCGGCAACGCCCCGGCCGCACCGCCGAGCCGCCGGGCCAGCTCGCCGGTGCCGTCGGCGCTGTCGTCGTCGACGAGGATCACGCGCGCCTCGCCCGGATAGCGTTGCGCGAGCAGGGCGGGCAACGTCGTCGGGAGCACGGCCGCCTCGTCGCGCGCCGGCACCACGACCGCCACCGACGGCCACTCGGCCGGGCGCACCGACGGCGGCAGCCGCTGGTCCGTCCGCCAGAACCAGCCGTGGCCGAAGGCGAGTCCCAGCCACACCACGAGCGTCAGCCACCCGGGCACCGTCAGCACTTCGCGGATCCTAGCGCCGCGATCGGGTCTTGGCGCGACGACGGCATCGGTCAAGAACCATCGGACGACTGACCTTGTCCCACCGGCAAACCCACCCGCGAGTAAACGGCGTCAACCAGGCACGAACGCAGATTCCCGCGGGAAGACAGGGAATGGACAGTCGAGCGCACCTCCCCCGAGTAGGTCTAGACATCCGATGGATCACGCACCTAATGTGCTGGGCGATCCACCAGCTCGTCGCCGGCCGCCACCGGGGCACGCGGCCGCGCGGACCCGTCAGGAGGAGCACGTGCCGATCTCGACGCGCCGGAACGCCGTTCTGGCCGCACTGTTTTCCCTCGCCGTGGCCGGATCCACGGCCACGCCCGGAATCGCCGCACCGCCGGACCGCGGCTGCACCGGACCGATCAAGACCGCGTCGATCATGACCGTCGAACCGTGCGACGGCATGGACCGCGTGCTGGCCAAAGCGGCCGCCGTCGTGCCGCGGCCCGGCCAGCTCGCCTGGCAGCAGCGGCCCGTCACGGCGTTCACGCACTTCGGCATGAACACCTTCACCGACCGCGAATGGGGTTCGGGCGCCGAGATGGAGTCGACGTTCGCGCCACCGGCCGTGGACACCGACCAGTGGATGCGTTCGCTCAAGGCCGCCGGGGTGACGCAGGTGATGCTCACCGCCAAGCACCACGACGGTTTCGTGCTCTACCCGACGCGCTACACCGACCACTCCGTCGTGGCCAGCCCGTGGTGGCTCAGCGCGGGCTGCACCGACCCGGAGGCCGACGCCGCCCGCCAAGCCGCGCAGGCCACGCGCTCGCAGGACCCGTCCGCGTTCTGGCAGGCGCGCGACGCGGGCTGCACCAACCCCCGCGGCGACATCCTGCGCGACTACGTGGATTCCGCTCGCAAGGCGGGCCTCAAGGTCGGCGTCTACCTCTCGCCCGCCGACGGCGCCGAGCTGCCCGCGACCTTCTTCGCCGACGAGGTCAAGCGGATCGAGGCGAAGGTCGCGGCCGGACAGTCGCTGTCCATCGAGGAACAGGCCACCTACGACGACCGCGCGAGCGCCCCGCAGGGCCAGGGCCGCTACGGCACCGGCAGCGCCGTGACCCGACGGACCATCCCCACGCTGGTGGCGGACGACGACCGCGCGGCCGCGCTCGCCGCCGGGAAGCTGCCGCGCTTCACCGTGACCGAGGACGACTACAACACCTACTACCTCAACCAGCTCTACGAACTGTTCACCCAGTACGGCCCGATCGACGAGCTGTGGCTCGACGGCGCCAACCCGTGGCGCGACCGCGGCATCAGCGAGAACTACGACTTCACCACCTGGTTCTCGATGATCCACGCGCTCTCGCCGAACACCGTCACGTTCGCCGGGCCCGCCGGCGTGCGCTGGGTCGGCAACGAGGCCGGCCAGGCGCGGACCACGGAGTGGAGCCCGCTGCCGACGACCGGCGACCCGAACACCGCGCACAACGAGGAGCTGTTCCTCGGCGGCGCGACGGCCACCGACCTCGGCTCGCGCCAGGTGCTGGCCGACCCGTCCGTGCGCTTCCTCCAGTGGGCGCCGGCCGAATCCGACGTCTCGATCCGCCCCGGCTGGTTCTTCCACCCGGGCGAACAGCCGAAAACCGCCGCGCAGCTAGTGGACATCTACCGGCGCACGGTGGGCCGCAACTCCTCGCTGCTGCTGAACGTGCCGCCCGGCCCCGACGGCGAGTTCGCCCCTGCCGACGTCGCTTCGTTGGCCGCCTTCGGCCAGTCCGTCGCGGCCACACAGGTGAACCAGGCCCACGCACGGCCCGGCGACAAGGCCGTCGCCGCGGTCACGGACGGATCGCTCACCACGTCCTGGACCCCGCCGCACGGCGCGCCGGCGGGAACGCTCGACGTGCCGCTCGCCCGGCCCGCGACGTTCGACCAGATCCGCCTCGGCGAGGACATCAGCCGCGGCCAGCACGTGGAGGGCGCGACCGTGCAGGCCGAGGTCGACGGCGCGTGGCGGACGCTCGGCACCGTCACGACCATCGGCTACACCCGCCTGGTCACGCTCTCGGCACCCGTGACGACCAGCCACCTGCGCGTGGTGATCACCCAGGCCCGCGCCACGCCGTACCTTTCGACCTTCGCCCTGTACCGCACCGTGGCGCCGGCCGCCTGACCCGAAGGACCCCTTGATGACTTCCCGAAAGCGCCACCTGGCCGCCGTGCTCGCGGCCGGGGTTTCGCTCGCCGCGCTCGTCACGCAACCCGCCGCGGCCGCCCCCGACCACCAGCAGCCGCTGCCCGTCGTCACGCCCACGCCGCAGTCGCTCGCCCGTGACTCCGCCGACATCGCCGTGCCCGACGAGGTCGTGCTCGTCACCGACAGCACCACCGACGCCGCCGCGAAAGACCTCGTCACCACGCTGCTGCGGCAGCACGGCGCACGCAAGGTCACCACGGTCACGAAGGAACCTGGCCGCGGCCACGCGCTCGTGGTCCGGCTCGGCGCCGGCTCCACGGCCCCGTCCCAGGCCGAGGGCTACTCGCTCACCACCACGCGCGGCGAGGTCGTGCTCGCCGGGCGCGACGGCTCCGGCCAGTACTACGCCGCGCAGACGTTGCGGCAGCTGTTCGTCCGCTCCGGCCACGGGTGGGCGATCAGCGGCGTGGCCGTGCGCGACTGGCCGAACATGGCGCTGCGCGGGTCGATCGAAGGCTTCTACGGCCCGCCGTGGAGCACCGCCGACCGGCTGCGGCAGATCGCGTTCCTCGGCGAGGTCAAGGCCAACAGCTACGTCTACAGCGCCAAGGACGACGCCTACCTGCGTGCGCAGTGGCGCGATCCGTACCCCGCGGACGGGCTGGCCACGCTCGGGCAGCTGGTGCAGTCGGCGACCGCGCACCACGTCGACTTCACCTACGCGCTCTCGCCCGGCGTGTCGATCTGCTTCTCCTCGCCCGACGATCTCGCCGCGGTGAAAGCGAAGCTGCAGTCGGTGTACGACCTGGGCGTGCGGTCGTTCTCGATCCCGTTCGACGACATCTCCTACACCAAGTGGAACTGCGCCGCCGACCAGACGGCGTTCGGCGCGCCCGGGCAGGCCGCCGCGGGCAAGGCCCAGGTTTCGTTGCTCAACGCGATCACCAGCGACTTCGTCAAGACCCACGACGGCGTGCGTCCACTGCAGACGGTGCCCACCGAGTACAGCGACCTGAAGGACTCGCCGTACAAGACCGAGCTGCGCGAGAACCTCGACCCGTCGGTGGTCGTGCAGTGGACCGGCACGGACGTGGTGCCGCCGAGCGTCACCACCGACGAGGCGCAGCAGGTGTCCACTGTGTACGGCCGCAAGGTGTTCCTCTGGGACAACTACCCCGTGAACGACTACGAGCAGTCCGCCGGCCGGCTGCTGCTCGCGCCCTACGCGCAGCGGGAGGCCGGGCTTTCGCAGTACCTCAACGGGATCGTCGCGAACCCGATGAACCAGGAGGCGGCCAGCGAGGTGGCCGAGTTCGGCGCCACCGACTTCGCGTGGAACGACGCCGGGTACTCGCCGGAGCGCTCGTGGCCGCAAGCGCTTGCGCGGCTCGCGGGCGGTGACGCCCGGGCCACGGCGGCGTTGCGGGTGTTCGCCGACCTCGAACACCTGGCCCCGACGTTCGGCCCGACGCCGTGGCAGCCGCAGGCGCCGGTGCTCGCGGCGAAGACGAAGGCGTTCTGGCAGCGGTGGAACGCGGGTGACCACCGGGTGGGCGACCTGCGGGCGTACGCGGTGCAGATCCGCGACGCCGCGAAGGTGATCCGCGGTGGCCGGGTCGAGAGCGCGTTCGTCGAGGAGGCCTCGCCGTGGCTCGACGCGACGGCGTTGTGGGGCGGCGCGATGGTCGACCAGCTCGACGCCCTCGCGGCCGCCGGGCGTGGTGACACCAAGGCGGCGCAACGGCTCACCGCGTCCGCCGACGATCTCGTCGCCCGGGCCCAGGCCGTGAAGACCGGCGACACCAACCGGTGGGGAGTGCGGCAGGCGCTCGTCGGCGACGGGGTCCTCGACGCGTTCATCACCCAGGCCCGGGCCGCGACGCTCGGCTGACCCCGAAAGGACGGAGAGCTTCGTGAGCGCACTGAGCAGGAGGAGTTTCCTCGGCGGGGTCGCCGGGCTGGCCGCGGCGAGCACGGTGTTCGCCGGGCCGGCCGGCGCGGCGGGCCGTGGCGGACTGACCGTGTCCGGCGAGCAGTTCCTGTTGGACGGTAAGCCGTTCCAGATCATCTCGGGTGCCGTGCACTACTTCCGCATCCACCCCGACCAGTGGCGCGACCGGCTGGAGCGGCTGCGTGCACTCGGCCTGAACACGGTCGAGACGTACGTCGCGTGGAACTTCCACCAGCCGAAGCCGGGCCTGCCGGACTTCAGCGGGTGGCGTGACCTGCCGAAGTTCATCCGCACCGCCGGCGAGGTGGGACTGCGGGTGATCGTGCGGCCGAGCCCGTACATCTGCGCGGAGTGGGAGTTCGGCGGCCTGCCCGCGTGGCTGCTCGCCGACCGCGACCTCGAACTGCGGTGCGCGGATCCGAAGTACCTCCAGGCGGTCGACGCCTGGTACGACCACCTCGTGCCGCGCCTGGCCGCGCTGGAGGCGCACCGCGGCGGGCCGGTGATCGCCGTGCAGATCGAGAACGAGTACGGCAGCTACGGCAACGACACTTCGTACCTGGCGCACCTGCGCGACAGCCTGCGTTCGCGCGGGTGCGAGAGCCTGCTGTTCGCGGCCGACGGCGCGTCGGACTTCTTCATGCGTTTCGGCTCGCTGCCGGGCACGCTCGAAGTCGGTACGGGCGACGGGAACCCGGTGCCGAGTCTCGAAGCGCTGAAGAAGTTCCAGCCCGGCAAACCGGTGATGATGGCGGAGTTCTGGGACGGCTGGTTCGACCACTGGGGCGAACAGCACAACACCCGCGACCCGCAGCAGATGGCGGGCTACATCGACACCGTGCTTGCGTCCGGCGCGTCGGTGAACCTGTACATGGCGTGCGGCGGCACGAACTTCGGCTTCACGAGCGGGGCCAACACCTCCGGCACGACCTACCAGCCCACCGTCACGAGCTACGACTACGACTCGCCGGTGGGGGAGGCCGGCGACCTCGGCGCCAAGTTCACCGCGCTGCGGAGCGTGATCGGCAAGTACACGAAGCTGCCCGAGGGGCCGATCCCCGGCCGTTCCCCGCGGCTGGCGCCGCAGACCGTGAAGCCGGACGCGACGGCGTCGCTGCTGGAGTCGCTGCCCGCGTTGTCGAAGGTGGTGCGCTCGCCGCAGCCGTTGCCGATGGAGAAGCTCGGCCAGGCCACGGGGCTCGTCCACTACCGGACGAAGGTGCAGGGCCCGCACAACGGCACCCTGAGCATCCACGGCCTCGCCGACCGCGCGCTGGTCTTCGCCGGCGGCGAGCAGGTCGGCGTTCTCGACCGCAACACCCCCGACGGCACGGTGGACCTCGTGTTCGAGGAGGCGGAGAACCAGCTCGACATCCTCGTGGACACGATGGGCCGGATCAACTACGGCCCGTACCTGGCCGATCGCAAGGGCATCGACGGGTGGGTCGCGATGAACACCCAGCAGAAGCTCTTCGGCTGGGAGATCCGGCCGCTGCCGCTCGACGATCTGTCCACTGTGCACTTCACGCCGGGCGCTCCGGGCGCCGGGCCGGCCTTCCACCGGGCCGCGGTGACGATCGGGGCGCCCGCCGACGGGTTCGTCGCGCTGCCGGGCTGGGAGAAGGGCATCGTCTGGCTGAACGGCTTCAACCTCGGCCGTTACTGGAGCCGCGGTCCACAACGGACTCTCTACGCCCCGGCGCCGCTGTGGCGACGGGGGCGCAACGAGCTCGTGGTGCTGGAGCTGCACCAGCCGGGGGAGGCGCTGGAGATCCGTGCGGAGGCCGACCTGGGGTGAGACGCAGGTCACTTTCACCGGTGTCACAACTTCGCGGGCCCACCCGTCAAGGGTGTGTAACCAGTGGAAACGGGTGAAGGAGCAGATCAGTGGAAGCACGACTCAACCTCTTCGGGAACGCTGTCGCCGGCAAGTTCGTCAAGTACCTGAACGCGGCGAACAAGCCGATCGCCGACTCGGGCCTCCCCGCCGCGACGCAGGAGCTCGTGAAGCTGCGCGCCAGCCAGATCAACGGCTGCGGCTTCTGCACCGACATGCACTACAAGGAAGCCGTGGCCGCGGGCGAGGAACCCACGCGTCTCAACCTCGTCGCGGCCTGGCGCGAAGCCACCGTCTTCACCGACGCCGAGCGCGCGGCCCTCGAACTGGCCGAAGAGGGCACCCGCATCGCCGACGCCGCCGGCGGCGTCAGCGACGAGGTCTGGCAGCAGGCCGCCAAGCACTACGACGAGGACCAGCTCACCGGCCTCACCATGCTCATTGCACTCATCAACACCTACAACCGCATGAACGTCATCACCCAGCAGCCCGCGGGCCACTACGAGGTGGGCATGTTCGGCTGACCCCGGCCCACCACCGCTCCCACCGCTACGACGCCCCAGGCACCGGATCTCCCAGAGCCTGGGGCGTTGTGCTGCCTGCGTCTGATTTGCCCCGTTTGTCTTTCTTGACTGATCCGGTCGCCGCTGTGGCCTGGGGGATTCGGGCGCGAGGGGTGTCGTGCTGTCCCGCTCCCGGACAGCGCCGAATCGATCCCCGCTCCCATCGCCCTGACGCCTCGGGCGCCGGACTCATCGGAGCCGGGGGCGTTGCCCCGCCCACTGCCGGATTGCTTCGAGCCCTCGCCCCTCGCGCCTCGGCGATGGTGCCGGACCGCGGCGACCGCTGTCGGTGTGGTCGTCGAGCGGCAGTTCGTCCGCCGCGCCGTCGTAGACCTGGCCGCGCTCGCCGGCCGGATGCCGCGGGGCCCGAGGTCCCCTCGGGTGGAGAGTCCGGCGTAGGGGCGTCGGTGTCGGGCGGGGGCCGGAAACACCACCCGAACCCGCGCCCGACCTGGGCCTTGCCACCCCTCCGGCTTCGGATTGCCCGGTTCAGGCGAACCCTCCCGCGGTGTCACCTTCCCCCGTCCGGGTTACTGAGTCTCCAGCCACCCTCACTTGTCAGGACGCCCGCCCGTCCCGCACCCTCCCACCTGCACGGATTCCACGGGGCCCGCCTCGCGCTGTGTTCGCGGAGTGATGCGCACCGTGATCCTCAACGAAATCGTCCCCACAATCTTGTACGAGATTGTTAACAATCGTGTATGGTCCCGATCTGCCGGAGCGCGCGGGCTCCGAGCCGGGTCGCCGAGGATCCGGTGCTGCGCCGAATCGCCGGTTCACAGGAGGTCACATGGACATCATCGACTCGCACACCCACGTCATCTCCCCGGACGCGGGCCAGTACCCGGTCGACCCCATCGGCGGCAAGCAGAGCGAGTGGTCGAAGGCGCACCCGGTGGACATCGACGGCCTCGTGCGGGCGCTGGACTCGGCGGGCATCGCGCAGGCCGTGGTGGTGCAGGCGTCCACGGTGTACGGCCACGACAACCGCTACGTCGCCGAAGCGCTGCGCCGCCACCCCGACCGGTTCGCGGGCGTCTACTCGATCGACGCGATGGCGCCGGACGCCGTCGAGAAGATCGACCACTGGCAGGGCCTCGGCCTCTCGGGCTTCCGCCTGTTCACCACCGGCACGACCATGCCCGGCCAGGCCGACTGGCTCGGCCACGAGGACTCGTTCCCCGCCTGGGTCCACGCCGAGAAGCACGACATCCCCGTGTGCCTGCAGATGACGATCCAGGGCCTGCCGAAGCTGCGGGAGATCCTCGACCGGTTCCCGCGCGTGCGGGTGCTGCTCGACCACTGCGCGCGCCCCGACCTGTCCGACGGGCGGCCGTACCGCCTGGCCAAGGACCTGTTCGACCTCGCCGCCTACCCCGGCGTGCACCTCAAGCTCACCCACCGCGCGCTGGCCGCGTCGGCGAAGGGCGCGTCCACGACCGAGGACTTCCTCAACGACCTGGTCTCGGCCTACGGCGCCGCCCGCATCGCGTGGGGCTCCAACTTCCCCGCGGCCGACGGCGTGCTGCCCGACCTGCTGGCCGAGGCCCGCGAGACGGTGTCCGTGCTGCCCGAAGCCGACCTCGACCAGATCTTCGGCGGGACCGCCGCCGCCTTCTACCCGTCGCTGAAGGGTGCGAGCCGTGCCTGAGCCCACGATCCTGCGGACCGTCCTCGCGGACTACCCGCACACGAAGCCGCTCAAGAACGGCGAGGTCACCAGCCCGTCGGTCGAGCTCGACTTCACCGCGGTCTCCCCGGTGCACAAGGCGTTCGCGCCGATGGTGCGCGACGAGGCCTACGACCTGAGCGAGCTGGCCGTGGTCACGGCGCTGCAGGCGATCGCCTACGGCCGGCCCGTGGTGCTGCTGCCGGTCGTGGTCGCGTCGCGGTTCCAGCGCGGTTGCCTCATCGCGCACGCGTCGCGCCCGGTGGACCCGGCCGGGCTCAAGGGCAAGCGCATCGGCGTGCGCGCCTTCACGCAGACCACCGGCATGTGGGTCCGCGCGCACCTCACCGAGGATTTCGGCCTCGCCTCGCGCGACATCCACTGGCTCACCCGCGACGGCGCCCACGTCGCGGAGTACGAGGACCCCGACTTCGTCGAGCACGGCGTCGGCGACTCGAGCCTGCCCGACCTCCTGCGCGAAGGCCGCATCGACGCCACCATCCTCGGCAACGACCTGCCCGAAGGCGACGAGTTCGTGCGCGTGATCCCCGACGCCGCAACGCGTGATGAGCAGTGGTGGCGCGAGCACGGCTTCATGCCGATCAACCACATGGTCGTCGCGGGGGAGTCGCTCAGCCGCCGCGACCCCGGCGCCGTCCGCGAGGCCTACGAGCTACTGCGCCGCGCCGACGCGACCGTCGAGCGGCCCGACGGCGCGCCGGTCCCCACGATGTTCGGCTTCGAGAACCTGAGCGCCCCGATCGAGCTGATCGTCGACGCGTGCCTCGAACAGGGCCTGCTCCCGCGCCGCCTCGGCGCCGACGAGGTGTTCGCGCCGGCCCGGCAGATCCTCGGCTAGTTCCCTCCCCACCGGACATTTCAACGGAGAAACCGGAAGACGATGAGCGAAACCACGTCCACGGGCGCCCCCGGGCAGACCCGCAAGCGCAAGCCGTTCTACCAGGACCTGACCTTCCAGGTCCTCGCCGGCGTCGTCGTCGGCGTGCTCGTGGGCGCGCTCGCGCCCTCGGTCGGCCACCACGTCGACTTCCTCGGCGACATCTTCATCCACCTCATCCAGATGGTCGTCGGCCTGATCATCTTCTGCACGGTCACGCACGGCATCGCCAGCGTGCGCGACCTCGGCAAGGTCGGCCGCATCGCGGTGAAGTCCATTGTGTACTTCGAGGTGATCACCACGATCGCGCTGGTGATCGGCCTCGTGGTGGTCAACGTGCTCAAGCCCGGCATCGGCATGAACATCGACCCGTCGTCGCTGCACGCCCCCGCCTCGGCCGCGCCGGCCAAGTCGGAGGGCTTCGACGACTTCCTCGTGAGCCTCGTGCCCACGTCGGCCGTCGACGCGTTCGCCAAGGGCGAGATCCTGCAGGTGCTGGTGTTCTCGGTCCTGTTCGCCTGCGGCCTCGCCGCGCTGGGCGAGAAGGCGCAGCCGGTGCTGAACATCGTCGGCACCGTGCAGCAGTCGCTGTTCTGGATCATCAAGAAGGTCATGCGGCTCGCGCCGTTCGCCGCGTTCGGGGCCATCGCGTTCACGGTGTCGAAGTACGGGCTGAGCACGCTGCTGCCGCTGGGCAAGCTGGTCGGGGTGTTCTACCTGATCGTGGTGCTGTTCTTCGTGCTCGTGCTGTGGCCGGTGTCGCACTACGCCGGGGTCAGCCTGTGGAAGGTCCTGCGCTACTTCCGCGCGGAGCTGGTACTGGTGCTCGGCACGAGCTCGTCCGAAAGCGTCTTCCCGCAGCTCACGGCGAAGCTGGAAAAGCTGGGCGTCGACGAGCCGGTGGTGGGGCTCGTGCTGCCCACCGCGTACAGCTTCAACCACGACGGCACCTGCCTGTACTTCGCCGCGGTGAGCGTGTTCCTGGCCCAGGCCACCGGCACGGACCTGAGCTGGCAGGCCCAGCTGGGCCTGCTGTTCGTGCTGCTCCTGACGTCCAAGGGCGGCGCCGGCGTGTCGGGCTCGGCCATCGCGGTGCTGGCGCTGACCCTGGCGGCCACGCACACGATCCCGGTCAGCAGCATCGCCCTGGTGCTGGGTGTCCACAGTGTCCTGTCGGCCGCGTTCGTGTTCACCAACATCGCGGGCAACTGCGTGGCCACACTGGTCGTGGGCAAGTGGGAGAAGGCCATCGACCGCGTGACCCTGCATCGGGAGCTGGACGCGGGCTACGTCGCGGCGTGACGGATCCGGGGCGGGGTTTGCTGTGCCCCGCCCCGGATCCGTCACGCGTCGAACGAGCCGTGGCGGCCGGCGCCGCGGGTGAAGCGGGTGGCGCCGGCGACAGTGTCGCTCGCGAGGGACACCAGGCCGTGGCCGAACTCGTTGGCCAGGGCCTGTTCTTCGGTGGCGCCGTGTTGTTCGAGCACGGACGCGCGGTCCTCGCGCAGGCAGGTCTGCGGGAAAGCCGCCAGGCTCCGGGCCAGCTCGACGGCCGCGTCGAGGGCCTGGCCGGCGGGAACGACGCGGTTGGCAAGTCCGATCCGGAGTGCTTCGTCGGCGGCGACCGGGCGTCCGGTCAGGATCAGGTCCAAAGCGTGGCTCTGGCCGATCAGACGCGGCAGCCGCACGGTGCCACCGTCGATGAGCGGCACGCCCCAGCGCCGGCAGAACACGCCGAACACGGCGGTTTCGTCGGCCACGCGCAGGTCGCACCAGATCGCCAGCTCCAGCCCGCCCGCCACGGCGTGGCCGCTCACGGCGGCGATGACCGGCTTGCTCAGGCGCAGCCGCGTCGGGCCCATCGGACCGTCGCCCGACGGTTCGGTGCGGTTGCCGCGGCCTTCGCTCACGGCCTTGAGGTCGGCGCCCGCGCAGAACGTGCCGCCGGAGCCCTGCAGCACGGCGACCGAGGCGTCGGGATCGGCGTCGAAGGCGCGGAAAGCGTCCGCCAGCGCCGAAGCGGTGGCGCGGTCGACGGCGTTGCGCCGTTCGGGCCGGTCGATTGTCACGATCGTGACGGGGCCGCGCTTCTCGACCAGGACGGTCATCGGTCCTCCCACAGGGGCTCACGCAGGGCACGGCGCAGGATCTTGCCCACCGCCGACTTCGGGATCGCGTCGACCACGTGCATGCTCTTGGGCACCTTGTACCCCGCGAGCAGGCCACGCACGTGCGTGCGCAAGTCCTCTTCGGACACCGCAGCGCCCGGCCGCAGGGCGACGAACGCCGTCACCGCCTCGACCCACGTCGGGTCGGGTGCGCCGACCACAGCGGACTCGGCGACGGCCGGGTGCGCGGCCAGCGCGTCCTCGACCTCCCGCGGGTAGACGTTGTAGCCGCCTGTCACGATCATGTCGCTCGCGCGGTCGACCAGGTAGAGGTACCCGCGCTCGTCGGCGCGAGCGAGGTCGCGCGTGCGGATCCAGCCGTCCACGAGGGTCTCGGCGGTGAGCTCGGGCGCGTCGAGGTACCCGCTCATCGTGAACGGCGCGCGCACGCGGATCTCCCCGATCTCCCCGCGCGGCACCGGATTCCCGTCCGGGTCGGTGAGCAGGAGTTCCGCGTCGACGGCCGGGTGGCCGCACGAGCCGAGCAGCTCGCCGCGCAGGTGGTCGGCCTTGCCGAGCACCGTCTGGCACAGCGGTGCCTCGGTCTGGCCGTAGTACTGCACGAACTTCGGGCCGAAGCGCCCCATCGCCTCCTCGATCAGCGGCTTCGGCATGGGGCTGGCGCCGTAGACGATGGTGTCCACCGCAGAAAAGTCCACACTGGACTCGGTGAGCAGCAGGCCCAGCATCGTCGGCACGAGGTTGACCTCGGTGACGTGGTGCCGGGCGATCGAGTCGAGATAGGACCCGGGGTCGAAACCCGGCAGCACGACCGCGCGGCCGCCGCGGATCCAGTACGGCAGCACGAAAGTCCCGCTGGCGTGGATGAGCGACGCGGCGTGCAGCATCGCCGAGCCGGGCCCGGGGGAGAGGAGGTTGGCGAGGATGTTCGTGGTGATCGCGGCGTAGCTGGCCTGCGTGTGCTGCGCGGCCTTGAGGGTGCCGGTGGTGCCGGACGTGTAGAGGGCGAGCACGACGTCGTCCGGGGCGACCCGGATGCACGGGTCGGCCGCCGGAACGCGGTCCAGCTCGGCGACGAGGTCGAGGTCCCGGGCGCGCCGGCGGTCGCCGAGCCCGGCCAGGCGCAGGCCGTCGAGGGCTTCGGCGAGTTCTGCGGCACGTTCGGCCAGGGGCTTGCTGTACACGAGCAGGGTGACGCCGGTTTCGGCGAGCATCCGCGTTTGTTCGGCCACGGCGAGGCGGGCGTTGAGCGGCACCCGGGTCACGCCGGCCTTGAGGCAGGCGAAGTCGAGCGGGACGGACCACTCGCCGTTGTCGACCAGCAGCCCCACCCTCGTGCCGCGGCCGGCCCCTGCGGCGAGCAGCGCGTTCGCGAGGCGGCTGGCGCGCTCGTCGACCTCGGCGAAGGAGAACTCCCGGTCGCCGACGACCACGGCCGTCCGGTCCGCGAAGCGCTGGGCACCCCGGCGCACCAACTCCACAGCGAGCATGCCGGGAGGTTTTCACAGTCCGTCCGGACTGTCAACGAGGACGGTAGGCTGCCCGGGTGACCCGCAGCGAACAACGAGCGCGCACCCACCAGACCCTGCTGGACGCCACCGTCGCGTGCCTGGTCGAGTTCGGCTACGCCGGCACGACGACGCAGCGCGTGCAGGAGCGAGCGGGCGTGTCGCGCGGCGCGCTGCTGCACCACTTCGGCTCGAAGGCGGACCTGTTCGTCGCGGCGATCCACTACATCGCCGAGCAGCAGCTGGCGCGGGTGCGGCTCGCCGGCGCCGACTCGCGGCGGCAGCTGGTGGCGGCGTTGCGGGAGGCGATGTCGGGGCCGTTGTTCCTGGCGGGGCTGGAACTCTGGCTCGGCGCGCGGACCGACCCGGCGTTGCGTGCGGCGTTGCTGCCCGCCGAACGCGAGCTGGGGCGGGAGCTGCGCAAGGCGTTCGAGTCCACAGGGGACGATCGCGTCGGCTACGAGTCGCTGCTGATGCTGTTGCGGGGCCTCGCGCTCACCAGCATCCTGCGCGACGACACCACCGTTGCCGACACGGTCGTGGACCGCTGGTTCGACCGCCTGGGCTGAGGTTCACCGCGACCGCAGGTGGTCCCGCATCGTGCGCGCGACCCGGGCCATGAGGATCTCCGCCTCGGGCTGGATCGCCGCCGGCACCCGCGACTCGGTGAGCGCGGCCACCGCGAACACCTGCCCGTCGGCGTGCTCGGCGACCCCGACCTCGTGCCGCAGGTTCAGCAGCGTGCCGGTCTTGGACGACCACTTCGTCGCGTCGGACCCGAAATCCGGCGTGAGCCGCTGGCGCAGCAGGTTGTGGGCCATGAGCTCCCGGGTGCGCGCCGCCACCTCGGAGTCCACTTCGGACGGCCGCCACAACGCCTCCAGCAAAGCGACATACGCCCGCGCCGACCCGGCACTGGCCCGGCTGACGTCCAGTTGCGACACCGGGTGCCCCCGCCCGGCCGTGCCCGCGCGAATGGCGAGCGCGTGGGCGAGGTGCACCTCGCCGGGCTCGAACCGTTCCGCGGGGGTGTCGGCCAGCTCCGCCGTCGGGTGCCGCACGGAGACGCCGTCGATGCCCCACTCGCGCAGCATCCGCGTGACCTCGGCCGGCGGCGTGAGCTCGAACAACGCGTCGGCCGCGGTGCCGTCGCTCACCGCCACGCTCAGGTAGAGCAGATCGTCGATCGCCACGCGCGCCGGGTGGCGGAACCGCGCCAGCCCGGCCGGCCCGGCGGTGGTGACCCGCCCGGGCTCCACCTCCAGCTGTGTGGCGCCGTCGAGCTCGCCCCGCCGGATGCGCTCCAGCGTCGCCGCCGCGAGCGGCACCTTGACCAGCGACGCGCTGGGGAACTCCCAGTCCGCGTCGAGGCCGATCTCGTGTCCGGTGTGGAGGTCGCGCACGAGGAAGGAGCCGCGCAGGCCGCCGTCGTCGAGTTGTTCGCGGAGGTCGCGGAGCAGGGATTCGGTGTTCACACGGTCTCCTCGTCGGAGGCGCCGAGGCAGCGGGCGATGCCGGACCGCAGCCGGGTGCGCAGGTGGTGGGCGTCTTCGCCGAGTGCGGCGGCGATGTCGAAGCCGCGGGCGAGGGAGGCGACGCCGAGGGGGCGCCAGCCCAGGCCGAGCTCGGTGGCCTGCGCGGGGGAGCACAGGAGCAGGTCGGCGGAGCTGTAGACGGCGGCCGCGGCGGCCGTCAGGGAATCGGCGACGGAGACCTGGGCCGGTTGCAGCCCGACGGCGTCGCGGACGCGGAACACGCGATCGCGGATGTGGGGCACGTCGTCCTCGGGCTGGATCCACACGCGGCGGCGCCCGGCTTTCGTGGCACGGCCGGCGCGCAGCGTCTCGAGGTGGACCACGGGCGGGAGCTGCTGGCGTTCCGTCGCGGCGACGCCGAGCGGCACCGTCCACACGGCCTCGGTCTCGGGCACGGCCACCAGGGCGGCGCGCACGTCCTGCGTGCGCACGAGCTCGGCGCGCTCGCCGGGCGGCGCCGGGCGGAACTCGAGGAAGATGCCCAGCGCGCGCGCCTCGGCGTCGAGCTCCGCCAGGTCACGCGTCGGGCAGGTGCCGGGCACGGCGAGGCGCAGCGGACGCAGCTTGGCGCGCTTCGCGTCGTGCTCCATGGCGTCGGCGAGGTGGACGAGGCGCCGCGCGGACGGCAGCATGTCGCGGCCGAACGGCGTGAGCTGGGCTCTTCGCGTCGCGCGGTCGAAGAGGCGCTCGCCGAGGTGGCGTTCGAGCGCCGCGATCCGGCGGCTCGCCACGGGCTGGGGGATGCCGGCCACCGCCGCCCCCGCCGTGAAGCTCCCGGTCTCGCTCACGCCGACGAACGCGCGGCAGCTTCCGATCAGGTCCACGACCACACTGTATGCCCGTTCCGCATGGAAGGGGCCACTTCTGTCTTGGACAGCATGAACGACCTTGGTGAGACTGCGGATGTCGATCACTTCCGAAGGGGGAACCCGGTGTTCAGCAAGTCTGTGGTGGCGGCGGTGGCATTGGTGGCGCTGGCGGGATGCGGCGCGCCGCAGGCTCTGCCGCCCGCCGCGCCGCCCGTCACTTCCGCTTCGCCGACGGTCTCGAACCAAGCGTTCGCCGATCTCGAACGGTCGTTCGGCGCCCGGCTCGGCGTGTACGTCGTGGACACCGGCTCGGGCCGCGAAGTCGCCTACCGCGCGGACGAGCGGTTCGCGTACGCGTCGACGCACAAGGTGTTCAGCGCCGCGGCTGTGCTGCAGAAGGTGGGGACGGCGGGGCTCGACCGCGTGATCAAGTACGGGCCGGGCGACGTCGTCGCGAACTCGCCGATCACCGAAAAACACGCGGGCGCCGGCATGACGCTCGGCGCGATCATGGACGCCGCCCTGCGCTACAGCGACAACACCGGCGGCAACCTGCTCTTCCGCGAGCTCGGCGGGCCGGCCGCGCTGGGCACGTGGCTGCGCTCGATCGGCGACACGACCACCCACGTCGACCGCACCGAACCCACCCTGAACGAAACCACGCCCGGCGACCTCCGCGACACGACCACCCCGCGCGCCTGGGCCCGGTCGCTGCGCACGGTCGCCCTCGGCGACACCCTGGCCGCGCCGCTGCGCACCGTCTTGACGAACACCATGCGCGCCAGCACCACCGGCACCAACCTCGTCCGCGCGGGCGTTCCTTCGGGGTGGCAGGTCGCCGACAAGTCCGGCACCGCCGACCGCGGCACCCGCAACGACATCGCGATCGCCTGGCCCCCGGGCCGCGCGCCGATCGTGTTCGTCGTGTTCTCCGACCACCTCGCCACCGACGCCCCCATCGACGACGCCCTCGTCGCCCGCGCCACGGCGGCCGCGGTGAAGGCGCTGGGATGAGACGTTCTCCTGGGGGAGTCATGAAACCGTCCACTTCGGACCCTTATTCGCGGCGTCGTGACCTCGGCTACCGGGTGATCACGCGACTGCTCGCCTTCGCGCTGTGGCCACCGGCCTGCCTGGTCGCGCCCGGCCTCGGACGATCCGTCGCGTGCTCCTGGGCGCTCCGCATCCGCTTCCCGTCCGAGGACCTCAGCGGCCTGTCGCCCGGCACCCACGCCGCTTTCGTCGCGGCCCGCTGCGCGGCCCTCTGGCACCACGGCACCCTCCTCGGGCTCACCTCCGGCCACCGCGACGCCGGCGCCCAGGACCGCCTGTTCACCGCCGAGGTCCGCCGCACTGGCTCCGCCGCCTCGGCCCGCCGGCGCGCCCTGCCCCCGGCGAGCTCCCGCCACGTCACCGGCACCGCCCTCGACATCCGCCCCCGCGACGGCGCCCACTGGCTCGAACTCCACGGCGCGGCCCACCACCTGTACCGCGTCTACGACAACGAATGGTGGCACTTCGAATACCACCCCGAAGGCCGTCCACCGCGCGTCCCCCACCCGGGCTTCTCCCTGGCGGACGCGGAATCGTGAGAGGAACTTCCGTGGCGGACCGACGTCGCATCACGCGGCGGACCCTGCTCGCCGGAGTGCTCGCCGCACCTATCGCCGGGTGTGCGAACCCGGCCCTACGGAGCCCCGCATCACCGCCGAACCCCGCACCACCACCGAAAACGGCAATCCCGCCGTCGACCGCCCCACTCGAAGCCCTTGAGCGGAAGTACCAGGCCCGCCTGGGGATTCACGCGCTCGACACGAAAACCGGAGCCACGCTGGACTACCGGGCCGACGAAAGATTCGCCTTCTGTTCCACCTTCAAAACCTTCGCCGCGGCAGCCGTGCTGCAGAACCACTCTCTGTCCTACCTGGACACGAAAATCCCGTACACCCCAGCCGAAGTCAACTCGTTCTCGCCGATCACCCAGCACCACGCCGGCGCCGGGATGACCGTGCGGCAGCTGTGCGACGCCGCGATCCGCTACAGCGACGGGACGGCCGGCAACCTGCTCATGCGCGAAGCCGGCGGGCCGGCCGGGCTCACCGCGTACCTGCGCGGGCTCGGCGACGCCACCAGCCGCATGGACCAGTACGAGCCCGAGCTCAACCGCGACCCCCTGGACGACCCCCGCGACACCACCACCCCGCGCGCGCTGGCCGCCGACCATCGAGCGGTCGTGCTCGGCACCACGCTCCAGCCGGACCAGCGAGCACTCCTCGAAGACTGGCTGGCCCGCAGCACCACGGGCGCCCAGACCATCCGCGCGGGTGTGCCCGCCGCCTGGCGCGTGATCGGCAAAACCGGCCACGGCGACTACGGCCGCGTCAACGACGTCGCCGTCCTCCGGCCGCCGGGCGCGCCCCCGCTGGTCTTCGCGATCATGTCCGACCGCGCCGCCTACGACGACGAACCCCGGTACGCGTTGATCGCCGAGGCCGCGAAGTACGTCGCCCGAACCCTGGGCTGACTCAGCCCCAGCGCGACCGGAACTCGTCGAGCACGCGGCGCTCCCGCTTCGTCGGCCGGCCCGCGCCGCGCTCGCGGCGCGCCACCGGGATCGCGGCCTCCGGCGGGGGTTTCGGGGTGCGGTCGATGATGCACTTGGCCGCCTCGGGCGCACCGACGCGTTTCTGGATGACCTGGACGACCTCGACGACGCGGGTGGTCTGGCCGATCCGGGCGCGGACCTCGTCGCCGGGGACGACGGTGGTGGCGGGTTTGGCCGGGCGGTCGTTCACGCGCACGTGCCCGCCCCGGCACGCGGCGGCCGCGTCCGAGCGCGTTTTCGCCAGCCGTACGGCCCACAGCCAGCGGTCCACCCTGGTCGACTCCACGGGTCCATCATGCCCCAGCCGCCGGTCAGCCGCGGCGCATAGGCCGCGCCACCGACGTGCCCAGCACGCGCCCGACCACCCAGGCCAGCGCGTCGGCCGTGCGGGCGGGGGTGTCGGACGGCTGCATCACGTGGCTGAGCACGGTGCGCACGACGAGGTCGATCACCACGGCGATCTGCTCGTCGTCCAGCGGCGGCCCGTAGGTGCGCACGCGCTCGATCAGCATGGTCTTCGCCTCGGTGAGCAACGAGCCCGCGCGCGTGGTCAGCAGTGGCAGCAGTTCCGTGTCCGTGCCGTGTGTCGCCGACGCGATGGCGCGCAGCAGCGTGTTGTCGTCGGCGAGGTCGAGCACGGCGCGGATGGCCTCGTAGATCGCCTCGACCAGGTCGTCGGGGTGCCGGTCGAACGCGGTGCGCACCACGGCGAGGAAGCGGGCCAGCTCGTGGGAGATCATCACCTCGGCCAGCGCGGCCTTGGAGCCGATCTCGTTGTACACGGTCTGGCGGCTCACGCCCGCGGCCTCGGCCAGCCGCGCCATCGTGACCGCCGACCAGCCTTCGCTCGCGGTCAGCTCGATGGCCGCGGTGACGATCGGCTGCCGGTGCTGGCCGCCCTCGGGCGGTGCGGCCCGGAGTGCCCCGCTCATGATCGTCATCCTAGGCCGCCTCCCGTGTGGTCCCGGCGAACTGGCGAACGCACGTCAGTCCCGCACCTTCAGCGCCAGCACCGGGCACGCGTCGGCCGCGGCCGTCACGTCCAGGCGGTGCTGCTCGGCCGGGCTCTCCTCCAGCAGCACCACCGTGCCGTCGTCCCCGACCTCGAAGAAGTCCGGCGCCATCGCCTCGCACATGCCCAGCCCCGCGCACAGTTCGCGGTTCGCCTCGATCCGCATCACGCACCCACCCTTCCGGGAGCCACGAAGTCGACCTTCTCGCGCACGCCGCAGTCCGGGCAGCACCACGAGTCCGGGATCGCCGACCACGGCGTGCCGGCGGGGAAACCCTCGCGCGGATCACCGCGGTGTTCGTCGTAGACGTAGCCGCAACCGGGGCACATGCCGCCCTCAGTGGCGTCACCGCGGGTGTCGGCGGCGATCCGCTCCTCGGCCGTCACGCGGGTGCCGTACCGGGCCAGGACCCTGCCCCGCTTGCGCGGCTGGATGTTGGCCCGGCCGATGTCGCCGTCGAAGTGCGCCAGCACCCGCGGGTCCATCACCCGCCGCCACAACGGCGGCACGAGCGCCAGCACGATCATCCCCGCGTACCCGGTGGGCAGCACCGGCGACTCGGCGAAGTCCCGCAGCGTCTGGTAGCGGCGCGTGGGGTTGGCGTGGTGGTCGCTGTGGCGCTGCAGGTGGTAGAGCAGCACGTTGGTGGCGATGTTGTTGGAGTTCCAGCTGTGGCTCGGGTCCACCCGCTCGTAGCGGCGCCGGTCCGGCGCCCCCACCCGCCGGCGCAGCATCCCGTAGTGCTCCATGTAGTTCACGACTTCCAGCAGCGAGAAGCCCACCACGGCCTGGATCAGCAGGTACGGCAGGATCCCCACCCCGAGCCACACCAGCATCGCCGCCCACAGCACGGCCGACATCAGCCACGCGTTGAGCACGTCGTTGCCGATGCGGAACGGGTGCTTGTCCCGGCGGGCGTAGCGCTTGCGCTCCAGCCGCCACGCGGACTTCAGCGAGCCGCCGACCGTACGCGGCCAGAAGCGGTAGAAGCTCTCGCCGACGCGGCTCGAAGCCGGGTCCTCGGGGGTGGCCACGCGGACGTGGTGGCCGCGGTTGTGCTCGATGTAGAAGTGGCCGTAGAAGCTCTGCGCGAGCGCGATCTTCGACAGCCAGCGCTCGTGGCTCTCCTTCTTGTGCCCCAGTTCGTGGGCGGTGTTGATGCCGATCCCGCCGATGCACCCGATGGACGCGGCCAGCCCGATCTTGTCCACCACGGTCAGGTCGCCGCGCCCGATCAGCCAGAACGCCGCCACGAACCCGACGTACTGGATCGGCAGGAAGAGGTAGGTGATCCAGCGGTAGTACCGGTCGTTCTCCAGCTGTTCGAGCACGTCGTCGGGCGGATTGCTGCGGTCGAGCCCCGCGACCAGGTCGATCACGGGCACGATCACGAGGATCACGATCGGCCCGATCCAGAACCACACGCCCCAGCCGGTGGCCGCGTGCAGCCCGATCGCCAGGAAGGCGAGCGAGGGCACCACGAGCCCGATCAGCCACAGGTACCGCTTGCGGTCCGTCCACGACTCGGTGGAGCCGGCGGGCACCGTCCCCGCGACTTCGCTCATCTCGTCCTCCTCCGTCAACGACACTGTCCGACGTGGTTGACAAGACGGTAAGTGATGTACACCTAGCTTGACAAGTCGAAGAGAAATGTAAAGCCATCGACCTTGCCCGCGGGCGTAGGTTCGGACGATGAGCGACTGGTCGTCGGGCGAGGCGTACGAGCGGTACGTCGGCCGGTGGAGCCGCCGGGTCGCCGCGGCCTTCCTCGAGGGCACGGTCGTGCCGCCCGGAGCGCGCTGGCTCGACGTCGGCTGCGGCACCGGCGCGCTGACGTCGGCGGTGCTGGCCACGGCCGATCCCGGCGGCGTCCTCGGCGTCGACCGGGCCGTGCCGTTCGTCGCCCACGCCCGCCGGCTGGCCGCCGACCCGCGGGCGGCCTTCGTGGTCGGCGACGCGCAAGCCCTGCCCGTGCCCGGCGACGCGTTCGACGCCGCCGTGAGCGGGCTGGCGCTCAACTTCGTGCCCGATCCGCACCGGGCGGTCACCGACTGGGTCCGGGCCGTGAAGCCCGGGGGAGTGGTGACCGCGTACGTGTGGGACTACGCCGAGGGCATGGAGCTGATGCGCTGGTTCTGGGACGTCGCGGCCGAGCTCGACCCGGTCGTCGCGGACCTCGACGAAGGCCGCCGCTTTCCCCTGTGCCACCCGGATCCGCTGAGTCGACTGTGGACGGACGCGGGCCTGACCGGCGTGGTGGTGCGCGCGATCGGCGTGCGCACCGCGTTCGCCGGCTTCGACGACTACTGGCTGCCCTTCCTCGGCGGGCAGGGTCCGGCGCCCGCGTACGCGGTGCAGCTGCCCGAAGACCACCGCCGGGCCCTGCGCGACCTCCTGCGCGCCCGGCTGCCGATCGCCGCGGACGGCACGATCACCCTCACGGCTCGGGCATGGGCCGTGCGGGGCAGCGTGCCGCGCCGCTGACTCGCCGGAAATCCCGTGTCCTCAAGCTATTCTCGGTTCCGTGGGCGGACGGCGGGTCGACTGGGCGGCGTTGCGGACCCCGCGGGACGAGGCTCCCGCGGAGGGCCTGCGCGAGCGCAAGAAGCGCGAGACCCGGCGCCTGCTCGTCAACACCGCCACGGAGCTCTTCCTGGCGCGCGGCTTCGACGCCGTGCGCGTCGCCGACGTCGCGCGGGCCGGCGGCGTGTCGGAGAAGACCGTCTTCAACTACTTCCCCGCCAAGGAGTCCCTCATCCTCGACCGGCCCGACGCGACGCTGGCCGCGTTGCGCGTCGAACTCGGCGACCCGGCCCGCACGCCCGTCGAAGCCGTGCTGCGCATCCTCGCCGGCGAGCTGGCCGCGGTCACCGGCTGGCTGGAGGACCAGCGTGATCGCCGCGCCGCGGGCGCGGGGTTCCGCCGCTACGGCGAGCTGATCCGCTCCACGCCGGCGCTGGCCGCCTACCAGCGCGAGCTGCTCGACGAGCTCGCCGCCGGCGCCGCGCGGCTGCTGGCCGTGCGCGCGGGCCTGGCCACCGCCGACCCGGAGCCGCAGCTCGCCGCGATCGCGCTCACCGGGCTGTGGCGCGTGCAGTTCGGCAGCCTCGCCAAGCACGTGGACGCGGGCCGCACCCCGGCCCGGATCCGCGGTGCCGTGACCACCGACGTGCTCCGCGCCGCCCGGCTGCTGGAGTCGGGTCTGGGCCACTTCGCGCGCACGCGGCGTCCGGCGGTGAAGGACGCCGCCACCAAGACGACCGGGGTGAGAAGCCCGGTCGCGAAAAGCCCGGCGAGTGCGAAACCGGTACGGACCTCGCGCCGCCCGGACACCGGTGCCTGAACGTCCAGAGTGGCCGCCGGCAGCGGGAAACCTCCGGGCTCACCCGGGTTCGCGCGAAGTTTCCGTGACTGTAAGTTTACGGCGACCCCCCAGCGTGTGACGGTGGGAGCGGGTCATCCGGCAGGTTCACGACGGCGGGTCATTCTTGATTGATTCCAGAAGCTGCGGCACACTGCCAGGCGTGCCAACGACTTCGGACTTCGAGCGCATGCTACGCGGAGCGGCTCTGCGGGTGACGCGTCCTCGGATGGCGGTGCTGTCCGCGGTGCACGATCATCCCCACGCCGACACCGCGTCGCTCATCGGTGCCGTGCGCGCAGATCTCGGCGAGGTGTCCCACCAGGCCGTCTACGACGTCCTGGCCGCCCTGACCTCCGCGGGTCTCGTGCGGCGGATCGAGCCCGAGGGCTCGGTCGCGCGGTACGAGGCACGGGTGGGGGACAACCACCACCACGTCGTGTGCCGGTCGTGCGGTGCGATCGCCGATGTCGACTGCGCGGTCGGCGCCGCGCCCTGCCTGACCGCGTCGGACGACCACGGTTTCGTCATCGACGAGGCCGAGGTCATCTACTGGGGCCTGTGCCCCGACTGCAACACCGTTACCCACACTGATTCCCGGAAGGATTCCCGTGTCTGACACCCCCAACGCCGAAGTCGGCGAGATGAACGTGGAGAGCGCGGGCGGGTGCCCCGTCCACACGGGGCGCATCGCGCACCCCACCGAGGGCGGCAGCAACCGTGACTGGTGGCCCAACCAGCTCAACCTCTCGATCCTCCGGAAGCACTCGGCCGTGGCGAACCCCATGGACGAGGACTTCGACTACGCCAAGGAGTTCCAGACCGTCGACCTCGACGAGCTGGCGCGCGACGTCGACGCGGTCCTGACCACCTCGCAGGACTGGTGGCCCGCGGACTTCGGTCACTACGGCGGCTTCATGATCCGCATGGCGTGGCACAGCGCCGGCACCTACCGCATCGAAGACGGCCGCGGCGGCGCGGGCGCCGGCATGCAGCGCTTCGCCCCGCTGAACAGCTGGCCGGACAACGGCAACCTGGACAAGGCCCGCCGTCTGCTGTGGCCGGTGAAGAAGAAGTACGGCAAGAAGATCTCGTGGGCCGACCTGATGATCTTCACGGGCAACCGCGCCCTGGAGACCATGGGCTTCAAGACCTTCGGCTTCGCCGGTGGCCGCGCCGACGTGTACGAGCCCGACCAGGACGTGTACTGGGGCCCGGAGCGCACCTGGCTGGGCGACGAGCGCTACAGCGGTGACCGCGAGCTCGAGGCCCCGCTGGCCGCCGTGCAGATGGGCCTGATCTACGTCAACCCCGAGGGCCCGAACGGGAACCCGGACCCGGTGGCCTCGGGCCGCGACATCCGCGAGACGTTCCGCCGCATGGCGATGAACGACGAGGAGACCGTCGCCCTGATCGCCGGTGGCCACACCTTCGGCAAGACCCACGGTGCCGCCGACGCCGACGAGTTCGTCAGCGCCGAGCCCGAGGGCGCGCCGCTCGAGGAGCAGGGCCTGGGCTGGAAGAACAGCTTCGGCTCGGGCAAGGGCCGCGACGCCATCACCAGTGGCATCGAGGTCACCTGGACCCCGACCCCGACCAAGTGGAGCAACTGGTTCTTCCACAACCTGTTCGAGTACGAGTGGGAGCTGGAAACCGGCCCCGGTGGTGCGAACCAGTGGAAGCCGGCCAACGGCGCCGCAGCGAACACCGTGCCGGACCCCGAGACCGGTGAGCTCAACCGCGCGCCCGGCATGCTGACCGCGGACCTCGCGCTGCGCTTCGACCCGATCTACGAGCCGATCTCGCGCCGCTTCTACGAGAACCCGCAGGAGTTCGCGGACACCTTCGCCCGCGCCTGGTACAAGCTGACGCACCGCGACATGGGCCCGGTCCAGCGCTACCTCGGCGCGCTGGTGCCGGACGAGGCCCTCATCTGGCAGGACCGCGTGCCGGCCGTCGACCACGAGCTGGTCACCGACGCCGACGTCGCGGACCTCAAGGCCAAGCTGCTCGACTCGGGCCTCACCACGGCCCAGCTCGTGTCCACCGCGTGGGCGTCGGCCTCGACGTTCCGCATCGGGGACAAGCGCGGTGGCGCCAACGGTGCCCGTCTGCGCCTCGAGCCGCAGCGCGGCTGGGAGGTCAACAACCCGGACGAGCTGGCGCAGGTCCTGACCACGCTCGAAGGTGTGCAGGAGGCCTTCAACGCGGCCCAGTCGGGCGGCAAGAAGATCTCCCTGGCCGACCTGATCGTGCTGGGCGGCGCCGCGGGTGTCGAGAAGGCCGCGAAGGACGCGGGCGTCACCATCACGGTGCCGTTCACCCCGGGCCGCACCGACGCGACGGCGGAGCAGACCGACGCCGAGTCGTTCGTGCCGCTCGAGCCGAAGGCCGACGGCTTCCGCAACTACCGCGGCAAGGGCAACCGCCTGCCGAGCGAGTACCTGCTCATCGACCGCGCGAACCTGCTCAACCTGAGCGCGCCCGAGATGACCGTGCTCGTGGGTGGCCTGCGCGTGCTGGGCGCCAACTACCAGGCGTCGAAGCAGGGCGTGTTCACCGAGACGCCGGGTGCGCTGACCAACGACTTCTTCACCAACCTGCTCGACATGGGCGTGGAGTGGAAGACGGTGTCGGAGGACGGCGAGGCCTTCGAGGGCCGCGACCGCGCCACCGGCGAGGTCAAGTGGACCGGCAGCCGCGTCGACCTGCTCTTCGGGTCGAACTCGGAGCTGCGGGCCGTGGCCGAGGTCTACGCCGCGGACGACGCGAAGGAGAAGTTCGTGAAGGACTTCGTCGCCGCGTGGGACAAGGTCATGATGCTGGACCGCTACGACCTGGTCTGAGCGTGACGCGGGGGCCTTCGGGCTCCCGGTGACCTCCGGAGGGGGCGGGGACCACGGGTCTCCGCCCCCTTTTCCGTGCCCGGAAAACCGCCGCGCCGCAGGTCGCAGGCGTCGGCCGGGCGCGGAGGTCACGGTGTGGTGTACCGCTGGTTGACACGGTGGCTCCGCGGGGTGCACTATCGTGATTAATCCCGTTGGAAACGTTTCCAACGGCCCGATCGCGAATTGGAAACGTTTCCAAATCCGCGAGACCACTACCGAGGTACGAACGACGATGACGTCAACACGGGCCACGCTGATCCAGGTGGCCGAGCGCGCCGGGGTGTCCCTGGCGTCCACCTCCCGTGCGCTGCACGGCGTGGGTGCGAGCAAGGCGATGGTCGAGCGCGTCCGGGCCGCCGCCGAAGAGCTCGGGTACAGCGCCGACGCGATCGGCCGGTCGCTGCGGATGAAGAAGACGTTCCAGGTCGCGTTCGCGGTGGCGGACATCGGCAACCCGGTCTACGTCGAGATGATGCGGGCGATCCACGAGGTGCTGGCGCCGCACGGCTACCGCGTGGTCGTCATGTCGACCGGGGACACCTCCGACTCGACGATCGAGCTGGTGCGCAGCCTCGGCAGCGGCTTCGTGGACGGCATGATCGTGAGCCCGCTGCGCACCGACGACGGCCTGATCACCGAGATCCAGCAAGCCCCCGTGCCCGTCGTGGTGATCGGGCGCGCGATGGACGACCGCGGCATCAGTTCCGTGTCCACCGATTCCGCGGGCGGGATCGGGGAGGCGGTGCGCCACCTGCACGCCATCGGCCGCCGCCGCATCGGCTTTCTCAACGGTCCCCTCGACACCACGCCCGGTGCTTCGCGCCAGCGCGGTTTCGACGCGGCGGTCAACGCCGGCGACCTCGCGGCCGAGCGCATCGAGCGGGAGACCGCCGAGGACTTCACCGTCGGCGCCGGCCTCGAGGCCGCCCGCCGGATCCTGGCGCGCGTGCCCGAGGGCGTGCCGCAGCTGGACGCGCTCGTCGCGGCCAACGATCTGCTCGCCATCGGCGCCATCCGCGCCGTGCGGGAACTCGGTCTGTCCGTGCCGGAGGACGTCGCCGTGACCGGCATGGACGACACCGAGATCGGCCGCGTCTTCCAGCCCAGCCTCACCAGCGTGTCCCTCGGCGCGAGCGAACGCGGGCGCGCCGCGGCCCGCCTGATGCTGCAGCTCGCCGACGACCCCGGCCAGCCGGCCCGGCAGGTGTCGGTGGGTGCGGAGCTCGTGGTGCGCGAATCCACCACAACGGCCACCGAACGGGGTGCGCGATGACAGTGCGGCTTGTGGGCATCCGAAAACGCCCGGCCGAAGACGGGTGCTCCACCGGCGAACGGCCCTCGCGGCCGGCGCCCGAGCGAACCGAACCGGCCGTGCCCCCTGCACCCACTTTGATTCCCGGGACCGAGCGAGGTGACCGATGACGACCCCGTCCCTGACCGAGCCGAAGCGCCCCACCGCGCAGCCCCCGGCCCCGCGGTCCAAAAAACGCGTGAAGCCGATGGCGCGCACACGCCGGCGGGAGGCGATCGCGCTGGTGCTGCCGTCGCTGATCCCGATCCTGGTGCTGAGCGTGGCGCCGCTCGTGGTCGGCGTGTTCCTGGCGTTCACCAACGCCCGGCTCGTGCGCCACCCCGACTACAGCTTCGCCGGCCTCGACAACTTCGCCCGCCTCGGCGGCAACGCGTTGTTCTGGGACTCGCTGCGGATCGGCATGATCTGGACCGTCGGCGTGACGCTGCTGCAGCTCGCGGCGGCGATGGGCCTGGCGCTGCTGCTCAACTCCGGCCTGAAGCTGCAGGGGCTGACGCGGGTGCTCGCGCTCGTGCCGTGGGCGATGCCGCCCGTGGTCGTGGCGATCATGTGGCAGATGATCTACTCCGCGAACGGCGGGCCGCTCAACGCGTTCCTCGGCGCGGTGGGCCTGCCGAGCGACATCAACTGGCTCGGCGACTTCTCCACGGCGCTGCCGGCGGTGATCGTCGTCGGCGTGTGGGTCGGGATGCCGCAGACCACGGTGACGCTCCTGGCCGGGCTGCAGCAGATCCCCGGTGAGTTGCTGGAGGCCGCGGCGGTCGACGGCGCGGGCGCGTGGCGGAAGTTCACGGCCGTGACGTGGCCGGCGATGCGCCCGATCGTCACGTCGATCACCTCGCTCAACTTCATCTGGAACTTCAACTCGTTCTCGCTGGTCTACGTGCTCACCGCCGGTGGGCCGGGCGGCAAGACGATGGTCCCGGTGCTGTTCATCTACCTGGAAGCCTTCAAGAACCGCGAGATCGGCTACGCCGCGGCGATGGGACTCGTCGTCGTGATCGTGGTGGTGCTGATCCTCGCCGTGTACCTGCGGTCGCAGTTCCGCACCGAAGACCGCGCGGAAAAGGGGCGCTGAGCCATGCGCTTGCTCGTTCGTCCGGCCCAGTACGTGGCCCTGGCGCTGTACATCCTGTTCCTCGGGTTCCCCCTGCTGTGGCTGATGTCGGCCTCGGTGAAGTCCTCGGGTGAGCTCAACTCGCTGACGGTGAACCTGCTGCCGCAGGAGTGGCACTGGGAGAACTACACCGAAGCCCTGACGCGCCAAGGACTTCTGCACTCGGCGTGGAACAGCCTCCTCGTGGCGCTGGCCTCGACGGTGCTGTCGATCATCATCTCCGTGCCGGCGTCCTACGTGCTGGCCCGGCTCAAGGGCAAGGTCCGCATCGCCGGCGTCGGCTGGATCCTGGTGAGCCAGGTCTTCCCGGTGGTGCTGATCATCCTGCCGCTGTTCCTGATCCTGCGGACGCTCGGGCTGGCCGACAACCTCGTCGGGCTCACGCTCGTGCACACCACGTACATGCTGCCGTTCGCATTGTGGATGCTGCAGGGGTACGTGGCCGCGATCCCCACGGAGCTCGAAGAAGCGGGCGCGATGGACGGCGCGAGCCGGTTCACCGTGCTGCGCACGATCGTCTTCCCGCTGCTGGCCCCCGGCGTGGTCGCGACGGCGATGTTCAGCTTCGTGTCCTCGTGGAACGAGTTCTTCTTCGCCTTGGTGCTGCTGCAGTCGCCCGAGAACTACACGCTGCCCATCACCTTGAACATGTTCGTGGGCGGTGAGGGCAAGACCGCCCTCGGACCGCTCGCCGCCGGGGCCGTGCTCGCCGCGATCCCCAGCATCGTCTTCTTCAGCATCCTGCGGAGGAAGCTCACCAGTGGGCTCATGGCCGGGGCGGTGAAGGGATGACCCCGCACCCGCCCGGACCCCGCGAAACCGCCAACCCCGAAATCCCCCAACAGAAATCCCCGAAAGGTCGGTCGATGAAGACACGACGCCTGCTGGCCGCCGCCAGCCTGATGGTCACCGCTTTGCTCGTCGCCGCGTGCGGCAGCGGCAGCGGTGACGCGAGTGGCCCCGTCACCCTCACGTTCCAGTCCCTGTCCGACCAGCCGGCCGCGATCGCCGAGACGCAGAAGATCGTCGGCGCCTGGAACACCGCGCACCCCGACGTGCAGGTGAAGATCGTGCAGGCCGGCTGGGACAGCGTCTACGACAAGCTGATCACCCAGTTCAACGCCGGCACCGCGCCGGACATCGTGCACTACGAGGCGGCGGGCATCGAGCCGTTCGCCGAGGACGACTACCTCGCCGACCTCACGCCGTACCTCTCGCAGGCCAAGCGCGCCGACTTCCAGAAGGGCGTGCTGGACTCGGTGACCTTCGGCGGCAAGGTCGTCGCGTTCCCGACCGAGGTGCAGTCCTATGTGGTCTTCGCGAACAAGAAGCTGCTGCAGCAGGCCGGGGTCGCGGTGCCGACCGGCAAGACCATGACGTGGGACCAGCTGCGCCAGATCTCCAAGGCCACCACCAAGGGGTCCACCTACGGCCTCGGCTGGGGCCTGTCGAGCCCGACGGCGGCGTTCGTCGCGCTGGCCCCCGGCTTCGGCGGCAAGTACTTCCAGGGCACCGGTGACCAGGCCAACCTGACGGTGGGCGAGGGCGAGACGGCGCTGCCGAAGCTCGTCGACGAGATGGCCTACCAGGACCACTCGATCCTGCCGGTCACGCTGACGCAGTCGGGTTCGAAGGCGCTCGCGCCGTTCTACGCGGGCCAGACCGCGATGACCGTGCAGGGTTCCTACCAGGCGGCCAACATCGCGAAGGACGCGCCGAAGGGCTTCGACTGGGTCACGCTGCCGCCGCTGGCCGGCCCCGCCGGTCCCGCGCAGGCCGCCAGCCCGCAGACGCTGTCGGTGAACAAGGACTCCGCGCACGTCAAGGAAGCCGCCGAGTTCATCGACTACTTCACCAACACCGACAACCTGGCCGCGATGAACGAGGCCGACGCCCTGATCCCGCCCACGAACTCCGCGCGCCAGGCGCTGGCCACGAAGCTCGCCGGCAAGACCGGCTGGGACCAGATCCTCGCCTCGGGCCAGTACATCACGTCGGCGCCGTACCTGTTCGCGAGCAAGTACCCGCAGTGGAAGGACACCATCGCCACCCCGGCGTACCAGCAGTTCCTGGCTCAGAAGATCGACGCCGGTGGCTTGACGACCCAGCTGCAGAACGGCTGGAAGAGCGTTACCACCAACTGAAGTGTGACCACAAAACGAATTGGGACTGGAGACGATTCTCTTGACCTGGCTGGAAGACCGGGCCGTCGCGGTGATCACCGGCGCGGCCGTGGGCGACGCCCTCGGCGGGGCCGTCGAAGGGTGGACCCCCGAGCAGATCGAGGAACGCCACGGCGGCCGCGTGACCGGCATCGTGGGACCGTGGTACCCGAACTGGCGCGACGCGCGTCCCATCGCGCCGTACCACAAGGGCGACGGGCACATCACCGATGACACCCTCATGACGCGGGCGCTCGTGGAGGTCTACGCGAAGCGCCGTGAGCACCTCGACGCGTTCGCAGTGGCCGAGGACCTCGTGCCGCTGATGATCGGCGAACCGCAGTGGGTGCCGGAGCTGGAGTCCACGGCGCTGCTGCTGCAGCGCGTGTTCCTGGCGGAGAAGTGGATCGTCGCCCGGCTCCACTACGGACACGTGGACCCGCGCGAAGCGGGCGTGGGCAACGTCGTCAACTGCGGTGCGGCGATGTACGTCGCGCCGGTGGGCGTGGTCAACGCGGGTGATCCCCGCGGTGCTTACGCCGAGGCGATCGACCTCACGGGCGCGCACCAGTCGAGCTACGGCCGGGAAGCGGCCGGCGTCCTCGCGGCGCTGGTCGCGGCCGCGGCCGCCCCGGGCGCGACGCTGGGCGACGTGACCGCGGCGGCGCTGGAGCTCGCGCACGACGGCACGGCGGAGGCGCTGCGCGCGGTGATCGACGCCTTCGGCGGGACCACCTCGGCGCCGGCCACCGACGAGGAGGAGCGCGCGCTGGCCCGCAAGGTGCGGGAAGTCGTGGCGCCGTTCGACTCGGTGGGGCCGGAGTACCGGCAGATGTCGCTGGACGCGCGGCGGCCGTCGCGGACCAAGTCCATCGAGGAGCTGCCCGCGGCGCTCGCGTTCGTGCTCGCGCACCGCGGTGACTTCCGGGGTGCCGTGCTCGCGGCCGTGAACTACGGGCGTGACGCGGACTCGATCGCCGCCATGGCCGGGGCGATCTGCGCGGCCCTCGGTGGTGCCCAGGTCGTGCCGGCGGAGTGGCTCGACCCGATCAGCGAGGCCAGCCGCATGGACATCGTCGAGACCGGCCGTGTGCTGGCCTCGGCTGCGGCCGACATCATGCGGGCCGACCGGGAGCGGGCGCAGGCCCGGGTCAAGGCGCTGGACGGCCTGGACGGTGCCCTTCCCGTCGAGGCGGGGGCGCGGGCGTGAGGCTGACCTGGGCCCAGCCCGAGGACCTGCTCGCGCACGAGCTCGTCCAGTCCTCCGTGGAGGGTCGCGACACCGCGGACGTGCGGGAACGCTGGGTGGCGGCGGGCGGCGACCCCGTCCCCGCCGTGAGCGGCGCCGGGCCGAACCCGGCGCCGCCCGCCCTGCGGGCCCTGGCGCGCACGTTGCTCGACGAGCTCTCCGCCCGGCCGGTCGCTTCGGCGCCCGACGAGCCGGACGACTGGGACGCGATCGTCGCCACGTTGCCGGCCGCGCCGTCCCTGCCGCGGGGCCTGCGCGACGGGCGGGTCCTCGGCGCGTGGACCGGGCGGGCCGCCGGGTGCCTGCTGGGCAAGCCGGTGGAGAAGATCCCGCGCGAGGGCATCGAGGAGATCCTGCGCGCCACGGGCCGGTGGCCGCTGGAGACGTGGTTCACCGCCGTCGGGCTGCCTGCCGACGTCGCCGCGCGCTGGCCGTGGAACAAGCGCTCGGCGCCGACGTCGCTCGCGGAGAACATCCACGGCATGCCCGAGGACGACGACCTCAACTACCCGATGCTGGCGCTCACCCTGCTCGAGACGCGCGGGCGCGGCTTCACCACCGAGGACGTCGCCCAGCTGTGGCTCGACAACCTCCCGGCCGGGCGCGTGTTCACGGCCGAGCGAGCGGCCTACCGCAACATCCTCGACGCCCGCCCGGTACCCGAGACCGCGACGCACCTCAACCCGTTCCGCGAATGGATCGGCGCGCTGATCCGCACGGACGTCTTCGGCTGGGTCTCCCCGGGCGACCTGCGCGCGGCCGCACACCTGGCGTGGACCGACGCCCGGCTCAGCCACACCCGCAACGGCGTCTACGGCGCGATGTGGGCCGCGGCCCTGGCCTCGGCGGCGATGGTGTGCTCGTCGGTGGACGAGGTGCTCGACGCCGCCTTCACGGTGATCCCGCCGGGTAGCCGGCTGGCGGAGGCCGTGCGCCTCGGCCGCGAAGCCGCGTCTTCCGGCGACATCCGCACCGGCCTCGACCGCCTCCACGCCGCCTACGGCGACCTGCACTGGGTCCACGTGCTCGGCAACGCCGCCGTCATCGCCTACGCCCTCGCCCAGGGCGCCGGCGAGTTCGGCCCGAGCATCTCCCTCGCCGTCACGGCGGGCTGGGACACCGACTCGGCCGCCGCCACCGTCGGCGGCGTGGTCGGCGCCCTGCGCGGCGTGGACGGCATCGGCGCCCAGTGGGTCAAGCCCCTGGACGGCCGCATCGCGACGTCGTTGCCGGGTGGCGAACAGAAGATCACCGACCTGGCGGCCCGGACGGTCGCACTGGCGGAGCGCGTGTCGTGACCGGGAGTGTCTTGGTGGTCGGGTCGGTTCGTCAGCGCGGCGGCAGGGGAAATCCTGCACGCGTCGCGGGGCGTCGTCTTGGCGGCGCGGTTGGTCGCCCTCGCGGAGCGCGCGTCGTGACGACGCGCCGGTTCGCGCCGGCGGCGCCACTCGTCGGCGTTGCTGCAAGCGCGGGCGGGGAAATCCCGGTCGCGTTGCCGAGCAGTACCGGCTCATCAGGGTCCGTCGGTGGCAGGGAGCGTGTGTCGTGAGCGGGAGTGTCGTGGTGGTCGGGTCGGCGAACGTGGACCTGGTCGTCGACGCGCCGCGGCCGCCGCGGGCGGGGGAGACGGTCCTCGGCGGGCGGCTGAGGCGCAGCCCCGGCGGCAAGGGCGCGAACCAGGCGGCGGCTGCCGCCCTGGCCGGGGGAGCGCACACGACGTTCGTGGGCGCGCTCGGCGAGGACGAGGCCGGGGACCTGATCCTGCTGTCGCTGGGTGGCGCCGGTGTGCGGACCGACCTCGTCGCGCGGACGAAAGCGGCCACGGGCACGGCGTTCATAACCGTGTCGCCGGACGGCGAGAACGCGATCGTCGTTGCGCCGGGTGCGAACGAGCGCGTGCGGATCGGCGAGGTGGAGGCCGCGCGGATCGCGGTGGCCGACGTGGTGCTGGCGCAGCTGGAGATCCCGCTCGCGGTGGTGCGCGCCGCCGCGGCCGTGCGCAAGCCGGGTGCGCTGTTCGTGCTCAATGCCGCGCCGTCGCGGGAGCTGCCGGCCGATGTCTGGGCCGCGGTCGACGTGCTGGTGGTCAACGAGCACGAAGCCGCCGACCTCGGCGGCCGCGAAACTCTGCTCGGCCGCGTGCCCGCCGTCGTGGTGACGCTCGGCGGCGACGGCTGCCTCGTGGCCGAACGCGGCCGGGAACCTGTTACCGTCCCCGGAATCCGGGTGACCACTGTGGACACGACCGGCGCCGGTGACACGTTCTGCGGGGTGCTCGCCGCGGGTCTCGCGCAAGGCCGATCGCTGGCCGAAGCCGCGCGGCTCGCGTGCGTGGCCGGGGCGCTGGCCGTCACGCGGCCCGGCGCGCAGGCCGCCGTTCCCACTGCCGAAGAGGTCGCGGCTTTCGCGGCCGGAGAAAAGGTGCGATGACCGCCCCGTTCGACCCCCTCGTGCCGCGTCCGATCGACCGGCCGGCGGAGGTCCCGCTGACCCCGCTCACCGACGAGCAGCTCGTCGCCCTCGACGAGGCCAAGATCTTCGCCGCGCCCGCGGACCCGGCCGACCGGCCGGCGTGGCGGGAGAACCTGCGGCGCTGGCGCGAGGATTCCCGCCGTCGCCACGACTACACCGGCGAGGCCTACGAACGCCCCGGCGCCGCGTGGGCCGCGCGCTGCCACACCGTGGCGCAGGTCTGGCTGTGGGACGAGCTGTTGTACTCCTTCGCCGAGCACAAGTTCACGCCCGAGGTGTTCCTCGCCGACGCCCGCGAACGCTTCGGCGGCCTCGACGCCGTCGTGCTCTGGCACGCCTATCCCGTGATCGGCCTCGACGACCGCAACCAGTGGGACTACTACCGCGACGTTCCCGGCCTGGCGGAGCTCGTCAAGGCCCTGCACGACGCCGGCCTGCACGTGTTCGTGGACTACAACCCGTGGGACGTCGGCACCCGCCGCGGCGCCGACGACCTCACCGAGCTGGCCGCCCTCGTCGCCGACTTCGAGGTCGACGGCGTTTTCCTCGACACGCTCAAGAAAGCCGAACCGGGCTTCGTCGAACGGCTCGAAGCCGCGCGTCCCGGGATCGTGCTGGAGGGCGAGTCGAAGCTGCCGGTCGAGCGCATCGCCGACCACACGGCGTCGTGGGCCCAGTTCTTCGCCGACTCGCCCGTGCCCGGCGTGCTGCGCGCCCACTGGTACGAGCGGCGCCACATGCAGCACCACGTGCGCCGCTGGCACCGCGACCACTCCGAGGAGCTGCAGTCGGCGTGGCTCAACGGCGTCGGCGTGATGGTGTGGGAGGTCGTGTTCGGCGTGTGGGTCGGCTGGTCGGCCCGCGACGCCGCGACCGTGCGGCGCATGGTGACCGTGCAGCGCGCGGCCGGCGACTTGCTGCTGGGCGGCGAGTGGACCCCGCTCGCCGAGCTGACGCCCGAAGCCGACAGCGCCGGCGTCTACGCGGCCGGCTGGGAGCTCGACGGCGTGACACTGTGGACACTCGTCAACCGCGGCGAGACGGACTACACCGGTGACGTTCTGCCCGCCGGGCCCGGCAAGGTCCTCGACCTGCTGGGTGGGGTGCCCGCCCGTGGCATCGGCGCGGTGCTGCACCTCGCCGACGGCACTCCCGAACCCGCGTGGTTGCCGGAGCTGCTCGATGCGCTGAAGTCGGCGCCCCACAATGCCCACTCCCGGTTCCCGCACCGGATCGCCGAACGCGTGAGTCCACAAAGGACCACTGGTCGTCCTGACGTCGATGTCGTGACGGTGCCGGCCGGCCCGTATGTGCTGACCGTCCGCTACCAGGCCCGCGAAACCGGGATGTACCAGGGTGCACCCTATGTGGACGAATGGAAGCCGCTCCCGCCGCGGCTGCACGACGCCCGGACCCTCCAGCGCGCGGGCTCGCTCACGACTTCCGTCGCGGTGGCAAGCACCGAGGTCACCAACGCTCAGTTCGCCGAGTTCCTCACCGCCACCGGCTACCGGCCCGCCTACGCGCCCCGGTTTCTCGCCCACTGGATCGACGGTGTGCCGGGGAATCCGGACGACCCCGTGACCTATGTGGACCTCGACGACGCCCGCGCCTACTGCGCGTGGCGCGGCGGCCGGCTGCCCACCGAGGACGAGTGGCAGCTGGCGGGGGAGACCGGCGGCCTGCGCCGGGGCGAGCCCGCCGTGTGGAACTGGACCGAGAGCGAGCACTCCGACGGGCGGACCCGCTTCGTGATGCTCAAGGGCGGCAGCGACTACCGGGCCGAGGGCTCCGAGTGGTACGTGGCGGGCGGCCGCCACGCGCCGGACGTCAGCGTGAAGCTCCTGCTGCCCGGCCTGGGCCTGGCGCGCGCCGCGACGGTCGGCTTCCGCTGCGCTTGGGAGGTGACGGCATGACGACGTCGCGGGATTCCGCCGGCGGTGCGCTCGCCGGGTTGCGGGTGGTGGACGCGTCCACGCTGTTCGCCGGGCCGATGGCCGCGATGCACCTGGGTGACATGGGCGCCGAGGTGATCAAGGTCGAGCACCCGAGCCGTCCCGACCCGTCGCGCACGCACGGCGTCGCCAAAGACGGGGTCAACCTGTGGTGGAAAACGCTCGGGCGCAACAAGCGCACCGTCACCGCGGACCTCGGCAGTGAAGGCGGGCGGGAGGTGTTCCTGGCGCTGGCCGCCCAGGCCGACGTGGTGATCGAGAACTTCCGCCCCGGCACCCTCGAACGCTGGCACCTCGGCTACGACGAGCTTTCGGCCCGCAACCCGCGGCTGGTGCTCGCGCGCGTGACCGGGTTCGGGCAGTTCGGCCCGTACCGCTCGCGGCCCGGCTTCGGCACGCTCGCCGAGGCGATGAGCGGGTTCGCCGCCACCACGGGCGAGCCGGACGGCCCGCCGACGCTCCCGCCCTTCGGCCTCGCTGACGGCGTCGCGTCCCTGGCCACGGCCTACGCGATCATGGTCGCGCTTTCGGCCCGCGCCACCAGCGGACGCGGGCAGGTCGTGGACACCGCGATCATCGAGCCGATCCTCGCCATGCTCGGCCCGCAGATCACGAGGTGGGACCAGCTTCGGACCGTGCAGCCGCGCACGGGCAACCGGTCCATCAACAACGCCCCGCGCAACACCTACCGCACCGCCGACGGCCAGTGGGTCGCCGTGTCCACCTCGGCGCAGTCGGTGGCCGAGCGCGTGGTGCGGCTCGTCGGGCGCCCCGACCTCGCCGACCAGCCGTGGTTCGCCCGCGGCGCCGACCGCGCCCAGCACGCCGACGAACTCGACGAAGCCGTCGGCGGCTGGATCGCCCAGCGCAGCCGCGCCGAGGTCGTCGCCGCCTTCGAGGAGGCCCAAGCCGCGGTCGCCCCCATCTACGACGCCGCCGACATCGTCGCCGACCCCCAGTTCCAGGCCCTCGGCACCATCCACGAGATCGACGACCCCGAACTCGGCCCCCTCCTCATGCAGGGCCCCCTCTTCCGCCTCTCCGCCAACGACGGCGTCATCGGCTTCACCGGCCGCCCCCACGGCGCCGACACCGACACCGTCCTGGAGGAACTGGGCTTCTCGGCGGAACGCATCGCCGAACTCCACGAAGGGGGCGAGGTATGAGCGCGATGCTTCCGCAGGCTTTTCCCGACGCCCGGGCCGAGGTGCCCGCGCGCGGGGCTGTGGCGGGCGATTGTGGCGCTGCGGCTCGCGGCCCTGCGCGAAGGGGGAGCGGTATGACCGCGACGCCGGCGTTGACGTTCCTCGCCGCGCCGCCCGACCGGCCCGAGCGAGTGAAGAAGGCGGCGTCTTCGACGACGTCGAAGACGCCGCAGTTGCGGCGCACAACGACACGGCGCGCGAACCGCGCGGCCGGCCCCGGCGCGGAGTGCAAGGAGAGCGGTATGTGCACAACCCCGACCCGCGCATTGGCCGCCCGGTCCGACCTCGGCGCGGCGGCACTGGGTTCGGTGAGTTCGAGGCACCCGTCGCGCCTACGCCCGCGGGCGCGACGGGCGAACGCAGTGCGGCCGCTCGCGGCCCCGAAGCCAAGGGGGTACGGCATGAGCCCGACGGAAGCCTTTCCCGACGCCCGGGCCGACCGGCCCGCATCTGGGGCCGCCGCGCGCGCGAATGTGGCGCTGCGGCTCGCGGTCGTCAGCGAAGGAGAAGCGGTATGACCACCACCCCGCCGTTGACCTTCCTCTACGCCCCCGCCGATCGGCCCGAGCGGGTGGAGAAGGCGCTCGCGTCGGAGGCCGACGTGGTGCTGGTGGATCTGGAGGACGCCGTGGCGCCGGCGCGCAAGGATGAGGCGCGTGGGAACGTCGTGCGGCTGCTGGCGGACCTGCCCCAGGGGCGCCGGGTGCAGGTGCGCGTGAACCACCCCAGCACGCCGTGGCACGAGGTGGACGTCAGGGCAGTGGCGGGGCTGCCGGTGGCGGTCGGGGTGCGGATGCCGAAGGTGGAGGCGGCCGAGGAGGTGCTGGCGCTCGCCGCGGCGCTGCCGGGGCGAGAGCTGCACCCGTTGATCGAGTCGGCGCTGGGGGTGGAGCGGGCGTTGCAGATCGCGACCGCGTCGCCGCAGGTGGCGTCGATCGGGCTGGGCGAGGCGGATCTGCGGTCGGACCTGGGGGTGGACGACGAAGCCGGGCTGACGTGGGCGCGCAGCCGCGTGATCGTGGCGGCGCGTGCTGCGCGGCTGGCGCCGCCGGCGATGTCGGCCTACACCAACGTGCGCGATCTCGACGGGCTGGCGGCGTCGTGCCGGGCCGGGCGGGCGCTCGGGTTCCGCGGGCGGACGGCGATCCACCCGGCCCAGCTCGCGACGATCCGCGCCGCGTTCCTGCCGAGCGCGGAGGAGGTGGCGCGGGCCAGCGAGGTCGTCGCGCGCGTCGCCGACGCCACGGCGGCCGGGGTCGGGGCGATCGCCCTGGCCGACGGGACGTTCCTCGACGTGGCGATGGTCGAGCGGGCGCGCACTGTGCTGGCGCTGGCGGACCCGACGCGTTAGCCCGCCGTCGCCGGACGCGGGTCGGCTTGCGGAACCGGGACCTCCGCCGGCCGGCTCACGCGGCTCAGCACCGCGACCGTGCCGCTGGCGAGCAGGAACACCGCCGCCATCACCAGGAACACCACCCGCGCACCGGCGCCCGCGCCGAGAGCGGCCCCGACGAGCAGAGGCCCCACGATGCCACCGGCCCGCCCGATGCCGAGCGCCCAGCCGACCCCTGTCGAACGGATCCGCGGCGGGTACAGCACCGCGGCGAGCGCGATCACGCTCATCTGCCCACCGGTCACGCACGTGCCGGCGAGGAAGGCGGCCACCAGCAGCAGCCCGCTCGAACCGGTGAGCGCGAAACCCAGCACGGCGATGAGGGCCGAGCCGATCAGGTACACGGTGCCGAGCGTGGCGAACGCGCCGCGCTTGTCCATCGCCGGGCCGATGACCAGCGCCGCGACGATGCCGCCGACGGTGACGAGGGCGGTGGCCGTGACCGCCGTCGACGTCGGGTGGCCGAGGCGGAGCAGCACCGTCGGCAGCCAGCTGAGCACGGCGTAGAACACGCCGAGGTTCAGCGCGAACGCGAGCCACAGCAACAGGGTGGCCGCGAGACGGTTGCGGCCCAGGACGTCGCGCCGGGTGGCTTTCCCGGCTGCCGGCTCGTCGAGGACGAACGTGGCGCGCGGGTCGAGGTCGGGGGCCAGGCGGCGCAGCGTCGCGTGCAGTTCGGCGTGCTCACCGCGCTGGAGCAGGTGGACCGGGGAACGGGGCAGCCAGACCGCGAGCACGACCGACACCGCCAGCGGCAGGACCCCGCCGAGGACGAAGATCGAGCGCCAGCCCCAGGCCGGGATGAGGACGCCGGACAGCAGGCTCGCCGCGACGAAACCCAGCGCCAGCCAGCAGTAACTGAACATCACGAACGTCGAACGTCGGCGGGCGGGAGCGAACTCGCTGGCGAGCGCGACCGCACTCGGGATCGCCCCGCCGAGCCCCACCCCGGTGAAGAAGCGGAACACGATCAGCTGCGTCTCGTTCGTCGCGAACACGCACAGCAACGTGAAGACGCCGAACAGCGCCACCGACAGCGCGATCAGCCGGCGGTGCTCGATCCGCGCCGCCAGCGGTGCCAGCAGCAGGTACCCCACCATCAGCCCGACGATCGACGCCGAGAACAGCGGCCCCAGCGCCGCGACCGGCAGGTGCCACTCCTTCGCCACGACGGGGGCGACGAAGCTGATCGCCTGCGTGTCGAGACCGTCGAGGAACATGACCGAGCCGGTCAGCGCGAGCAGCAGCACGTGGAACCGGCCGACCCTCCGATCGCCGATGACCGTCTCGAGCCGCGCGGCGGCGGGCGGAACTCCTGCGGACATGGTCGTCTCCCTTTCCGGCGGAGGTGTCCGGTTCGTGTGACCGGTTCGGGGAAACGTAAACGGGAGATAAGTTACAGTCAATAGTCGTAACTAAAGTGATCTGACGGAGTTTTTGCAGGTGCGGGCGCTACTCGCCCGTAGGACGTTCCCGGCAAGATCGTCGGTGGGCGGGGGAGTGCCGCGACCACGAACACGTCGGCAGGCCGTCCGACGTGGCCTATTCTGGACGAGGGAGATCCACGAGGAGGGGCCATGACCGACGAAGAGCTCGTCGTCGAGTTCGCGCTGCGGCGCCTGGACAACCCCGACCTCGAGCTGGAGGAGATCGCGGCGCTGGTCGTCCGGCGGCTGGGGCCCGAGCGCATGCTGGAGTTCGCGTCGCAGAACCTCGCCACGCGTGGTGAGCTGCGCGCGGCCATCTTCCCGTCGGCCGTCGAGCACGTGCTCCGCGTCGTGCTCACCCTGCGTGGCCGCAGCGACTAGCCGCCCACCGCGGCCGGAGCCTTCCGGCGCAGCCACGCCCACGGACTGCGCCCACCCGTGAACGCCCACAGCGCGATCACCGGATCCGTCAGCGCGCACCCGAACGACGAGTCCGCCGCGAACGGCAGGATCGGCGCCCCCTTGAGGTGGTGGACGACGTCCCACGCCGTGTGCAGCAGCCACCCGATCCCGATGAACGTCCACGAGTCCAGCCCACGGAAGGCGACCAGCGTCATCACCGCGCAGAACGCCAGCTCCCACACGCCCAGCCCGCCGCCGGAGAGGTAGGCCGCCCCCGCGCCGGGGACCATGAGCGCGTTGAACCTCCGCCTGTGCGGCTCGCGAATCAGGGACGACAGCAGCACGTACACCAGGCCGATCACGATCGGCAGCAGCACTTCGGTCATGGCCGTCACGCTAGGAACCACGGGGCGCGCCGACCACTGGCCTGGGTGCCAGACAGCGGCGGATTCGCGCCAACAGGCGGGAATCCGCTGCCGTGCGACGGGCTCAGTGTGACTTCGGCGCTCGGTTGCCGATGCCTGGGGGCACATCGGCAACCGAGCGCCGTGGCGGGTTATGGAGATGCTTGGACTGAGTCTGAGGGCTGGGCTGCGTGCGCCCGCTGCCGGCCTGGGTGCCAGCCAGCAGTGGGATCTCGCCAACCGGCGGGAATCCGCTGCCGTGCAACGAGCCCGGTGTGACTTCGGTGTCGCGTGCCGACGGCGGGGCCAGATTCGCAACCGAGCGTCGTGGCGGGTGACGTAGGTGCATGGGCTGAGTCAGAGGTCTGGGCTGCGTGCGCCCGCTGCCGGCCTGGGTGCCAGACAGCGGCGGGCTGCCAACCGGTGGGATTCCGTTGCCGTGCGACGGGTTCAGCGCGTTTTCGGTGCCGTGTGCGGCGCCGGGGGCAGAACGGCAACTGAGTGCCTCGCGGGGTGACGTAGATGCTCAGGCTGAGGCCGAAGGCTGGGTGTGTGTGCCCACTGCCAGTCTGGGTGCCAGACGGCAGCGGTTTCGGGCCAACAGGCGGGAATCCGGTGCCGTGCAACGGGATCGGCGCGTTTTCGGTGCCGTGTGTCGGCGTCGGGGTCAGAACAACGACTGAGCGTCGTGGCGGGTTATGGAGGTGCTCGGGCTGAGGCCGAGGGCTGGGCTGAGTGCGCCCACTGCCGGCCTGGGTACCAGACAGCAGTGGGATCTCGCCAACCGGCGGGATTCCGTTGCTGTGCAGTGGGCTCAGTGCGACTTCGGTGTCGCGTGCCGACGGCGGGGCCAGATTCGCAACCGAGCGTCGTGGCGGGTGACGTAGGTGCTGGGCTGAGGCCGAGGGCGGGGAGCGCGCCGACTACTGGCCGGGGTGCCAGACGGCAGTGGATTCCTGCCAAGCGGCGGGAATCCACTGCCGTGCATCGGGCTCAGTGTGACTTCGGTGCCGGCGCCGAGGCCAGATCGGCAACCGAGTGGCTCGCCGGGTGATGTAGATGCCCGGGCTGAATCCGAGGGCTGGGCTGAGTACGTCCACTACCGGTCTGGATGCCAGACAGCAGTGGATTCCCGCCAACCGACGGGAATCCGCTGCCGTCAAGCGGCTCAGCGCGTTTTCGGTGTCGCGTGCCGGCGGCGGGGCCAGATCGGCAACCGAGCGTCGTGGCGGGTCACGTAGGTGCATGGGCTGAGGCCGAGGGCGGGGTTGAGCGCGCCGACTACTGGCCGGGTGCCAGACAGCAGCGGATTCCCGTCAGCCGAGGGGATTCCGCTGCGGTCCGTCGGGCTCAGCGTGACTTCGGTGCCGGCGCCGAGGCCAGATCGGCAACCGGGCGCCCTGGCGGGTGATGCAGATGCTTGGGCTGAGTCCGAAGGGCTGGGCTGAGCGCGCCGACTGCCGGTCTGGGTGCCAGACGGCAGCGGATTCCCGCCAATCGACGGGAATCCGCTGCCGTCAAGCGGCTCAGCGCGTTTTCGGTGTCGCGTGCCGGTGGCGGGGCCAGATTGGCAACCGGGCGCCGTGGCGGGTGATGTAGATGCCCGGGACGAGGCCCACGGCGGGGCTCAGTGCGCCCGTGGTGTCGATCTCGGCGGGGGCGGTGGTGTTGACGGTGGTGTGAGCGGACATGACTTCCTCCGGGTGTCCCGAGTGGACAGGTCTCTTGTGGACGGTGCTCAGGCCGCGGCGGCCACGATCGCCGCAGCGGGGGCGAAAGCGGCCACGCGGCTGCGGGCGCCGGTGATCACGGTGGTCAGGGTCGCGAGGTCCTGCGGGCCGTCGTGGCGCTGGTCGTTGACGAAGAACGTCGGCGTCCCCGCGACCCCGCTGAGGTCGGCCGACTCGACGTCGCGCTCGACGTGGCCGGCGAACCGGCGGCGCAGCAGGTCGTCGCGGAAGCGGTCGACGTCGAGGCCCAGCTGCTCGGCGTAGCCGACGAGGGCGTCGAAGTGCAGGTCGGTCTGGTTGCCCAGCAACAGGTCGTGCATCGGCCAGAACGCGCCCTGCGCGCCCGCCGCCTCGGCGGCCTCGGCCGCCAGCTGCGCGTGGGGGTGGATGTCGTGCAGCGGCAGGTGGCGCCACACGTAGCGAATGTCGCTGTTCTCGGCCAGCAGTTCGCGCGCGGTCGGTGCCGCCATGCCGGTCCACGGGCACTCGAAGTCGCCGTACTCGACCACGGTCACCGCCGCGTCCTCCGGCCCGCGCACGTGGTCGCGGCTCAGGTCCACCGGAGCGACGAGGTCGGTCAGCACGGGCGCGTCGCCGAGCAGCGCGCGGGTCCGCACCTCCTCCGGCAGCGCGGCCGTGACCTTCTGCACGAGGAAGGTCAGCAGCGCCGCGCCCGCCGCGGCTGCGAGGACGCCGAGCTTCGCCTCTTCCAGTTCTCGCCCGGTGAAGGCGAGGTCGGCGATCAGCAGCGACACGGTGAACCCGACCCCCGCCATCGCGCCGCCGCTCAGCACCCCGGCCCAGCCGACCTGCGGCTGCAGCGCCCCGCCGGTCAGCCGGGTCAGCAGCCACGAGGAGCCGAACACCGCGACCGGCTTGCCCAGCACGTAGGCGAGGAAGATCCCGACGGTGATCGGCGCGGTCACCGCGCTCCCCAGCACCTCGGTGTTCACGGTGATGCCGGCGTTGGCCAGCGCGAACAGCGGGACGACGACGTAGCTCGTCACGCGGTGGAAGGCGTGGCGCAGCCGGGCGTTGGCCGACAGCGTGGCGCTCAGCCGCTTGCTCGCCGAGCTGGCCGCCTCCGCGGTGGGCTGCTCGCGGAACAGGCGCACCAGCTGGGTCGCCTCCTCCAGCGAGTCGCGCTTCGGCACGTACGCCGACGTCGCGAGCCCCACCGCCAGACCCGCCACGACCGGGTCGATCCCGCTGGTCAGCAGCGCGCCCCACACCGTCAGCGCCAGCGCGGTGAACACCGGCTTGCGGTAGCGGTAGTCGAGCCGGCGGCTCGCCAGCACCCCGGCGTACGCGGCGGCGGCGATCCCGACGGCCATCAGGTCCACGTGCCCGCTGTACGCCAGCGCGATGACCACCAGCGCCACGATGTCGTCCACCACGAACACGGTGAGCACGAACGTGCGGATCCGCTCGGGCGCACCCCGCCCGACCACGGTGAACACGCCCAGCGCCAGCGCCGTGTCGGTCGACATCGCCGCGCCCCAGCCGTGCGCGCCGGGCCCGCCGCCGTTGAGCGCCAGGTAGATCAGCACCGGCACCGCCATGCCGGCCAGCCCGGCGACGGCGGGCAGGATCAGGCGGCGGCGTTCGCGCAGGTCGCCGAGGTCGAACTCACGCCGCGCCTCCAGCCCCACCACCAGGAAGAACAGCGTCATCAGGCCGCTGTTGACCCAGTCGCGCACCGGCAGCGCGGCGCTCAGCGGCCCGACCCGCACGCTCAGCACCCAGTTCCACACGGTGTCGTACGCGCCCGGCGCCAGGTTCGCCCAGGCCAGCGCCACCACGATCGCCGCGACGAGGATCCCGGCGCTGCCGGACTCGGTCCGCAGGAACGTCCGCAGCGGGCTCGACGACGGCCCGGACATCGACATCCGGCCCATCGGCATCCCGGACCCGGACATCTCGGACTGACCCATCTCCGACATCGACATGGCTTCGCTGGTCCTCGGGTGCATCGGCGTCACGTTCATGTCTAACCCTTAAAGTCGCTGCTGGTAGTTAGAACTCAAACATGGTAGAACTAACCTGTCAAGAGGGAATTTGAGGGTTAGGTCAATGGAGGGAAGAGCGATGGAGCCAGACGAGACACTGGTCCTCGACCTGCTGAACACCACGGCACTCGTCGACGGCACACCGCACGACGACCTCGCCGACTCGGCAGACGCCCTGCGCTGGCTCTCCGCCCACGGCCAGCCGGCGACGGAAGCGGAGTGGCGCACGCTGCTCGACCTGCGCGCGACCCTGCAGGACGTGGTGCGCGGCGACGCGGAACCGTCGTCGGTCGGGCGTTTCGTCGAAGGCGTCGGCTACCTCGCGACCCTCGGCGCCGACGGCATCGGCTGGACCCTCGACGCCCCCGCGGGCCACACCGCGGCCGCACGCGCGGTCCTCACCTGGGACGGCCTGCGCGAATCCGGCCGCCTGCGCCCCTGCGCCAACCCGGAGTGCCGCCTGTTCCTCATCGACCACAGCAAGGCCAACACCGCCCGCTGGTGCTCGATGGCCACGTGCGGCAACCGCCTCAAGGCGCGCCGGCACTACCGCCGCGCCCAGCAGTCCGAAGTGGACTGAAGCGGGCCCGCCACGACAGGCCCGCTCCAGCACTTCATTCGTTGTGCAGCACCGCCGCGATCGGCAGCCGAGCAAAACCCACGTCGCCCGGATCTTCGCGAAGCTGTCCCTGCGTGACCGCGCCCAAGCAGTGGTGCTGGCCTACGAAACCGGCCTGGTCTCGCCCGGGGACCCGCCGGCCTAGCCCTCGACCGCCCGCCGGACGGCCGGGACGACGTCTCGCGCGAAGCGCAGCACCTGGTCGATCGTCTGGTGCTCCGGCCAGAAGACGAACGTCGTGAAGGGCAGTTCGGTGGCCGAGCGGGTCAGCAACTCGGCCCACTGGGCCGCGTCGCCGCGCACGGGTTCGGCGCCGGTGGTGACCCGCAGAGTGCCGGGCGCGTCGGTGATCGTGCCGACGATCTGGCAGATCCGGCGCACGTCCGACGGCCGGCGGCCGGCAGCGGTGGCGGCCTCGTCCAGGATCGTGTGGGCCGGACCCCACTGCTCGTAGGGCAGGTACGAGGGGATCGGCGCGGCCCAGCCGTCGGCGATCCGGCCGGTCAGGGCCAGCGCCTTCGGTCCCTGCGCGCCGGTCCACAGCTCGATCGGGTGCGCGGGCGCGGGCCCGGGCACGAGACCGTCCACTGTGTAGTGAACGCCGCGGTGGTGCAGCGGCCGCCGGTCGGCGCGCCAGATCGCCCGCATGACCTCGAACGCCTCCTCCAGGGCGGCGTTGGCCACGGCCCGCGAGCGCCGCCGGACGCCGAGGCGCTCGATGGCGTCCCAGTAGCCGCCCGCGCCGACGGCGAGCTCGAACCGCCCACCGGACACCAGGTCGAGCGACGCGGCGGCCTTGGCGAGCATCGCGGCTGGCCGCAGCGGCAGGTTCGTCACGTCGGGGAGCACGTGGATGCGGCGGGTGGCGGCCAGCAGGGCGCCCGCGAGCACGAAGGTGTCGAGGTACTCCGGCACGTACGGGTGGTCCTGGATGCCGAGGAACTCCAGCCCGTGCTCCTCCGCGGCCACCGCCAGCTCGCAGTGCGCGCCGACGTCGAGCGTCGGCACGAGCGAGAACCCGAAAGCCAGTCGAGTCATGACGGCACCCTTCCGGTCGAGGTGGTCACCTGTGCTGACTGTCATTGAGAGTGACCACTGTCGCGACGCAGCATACCGCGGGACACCGCGTCACTCCGGCGAGCTGAACGGCGCGTGCACCATCCGGACGCCAACGGCGGGCTCGCCCAGGTGATGCCGCGCGACTTCGAGCTTGAGCGTGCGGCGGGTCTCGCCCAGCTGCACCAGGGCGCGCTGATCAGCTTCTGCGGCGCCGGGAGCTCGCCGGCCACGGATCGGCCGTTGCCTGACGAGGGGTGGCCCTCCGCGCTTCGGCTCGTGCGCCGGCGGGGTCGACCAGCTCGTCCCCGGTCAGGTTCAGGTGCTGCACCAGCGCGTACAGCGACGCGACCGAGGGCCGGGCCTTGCCGTTCTCGATCCGGCTCACGAGGCTCACCGACACCCCCGCCTTGCGCGCGAGCGGGACACCGGGCCGGGTGTTCAGTGACCGTTAAACCCGTTTCCCGACGGGACGGGCACCGCGAACACCTCCGGGTGCTTCACCAATTCCACCCGCGTCCGGCGGATGTGCAGCTCCAGGATGCGCTCCGCCGAGGCGTGGTCGCGCTGGCGCAGCGCCTCGATGAGCAGGCGGTGCTCCGCGCGGATGATCCAGCTGCGGCGTTCGCCGGCCAGGCGCGTGAACGCCCGGCGGTAGTGCTGCGTGGTGTCCCACAGCCGGTTGAGGATGGCGGCGAGGTCGTGGGCGTCGTGGTGGCGGTAGACCGTCCAGTGCAGCTGCCGGTCGAGCACGAGGAACTCCTCGACGTCGTCCGTCTTCTCGATGCGGTCCTCGAGGGCTTCCAGCTCGTCGATGTCCCCATCGGACAGCCGGGGCGCGGATTCGGCCAGCAGCAAGGGTTCCAGCCGTTCGCGCATCTTGTACGACAGCTCGCACTCGCGTACGTCCATGGAGGTGACCCACGCGCCGGAGTTGGCGCGCAGGGTCACCAGCCCTCGGGACTCCAGGATGCGCAGCGCCTCGCGCACCGGCAGGCGGCTGGTGTGCAGCTCCTCGGCGAGCTCGTCCTGGATGATGCGCGTGCCCGGGGCGAGGCGGCCGTCGAGGATCCGCGCTCGCAGCTCGTCGGCGACGCGCTGGCTCGCGACACCCGCGGGTACGGCCACGCCCGTTCCTCTCGATCGAACGCCTCGCGGCGGTGGTCCCGGACTCAGCCGGACAAGGCTCAGTCGAACGCCTTCGGGTTGTGGTCGAAGGCCTTTCCGTTCGGATAGGACACTAGCTCACACTGCAGGCCCCACGGTGACAGGAAGTACACCCACCGCTGTCCTTCGCTCGCGCCGCTGCTGGTGGTCGGCTCGCCGAGCACGCGCAGGCCGCGGCGGTGCAGGTCGGCGACGGCGGCGTCGAGATCCTCCACGTACAGCGCGATGTGGTGCCCGCCGACGTCGGAGTTGCGCGGCGGGACGAGGTTCTGCTCCGGCGCCTCGTACTGGAACACCTCGAAGATCGCCAAGCCGGCGAGCCGGTAGAAGTGCAGACGCCGCATCACCGCCTTGTCGTCGACGCCGAGATGCTCGCTCATCCAGCTGTCGTCGTGCTCGTACGGTCCGAGCCGGTACAGGTATTCGCAGCCCAGTACCTCGGTGAAGAACTCGTGGGCCTGGTCGAGGTCCGGCACCGTGAGGCCGAAGTGGTCGACGCCCGTCACTCCGGGGATCGGCATGAGCACACCTCCAATGGATCCATTCACTTGCTTTTCATGGCTACTTGACGGCATAGTCTCCGTCAAGCCTTTCGCAATGGATCCATTCGAAGATGAGGAGCCCTGATGGCCACTCACGAGTCACTGGTCGCCGGCGCGCCCTGGATCCGCCTGCGCGCCACGCCGGAGGACTGGGACGAAGCCGCACCGGACCTGCTGCTGAGCCTGCTCGGGCGGGCGCAGTGGATCCGGTCGTTCGAGGAGTACGTGCTGGAACTCGCCGGCCAGGGCCTCGTGCACGGCCCGGCCCACTCGAGCATCGGCCAGGAGGGCGGCGCCGTCGGCTCGATCGCCCCGCTGCGCAGCGACGACTTCGTGAACGGCTCGCACCGCGGCCACCACCAGTTCCTCGCCAAGGCCTTCGGCCACGTCGCCCCGAAGCCCACCGGCCTGCCGGCGCTCGACGACGAGGTCCGCACGGTGCTGCGCCGCACGCTCGCCGAGATCTGCGGCCTGGCCGAGGGCTACGGCAGCGGGCGCGGCGGGTCGATGCACCTGCAGTGGCGCGAGGCCGGCGCGATGGGCACCAACGCGATCGTCGGCGGGGGAGTGCCGCAGGCCGCGGGCTTCGCCTGGAACCAGCGCCACACCGGCACCGACGCGGTCACCGTCACCTACTTCGGCGACGGTGCCGTGAACATCGGCTCGGTGCTGGAGACGTTCAACCTCGCCGCCGCGTGGAAACTGCCCGTCTGCTTCTTCATCGAGAACAACCAGTACGCGGTGTCCACGCCGGTCGACACGGCCACGGCCGAAACCCGGCTCTCCGCACGCGGCCTCGGGTTCAACATCCCGAGCTGGCAGGTGGACGGAATGGATCCCCTCGCCGTGCACCTGGCGATGAGCGAGGCCGTGGCCCACATGCGCGCGGGCAACGGGCCGACCATCGTCGAGGCCGAGGTCTACCGCTACTTCCACCAGAACGGCCCGTACCCGGGCAGCGCCTTCGGCTACCGCACGAAGGACGAGGAGAAGTCCTGGCGCGACCGCGACCCGATCGACCTGCTGCGCGGTCACGTCGTGCGCCGCGGCCTCGCCGACGACGACCGGCTCAAGGCGTTCGACGAAGAGATCACCCGGACGCTGCACGAGATCGGCGACAGCTTCCTCGAAGACGGCCCGGACGGCAAGCGCCGCATCAAGGACTCCGCCTGGCCGGACCCGGCGTTCGTCGACGTCGGCGTGCGCGGTGATCTGTCCGAACTGGACGGAAGCCGCTACGAGGAAGCCGAGTCCTTCAGCGGCGCGCTCAAGGAACGGCGCTTCATCGACACCGTGAGCGATGTCCTCGCCCGGCGGCTGGAGACCGACGAGCGCGTGGTCGTGCTCGGCGAGGACGTCGACCGGCTCAAGGGCGGCACCAACGGCGCCACCAAGAAGGCCATCGAAACGGCACCCGAGCGCGTGCTGGGCACGCCGATCAGCGAGAACGCCTTCGCGGGCCTCGCGGGCGGCATGGCCATCGACGGCCGGGCCCGCCCGATCGTCGAGTTCATGTACGCCGACTTCATGTGGGTCGCAGCCGACCAGCTGTTCAACCAGGTCGCCAAGGCGCGCCACATGTTCGGCGGGACCGGCAGCGTGCCGTTCGTGCTGCGCAGCAAGCTCGCCGCGGGCACCGGCTACGGCTCGCAGCACTCGATGGACCCGGCCGGTGTCCTCACCACGGCACCCGGGCTGCGGGTCGTGGCGCCGTCGAACCCGTTCGACTACGTGGGCCTGCTGAACACCGCGCTGGCCTGCGACGACCCGGTCGTGGTGCTGGAGCACGTGGACCTCTACGCCTCCACGGGCACCGCGCCGGTCGACGACTTCGACTACCGCATCCCCGTCGGCAAGGCCGCGCTGCGGCGCACGGGCGACGACCTCACCGTGATCAGCTACCTGTCCATGGTCGGGCACTGCCTCGAGGCCCTCGACGAGACCGGCGTGAGCGCCGACCTGATCGACCTGCGCTGGCTCGACCGCGCGAGCCTCGACTGGGACACGATCGAACGCAGTGTCCGCAAGACCAACCGGGTGCTGATCGTCGAGCAGGGCGCCATCGGCACCTCCTACGGCGGCCGGCTCGCCGACGAGATCCAGCGCCGCCTGTTCGACTGGCTCGACGCGCCGATCGAGCGCGTCACCGGCGGCGAGGCGTCGCCCAGCATCAGCAAGGTCCTCGAACGCGCGGCGATCGCGCGGACCGAGGAAGTGACCGCGGCGCTGCGGCGCCTGTCCGACTGACCGCAACTGCGACTGGCAGCGAGGAGTTCCAACGATGGCAACGCTGTTGCGGGTGCCCGAAGTCGCCACGGGGTCGACCGAGGCCGTGCTGAGCGAGTGGCTGGTGCCCGAGAACGAGGCGTTCGACGCCGGCACGGCACTGGCCGTGCTGGAGACGGACAAGGCGGCCGTGGAGGTCGAAGCCGAAGCCGGCGCGACCGTGCTGCGGCAGCTGGTGGACCGCGGGACGACGGTGGAGGTCGGCACGCCGATCGCCGTGCTGGGTGCCGTGGGGGAGGACGTGAGCGGGCTGCTGGCGGAGCTGGGTGGATCGGCTTCGGCTTCGCAGAACGGCTCGGCCCCGTCTGAGTCGGCCGAGTCTGAACCGGCCGAATCTGAGCCGGTGCCCGCCGCGTCGAACGGGTCCCGTGAGCGGATCTTCGCGAGCCCCCTGGCGCGCAAGATGCTGAAGGAAGCCGGGATCGGGCTCGAAGCGGTGACCGGGACCGGGCCGAACGGGCGGATCGTGCGCAAGGACGTGGAGGCCGCGATCGCGCGAGCGGACCGGCCGGCGCCCGCCGTGCCACAGCCCGCACCGGCGCCGGCACCGGCTCCGGCGCCCGAAAAGCCCGTGACCGAATCCGTGCCCGTCCGCCGTGAACCGGCGGCAGGCGCGTCGTTCACCGAGATCCCGCACACCCGGATCCGCCGCGCCATCGCGAGCCGGCTGACGATGAGCAAGCAGACGGTGCCGCACTTCTCCGTGCGGCGCACGGCGCGGATCGACGCGCTGCTGGCTCTGCGCAAGCAGCTCAACGAGGTGTCGCCGGCACGGATCTCGGTCAACGACCTGATCATCCGGGCCGTGGCCGTCGCGCACACCGAGGTGCCCGACGCCAACGTCATCTGGACCGAGGACGCGCTGCGCAAGTACGACTCGGTCGACGTCGGCGTCGCCATCGCGTCCGGGCGCGGCCTGGTCACGCCGGTCGTGCGCGGGGTCGAGAAGCTGGCGCCGAGCGCGATTTCGGGCCAGGTCAAGGGGTTCGCGAGCCAGGCCGACGAGGGCAAGCTCAGGCAGCAGGACCTCGAAGGCGGCTCGATCGCGGTGAGCAACCTCGGCATGTACGGCGTGGACGAGTTCACGGCCATCATCAACCCGCCGCAGTCGTCGATCCTCGCGGTGGGCGCCGGGAAAGCCGGTGCCGTGGTGGTGGACGGCGAGCTGACCGTGGCGACGCAGCTGGCGCTCACGCTGGCGGTCGACCACCGCGCGATCGACGGGGCGCTGGCGGCTTCGTGGCTGGGCGTGCTGGTCGACGCGCTCGAACAGCCGCTGCGGCTCGTCGCCTGACCCGGCCCGGTTCCGCCCGCCCGACGTTCCGGCGGGCGGAACCGGGCCCGGTCGAGCACCCGGGAATCGGCCGACTTCCGAGTGTCGACACTTGCGTTTCTCCCTGGTGCGGTGTTCCGTTCAATGGGCGGCTTGAGCTTGCAGCGCATGCCTGCTTGCGATTTCACCCGCCGAGACCTGTTGCGCTGGACCGCGTACGCCGCCGCTGCGGCGGGTTCGACGACGTTGCTCGACCCCGCCCGCGCGCTGGCCGCGACCGACTCCCAAGGCTCGGGCCCGGTGACGCCCGTCAACCTCGAACTCGTGACGCTCGCGGAAGACCGCGCCGTGATCACGTGGTACACCGGCCGCGCCGGCACCGACGACGGGCTCGGCCGCATGGTCCCGGCCGACGCCGACGGCGAAGTCCGCTACGGCACCAACCCCAACCGCCTCAACCGGGTCGCGCACGACATCACCGGCCACACCCCGTACCACTACGTCGAGCTGACCGACCTCGAGCCGGGCCAGACGTACTACTACCAGGCCCGTTCCAACGGCAAGCTCGCCGCGCCCACCGCGTTCACGCTCATCGCCGGCAACGCCGTGGGCACCACGGACCGCGGCCTCGGCACGACGTGACCGTTCGAGTTCAAGACGCCGCAGCCGCCGGAGGGCAGCCACCTGTTCTCGGTGGTGCTGTGCAACGACACCCACATGGGCGAGACGCAGGCCGGGCTCGTCGGCGGGCAGCCGCAGTACATCGGGATCTCTCAGGTGCCCGGGCTGCCGCCGTACCCGGAGGTGATGCTGGAATCGCTGGTGCAGGACGTGAAGCGCTTCGACCCGCGCTACCTGCTCGCCGCCGGTGACATCTCCTCCGAGGCCATGCCGACCGACCTCAGCCGTGCCGGGCACCTGCTCTCGCGCTTCGGCCGCTACCAGGAGGATTACTTCGTCACGCGCGGCAACCACGACCGCGCGCACATCGGCGACGCGTACTCGACCTGCCGCGTCGGGCAGTGGCAGGGCAACGACTGCTTCCACGACGCGTACTTCCCGCACACCGAGCGCACCTACTTCTCGCGTGACCTGTCCGGCCTGCACGTGATCGGCCTCGACACCTACGACAAGCCCGGCAACGGCGGCGACGCCGGCGGCCTGTCGGCCGAGCAGCTCGACTGGTTCCGCACCGACCTCAAGAACCACCGCGACCAGCCGACGCTCGTGTTCGGCCACCACCCGCTCGTGATGCAGGACTCGGCGTTCCCGATCACCGCGGGCAGCTCCGTCGACGCCACCCAGGCCGCGCAGATCCTCGACTGGTACTCGCAGACGCCGGGCGTGTTCCTGCACCACGCGGGTCACACCCACCGCAACCACCGCACGATCAGCCCGACGGCCCCGCGCGTGACGCTGCAGGAAGTGGCCGCCGCCAAGGAATACCCGGGCGGCTTCTCAATCCTTCGCCCGCACACCCACGGTTACGCGCTGAACTTCTACAAGTCCCGCAGCGCACTCGCCCGCCAGTGGAGCGAGCGCAGCCGCCAGGAGATCATGGGCTACTGGCCGCAGTTCGCCTTCGGCAACACCGTGGGCGACCGCAACACCGTCGTCAAGCGCGACCTGACCGGCCTGAAGCGGCCGAACCACTGACGGAGGTCGTTGCCACTGCCGGGGTTTCCGGCGGTGGCACCGTCCTTTGTGGAGTTGTTCAGTGCCGGCCGGGACCACCGTGGCCGCTGTCGCCGCCGTGGTCGTCACCGGGCTCGTTGTGGCGCCCGTGGTCGTCCCCGGGCTCGAGGTGCCGGCCGTGGTCGTCTCCCGGCTCGACGTGCCGGCCGTGGTCATCGCCGGGCTCGACGTGGTTGCGGCTCGTTTCCGGGTGCGTGGTGGCGGTCGGCGGCGCGTACGTGGTCGACTGCGGTGCCCGGCCATCGGTCACCTGAGCCCGGGCATCCCGATCGTCCCCCGGCTCGACCCCCGTGCCCCCGCGCCGATCCCCGGGCACCACGGCCGCCGTGGTCCGGCCCCCGGCCTGCGGATTGTCCTCAAAGGACACAACTGCGGCCGGCCTCGTCGCGGGCTCCGGTGACCCCGCGGCCACCCCGCCCCACACGACCGCCGTCACGATCCCGGCGGCCGCCACCGTCCCCGCGGCCACCCCGATGACCCGGCGCCGGGTCCGCTGCGTGCTGTTCTGCGGTGAGTTCGTCATGTCCTCATCGTCACGCCGCCCCGGGGCCGGTCACCATCGTCCGGTGGTCCTAGTACCGCGGGGTCAGCGCGCTGGTGCTTGCCCCTCAGGACCCGGCCCGGATCGCGAGGCGGTGCCGGCGTCCGGCAGCGATCGCGGCGACGCCTGTCAACGGGGAAGACAGAACCGCGGCCGGGGCGAGGCTGTCGGTCGTGGTCCCGTTGCCGAGCATGCCGTCGAAGTTCGCGCCCCAGGCGAGCATCGTGGCTTCGGACGTGCGAGCCAGGGTGACCTGGCCGCAGACGGCGAGCGTGGTGATCCCGGTGAGTGGCGTGGCCGTGCAGTCCGTTGCCCTCACAGCGCACACTGACCCGGGGACGGCGCGGTCGGTCTCGGTGCCGTCGCCGAGTTCCCCGTTGCCGTTGAAGCCCAAACTCAGGCCACTCCGGCATTCGGCGTCACCTTTCGACGCGGACGCCCCGGTGTTCCCCGTCCGACAAGAACAACGCCACTGCCTCGCCTTCGTCGCAGACGGCCGCGCGCTCCGCCCGCGTCAGGCGGCGCAACGGGGACACCACCACCGTGCCCTCCTCGACGGTCCACGTCGCTGTGACGCGGCCGTCCACGAGGAGGACGCGGGAGCCCGCGACGGAGAGGTTGCGGTGGGCGTCGTCGACGATGCGGGTGCGGTCGGCGTAGCCGAGGAGGGCGTTGTCGAACGCGGGGAGGTAGCGGACGGGCGCCGGGGTGTCCGGGTCGGGCCGCGGGGCGTCGGGGAGGTCCAGCAGTTCGCGGCCGCGGTCGTCGCGGAAGGAGACGAGTTCGGCGCGCACCGAGGCGACCGCGGCGGGCAGCCCGGCGAGGCCGGACCACGCGCGCAGGTCGGCGGTGGCAGCGGGGCCGTACGCGGCGAGGTAGCGGCGGACCAGCTCGGCGCCCACGACGTCGTCCGGGGGAGCCGGGACGTCGCGGCCCAGCCAGGCGGACAGCGGCAGGTACCGCACGCCTGCCTTCTCGCGCCACACCCCGCGTGGCGGCAGCTGCACGACGGGCACCAGCGCGGCGACCAGCATCTCGCCCAGCGCGCGCGGCCCGGGCGCGGGCCAGCGGTCCGCGACGGCCCGGGCGAGCTCGGGCATGGACCGCGGTTCGCCGTCGGCCAGGACGGCGCGGCCCGCCGCGGCGAGCTCGGTGAGGTCGACGCCGTCGAGCTCGCGCCGGTACACGCCGAGGACGCGCTGGCGCAGCATCGCGTCGTGGCGGGTGCGCCAGGCGAGGGCGTCGTCGGCGGTGACGAGGTGCACGGTGCGGCGCATGAGATGGGTCCGGACCACCTGCCGCCCGACCAGCAGCTCCGACAGCTCAGTCGGGTCGAACCCCCGCAACCGCGACCACAGGCCCGTGAACGGTTCCTGCGGCTCCTGCGCCTGCAGCCCGCACAGGTGCGCGACGGCGTCGAGCGCGGGCAGGTCGGCGCGCTCCAGCAGCAGCTGGCGGGCGAGCGTCGCGCGGTTGAGCGCGCGGTTGCCCAGCAGGGTCACGACGCTTCGAGCGTCTCGCGCAGCAGATCGGCGTGGCCCGCGTGCTGCGCGGTCTCGACGATCACGTGCAGCAGGACCCCGCGCACACTGCGCTCGGCCCCGGCCTCGTGCCACGGCGCCTCCGGCAGCGGGTGCGTCGCCGCCAGATCGGGCACGGCGGTGACGATCTCCTCGGTCCGCGCGGCGACCTCGTCGTAGCGCTTCAGGATCGCCGCCAGCGTGTCGCCGGGCTGCATGCTCAACTCGGCCTGGTGCTCGATCGCCCACTTCGGGTACTCGCGCGCGGTCCCCGCCGCGAAATCGGCCCAGGTCACGCCCTCGGGCAGCTCGTAGCTCATCGCCGACGCGCCTTCGACGGCGAAACGCAGCCACTGCTCTTCCATCGACGCGACGTGCTTGACCAGCCCGCCGAGGCACAGCTCGCTGACGGTGGGGCGCTCGCCGAGCTGCTCGTCGGTGAGGTCGCGGACGCTCGCCTTCAACGTCTCCCGGGCCTCGGCCAGCTGGGTGAGGAGTTCGGTCTTTTCGCTCATGCCGTCATCGTGGCAGGGGTAGCGGACAGGATGTGGCCGCTTCGTCCGTCAGGATGAAACCGTGCCGAAGACTTCCGCCCGCCTGCTGGCGTTGCTCTCGCTGCTGCAGGCGCGCCGCGACTGGCCGGGCGCGGCGCTGGCCGAGCGGCTCGCCGTCAGCCCGCGCACCGTCCGGCGCGACGTCGATCGCCTGCGGGAGCTGGGATATCCGATCGTCGCGGCCAAGGGACCCGACGGCGGCTACCGCCTCGACGCCGGCGCGCAGCTGCCGCCGTTGCTGTTCGATGACGAGCAGGCCGTCGCGCTCGCCGTCGCCCTGCAGCTCGCGACCACCGCCGGCGCGGGCATCGAGGAGGCGGCCGCGCGGGCGTTGACGACCGTGCGCCAGGTCATGCCCGCCCGGCTGCGGCACCGGATCGACACTGTCCGCGTGACGGCGCTCGCCCGGCCGGGGCCGCAGGTCGGCGGCGAAGTGCTCGCCGCGCTGGGCGCCGCCGTCCACGCGAGCGAGGTGCTGCGCTTCGACTACCCGCCTGGCCCGGCGCCGCGGCGCGTCGAACCGCACCACCTCGTCGCCCGCGGCGGCCTCTGGTACCTCGTGGCCTGGGACCTCGACCGCGGCGACTGGCGCGTCTTCCGTGCCGACCGGCTCACGCCCCGCACGCCGACCGGACCGCGGTTCACCCCGCGCGAGCTGCCCGGCGGCAGCGTCGCCGCCTTCGTGACCAGCCGGTTCCAGGGCTCCGGCAACGGCTGGCCCTGCCGCGGCTCGGTGCTGCTCGACCTGCCCGCCGCGGCGGTGTCGCGCTACGCCGGGGACGCCGTCGTCGAGGAGGCCGGCCCGGACCGGTGCCGGCTGGAGCTGGGCTCGTGGTCGTGGGTTTCGCTGGCCGCCGCGTTCGGGCGGTTCGACGCGGACCTGGAGGTCGTCGGACCGCCCGAGCTGGCGGAGGCGTTCGAGACGCTCGGGCGCCGCGCTTTTCATGCCGGGGTCACGCTGCGGCGGCCGGCCCGCTCGCCAGTGCCTGAACCCGGTTGAACGGCCCGTTGTAGTAGTTCTGGTCGCCCGGCAGGCCGCCGGTGCGCGAGAACTGCCAGATGCTCTGCTTGTCCCAGCCCGCCGGCAGCTCGCCGATCTGCGGGGCGTAGCGGGCGAGCCACAGCGGATTCGTGTTGCCGAAGCGGTTCGTGTTGCCGGTGCAGCGTTTCCACCACGTGGTGGAGGTGTAGATCAGCGCGCTGCGGCCTTCCTTCGCGAGGTAGGTGCGGGTGAAGTCGGCGATCCAGTTGGTCATGTCGGCCGGGCTCTTGCCGTAACAGGCGTCGCCGTACGGGTTGTACTCGATGTCGAGGGCTCCGGGCAGCGTTTTGCCGTCGCCGCGCCAGGCCCCGCCGTTCGCGATGAAGTACTCCGCCTGCTGCGCGCCGCCGGAGACGTCGGGGCGCGCGAAGTGGTAGGCGCCGCGGATGATGCCGGCGGCGTGGGCGCCGTCGTACTGCGCGCCGAACTGCGGGTTGACGAATCCGGTGCCCTCGGTCGCCTTGACGTAGGTGAACCGCGCGCCCGCCCCGCTCGCGGCTTTCCAGTCGACGGCGCCGGTATGCCCGCTCACGTCGTGGCCGAGCGTCTGGTCGACGTCGGCCCGGGCCAGGTCAGGGCCCCTGTGCACCCCTTCGTGTGCCGCGATTTGCGCGCCCGCGTAGGTGTCCCCGGCGAGCGAGTAGTCGGCTGCCGGCGCGGCCGAGGCGGGCGCCGTCAGCAGCCCTCCCGGCACCAGCACCCCGGCGACGATCAGCAAAGACCGCCGCCACCGGCCGCCACGGTCGTTTCCCGGCACTGTTCGCATTCCGGCTCCGATCCTGTCACGGGCAGGTCCGATGATCATCGTGCCTCCGGTGTGGACAGTTCGCGAGCCTTCTGTCACTCGATCGTGGAAAGCTCCACTGTGGACAGATCTGTAGCACCACGTCGCGGCGGGCGTCGCGGTGGATGATCACCGGCGGATTCCGGGGCGGGCGTAAGCTGGCTGCGTCAGTCGCACACGTCGTCGGAAGGGCTGCCGGGGGTATGGAAGAGAGCGGAAGCGCCACTCTCGACGACGCGGCCGAGGTCTTCGCGCAGGTGCGCCCGCGGCTGTTCGGCATCGCGTACCGCATGCTCGGCAGCGCGGCCGACGCGGAGGACGTGCTGCAGGAGGTGTGGCTGCGCTGGCAGAAGGCCGACCGCTCGGTGGTCGAGAACCCGGCCGCCTACCTCGCGACCACGACCACGCGCCTGGCCATCAACGCCACGCGGACCGCGTACGCGCGGCGCGAGACCTACGTCGGGCCCTGGCTGCCCGAGCCCGTCGACACGACAGCCGACCCGCAGCTCGGCGCCGAGCGCGCCGCCGCGCTGGAGGTCGCCGTGCTGATGCTGCTGGAGAAGCTCACGCCGACCGAGCGCGCCGCGTACGTGCTGCGCGAGGCGTTCGACTACCCGTACTCGCAGATCGCCGAGATCATCCAGACCACCGAGGTCACGGCGCGCCAGTACGTGAGCCGCGCCCGCAAGCACCTGGCCGCGGAGAAGCGTAAGCCGGTGAGCGAGGAGGAACGCAAGAAGCTGCTCACCGCGTTCCTCGCCGCCGCCCAGGCCGGCGACCTGCCGGCGCTGGAACAGCTCTTCGCCGCCGACGTGGTGAGCTACTCCGACGGCGGCGGCGTCGCCCGCGCCGCCCGCTCGGCGATCTTCGGCCCGGCCACGCTCGCCAAGGTCATCCGCGCCTACCAGCCGTTCTTCTGGACGGACGCCGACATCGTCTTCACCCACGTCAACGGCGACCTCGCCGCCGTCCTCAGCCGCAACGGCGCGGTGTACGGCGTCATCAGCTTCACCTCCACGGAAGACGGCATCGACAAGATCCTCTGGATGCTCAACCCCGGCAAGCTCACCGCCGCCCTGCCCGCGAACTGAGGCGCTGCAATGCGGCGCATCGCCCTCCTTGGCCGCAGCGGCGCGGGCAAGTCGACGTTCGCCGCACGCCTCGGCACGACCCTCGACGTGCCCGTGGTGGAGCTCGATGCGCTGTTCTCGGTCGCGCACCCCGTCGTTCTGGCTCGTGCGCCGCTAGCCGCCGGAGGCGGAGCCCGCGCGCAACCGGCCCCTCGGCGGGCAGACCCCACCCCCGTAGGTGTTTTGTCGTGGGAGGTTGGGAACGCGGCTGGCGGGTGGGTGGCCGCCGAGTGCGGTGTGGCCGCGGTGGTGATTGTGGGTGTGGAGCCAGCCGGGGAGGGTGTCGCGGCGGGCGCGTTCGGAGGGGTAGGGCTGTTGTAGGCCCATTCGGCGAGCAGGGTGCGGTTGAAGCGTTCTACTTTCCCGTTTGCGCGGTAGGGGCGGGTGTGTGTGGATGATCCCGGCGTTGGTGAGCGTGTCGCGCCAGAGGCGTGATGTGTAGCAGGCGCCGTTGTCGCCGAGCACTGTCTGCACTGTGATTCCGTGGGTGGTGAAGAACAGTTGCGCGCGTTGCCAGAACGCGGCGGCGGTCTCTGTGCGCTCGTCGGGCAAGATCTCGCTGTAGGCCAGCCGCGAGTGATCGTCCACGGCGTTGTGTGGGTAGCTGTAGCCGACGTGGCTACGGCCGCGGGCGTCGAGGGTCTTGCCCGGTGTGCGGGTGCGGTGCCGGTGTCCGGCCTGACGGCCCACGGCCCGGTCCCCGCCCCCGTCAGGGATTCTGCCCAGTTTTTTGATGTCCACGGGCACGAGTTCGCCTGCTGCGGCGCGCTCGTAGCGGCGGATCGACCGGCTGTGGCCCGGTCGAGATGGTACAGGCGGGCCAGGCCGTAACGAGCCAGCACGCGGTGCACGGTGGAGGGCACCGGGCGCAGGAAGAACGCGATCCGGGCCGGCCCCCAGCGCCGCAGCACACGGACCTTCACGATCCGTCGCTCGGTGCGGGTCGGGGGGCTGGAACGCGGCCGGGAAGGCCGGTCGGGCCTGCCCGCTTCCAGCGTATCGGCCCGCACCGACAGAATCGGGTGGTCGAGCTGGCCAGAGGCCGGATCATCCACAACTCGCGTTGCTTGTGGACAACACCCTGACCTGCGGTTCATCGGCTCGGTGCGGTCTGCGGTGTCACCTACACGGGCGCTGTTCAGCACTCCGTCAAGCACATCTGGCAGTGGCTCCCCCCGCGGCCGCGCTGCCCGTCATCGAGGCCACGTTCGCCGAGCACACCGCCACGCGACCGGGCACCGGCTCAGGAACCCCCCACACTGCCGAAAGGTTCCTGAGCCGCTCGGCTCACGCACCGACGTAGTCCGCCAAATGCTCCCCAGTCAGCGTGGCGCGCTTCGCGACGAGGTCGGCCGGCGTGCCCTCGAAGACCACGCGGCCGCCGTCGTGGCCGGCGCCCGGGCCGAGGTCGATGATCCAGTCGGCGTGGGCCATCACGGCTTGGTGGTGTTCGATGACGATGACCGACTTGCCGGCGTCGACGAGGCGGTCCAGGAGGCCGAGCAGCTGGTCGACGTCGGCCAGGTGGAGGCCGGCGGTCGGCTCGTCGAGGACGTAGACGCCGCCGTCGGTGCCCATGTTCGTGGCGAGCTTGATGCGCTGGCGCTCGCCGCCCGAGAGGGTGGTCAGGGGCTGGCCCAGTGTGAGGTAGCCGAGGCCGACGTCGGCCAGGCGCTGCAGGATCTTGTGCGCCGCCGGGATCTTGGCTTCGCCGTCGGCGAAGAAGTCCACGGCCTCGGCCACCGGCATCGTGAGGACCTCGCTGATGTCGCGGCCGCCGAACCGGTATTCGAGCACCGAAGCCTGGAACCGCTTGCCCTCGCACACCTCGCACGGAGTGGCGACGCCGGCCATCATCGCGAGGTCGGTGTAGACGACACCCGCGCCGTTGCAGTTCGGGCACGCGCCCTCGGAGTTGGCGCTGAACAGGGCCGGCTTCACGCCGTTGGCCTTCGCGAAGGCCTTGCGGATCGGCTCCAGCAGGCCGGTGTAGGTGGCCGGGTTGCTGCGCCGCGACCCGCGGATCGCACCCTGGTCCACGGTCACCACGTCGGCGCCGCCGGACACCGAGCCGTGGATGAGCGAGCTCTTGCCCGAACCGGCCACGCCGGTGACGACCACGAGCACGCCGAGCGGGATGTCGACGTCCACGTCCTGCAGGTTGTGCGTGCTCGCGCCGCGCACCTCGAGGGCGCCCGACGGCGTGCGCACCGACGGCTTCAGCTTCGCGCGGTCGTCCAGGTGGCGGCCGGTGCGGGTGCCGGACTTGCGCAGGCCCTCGACACTGCCCTCGTACACGACCTCGCCGCCGCCGCTGCCCGCGTCGGGGCCGAGGTCGACGACGTGGTCGCCGATCGCGATCGTCTCCGGCTTGTGCTCCACCACGAGCACGGTGTTGCCCTTGTCGCGCAGCTGCTGCAGCAGGCCGTTCATGCGCTGGATGTCGTGCGGGTGCAGGCCGATGCTCGGCTCGTCGAACACGTAGGTCACGTCGGTCAGCGACGAGCCGAGGTGACGGATCATCTTGGTGCGCTGCGCCTCGCCGCCCGAGAGCGTGCCCGACGGCCGGTCGAGCGAGAGGTAACCGAGCCCGATCTCGACGAACGAGTCGAGCGTGTGCCGCAGCGACGCCAGCAGGGGAGCGACCGACGGTTCCTTCAGCCCGCTCACCCACTCGGCCAGGTCGTTGATCTGCATTGCGCAGGCGTCGGCGATGGACAGCTTGCCGATCTTCGACGAACGCGCCTCCGCCGACAGGCGCGTGCCCTCGCACTCCGGGCAGACGGTGAACGTGACCGCCCGCTCCACGAACGCGCGGATGTGCGGCTGCATCGCGTCGACGTCCTTGGACAGGAACGACTTCTGGATCGCGGGCACGAGTCCCGAGTAGGTGAGGTTGATGCCCTCGACCTTGATCTTCGTCGGTTCCTTGTACACCAGGTCGTTCAGCTCTTTTTTCGTGAACTTCCTGATCGGCTTGTCCGCGTCGAAGAAGCCGCTGCCGCGGAAGATCCGGCCGTACCAGCCCTCCATGCTGTAGCCGGGGATGGTGATGGCGCCTTCGTTGAGCGACTTGTTCTCGTCGTAGAGCGCGGTGAGGTCGATGTCGTTGACCTTGCCGCGGCCCTCGCACCGCGGGCACATGCCGCCGGTGATGCTGAAGGTGCGGCGCTCCTTCACCGTCCGCCCGGCGCGTTCGAACGTCACCGCGCCACCGCCGCTGATCGACGCGACGTTGAAGGAAAACGCCTGCGGCGAACCGATGTACGGCTTGCCGAGCCGGCTGAAGAGGATCCGCAGCATCGCGTTGGCGTCGGTCGCGGTGCCCACAGTGGACCGCGGGTCTGCGCCCATGCGCTCCTGGTCCACGATGATCGCCGTCGTGAGGCCTTCGAGCACGTCGACGTCCGGCCGGGCGAGCGTGGGCATGAAGCCCTGCACGAACGCGCTGTAGGTCTCGTTGATCAGCCGCTGCGACTCCGCCGCGATCGTGCCGAAGACCAGCGAGCTCTTGCCCGAGCCGGACACACCGGTGAACACGGTCAGGCGGCGTTTCGGCAGCTCGACGCTGACGTCCTTCAGATTGTTCACGCGCGCGCCGTGCACGCGGATCACGTCGTGGCTGTCGGCGCCTTGCGGCGCGGACGAGGGCTTGGCCTTCGCCGTGGTCATCGGGTCTCCCTCTGCTGGGACGCGGGCCGCGCGTGCGGCGTCGACGGGGTCGGTGGAGCGGCTGGCGTCGATTCAACCAGCTCGGGCGGGATGCTCGTGGCCGATCGGCCGCCCGCTCGCCCGGAGCGGGCGGCGGTTCAGCGGTCCTGGAGCAGGCCCAGCACGTTGCCGTCCGGGTCGGTGACGGTGGCGACGAGCCGCCCGCCGCCGACGTTCTTCGGCTCCTCCCGCACCACGGCGCCCGCCGCGGTCACCTCGGCCAGCTTCGCCTCGATGTCGTCGACGTGCCAGTAGGCCACGGGCGAGGGCGCGGCCTGCGGGCCGCCGTTCGGCACGAGGCCGATGTGCTGGCCGGCGGTGTCGAACCCGACGTAGTACTCGCTGTCGGCCTGCGGCGCGATCCCGAGCAGCGCGGTGTAGACCTCCTTGGCCTTGCTCAGGTCGGAGACGGAGTGCAGCACGGTCTTGATGCCTTGCGTGGTGGACATGGTGGCTCCCGGTGGTTGTCGGTTCGACTGCGTGTCTTCGACGCTAACCGGGGCGGCCGCGTGAGCGCTTCTCGATTCCTGCTCGGTTCGCCCCGCGACGGTGCGTCGTCGGCTGTGGACGGTGCGCGGACCGGCCACAGTGGACGCGCGTCAGAGGCCCCTCACGAGCGTTTCGTGGGTCGCTTCGAGGTGGGCGGCGAGGCGGCCGGCCGCCAGGTCGGCATCGCGGGCGAGCACGGCGTCGAGCAGGCCGCGGTGCTCGGCGTCGACGTCACGTTCGCCGTCCGGCTCCGCGACGGACCAGCGGCGGTAGAGCTCACCCTTGTCGCGCAGCCGGTACGCCATCGCGAGGATGCGCTGGTTGCGGCAGCCTTCGAGCAGCGCGGTGTGGAACGCGCCGTGGGCCTTGCCGGCCGCGACCGAGGACCGCGGGTCGTCCGTGCGCGGCGTGACGAGCAGCAGGTGGTGGGCGCCGACCACGCGCGCCTCCCACGCCGCGTCGCCCTCGCGCACCGAATGTTTCAACGCGAGGGTCTCGATCTCCAGCCGGGCCTCGGTGAGGTCGCGCAGGTCCGCCTCCGACAGCGCCGCGACGCGGAAGCCCTGCATCGGCCGCTCCTGCACCAGGTCGCGCTCGGCCAGGCGCAGCAGGCTCTCGCGCGCGACGCCGACGCTGCACTCGAAGCGTTTGCACAGCTCCGCCGTGCGCAGCGGCGAGCCCGGTTCGCGCGCGCCGGAGAGGATCTCCTCACGCAGGCTCAGGTACACGCGCTCGTTGCGGGTCTCCTTGTCGGGCACCCGTCCATTCTACGAATGTTCGAGCCTGGGGCCGGCTTCGCCGCGCTCGTCCGTTCGGGTCATCATTCGAGTATTGGACAGATATTCGAATATCTGACGTAGTCTGGATCTTGACCGACCACGAGGAAGGAACGGATCACCCATGACCGTCCAGGCTGACTCCCGGACCTACGACTTCGACGCGAACGTGGCGGGCCCCGTGCTCGGCATCCCGCCGCTGAGCGTGCCGACGTTCGACGCGCCCGAGCTCACCCCGCTGCGCAAGCCACTGGGCGACGCGACCGTCGGGCTGCTCGTCACGTGTGGCGCCTACTACCCGGACCAGAAGCGGCTGGAGCAGCGCAGCGACCTGTCCTACCGCCTGCTGCCGCGCGAGCGTGACCTGTCCGAGGTGCTGTTCGCGCACATGACGCCGATCCGGGCGTTCGCGCTGGCCGACGCGAACGTCGCCTACCCCCGCGACACGATGCTCGACCTCGAGCGCGCGGGCGTGATCGGCCGCTACGCCGGCCGCGCCGTGTCGATGGTCGGCTCGATCTCGCAGTACGACGAGCTCGCCACCGAGACCGCGCCGAGGATCGTGGACGAGTTCACCGCGATGGGGGTGGACCTCGTGCTGGTCGTGCCGTTCTGCCCGCAGTGCCACGTCGCCGGCGGGGTCCTGGCGCGCGCGATCGAACGTCGGGGCTTGCCGACCACCAGCCTCACGACGCTGCACCGCGCGGCCTCGGCGGTCAAAGCCCCGCGCGCGACGTTCCTCGACTTCCCGCTCGGTTGTCCCGGTGGCCGGCCCCGTGAGGTCGAGCAGCAACGCGCCATCGTCCGCGCCGCGCTGGAGACGGGTGCGGCCGTGGACCCGGCCGAGCCGTGGTCGCTGCGCCGGCTGCCGTTCCGCTGGGCGGCCGACGGCAACCGGGACTGGGAAACGCTGGTGACCGACCTGTACCGCGTCGACAACGAGATCCGGGGGAGTGTGCGGGCGAACCTCAACGCACACGTCATGTCGCTGGCGGGGCAAGAGAAAGAGTTCACGATTCGCTGCGCCTGCTGAGGTCTGTCCTTTGCGGACTAATCGTCGCGTTGAAGACTTCCCATACTGTGCGGTGTGTCCCCGGCCCGCTTGACCTGGAGCGCGCACCAGCTCCTAGCGTCGGTGCGATGGAGTCGAAGGTGCTCGTGACAGGTGCGACCAGCGGCCTCGGGCTGGCGATGGCGACCGCGCTCGCCGGAGCCGGGGCGGGTGTCGCGGTGAGCGGACGGTCGGGGGAGCGGGCGCGCGAGGTCGCCGCCGGGCTGCCGGGGGCGTTCGGGGTCGAGCTGGACGTGCGTGACGACGCGTCGGTGGCGCGAGCCGTCGCGGAGGTGTGGGAGCGGCTCGGCGGGATCGACCTGCTGGTCAACAACGCCGGGCTCGGCATGCGCACGGTCAACCCGCGGTTCATGACCGAGCCGCGCGGGTTCTGGGAAGTCCCGGTCGAGGGTTTCCGCGAGGTGGTGGAGACGAACCTGACGGGCTACTTCCTGGTGGCCCGCGAGGTGACGCCGCGGATGCTGGCCGCGGGTGGCGGGCGGATCGTGAACATCGCGGTGAGCGAGGCGACCATGAGCCGGGCCGGGTTCGTGCCCTACGGGCCGTCGCGCGCGGGCAGCGAATCGCTGTCCCGCGTGATGGCGGCGGATCTGCGCGGCACCGGCGTCACGGTGAACCTGCTGCTGCCCGGCGGCGCGACCGTCACGGGCATGCTGCCGGACGCGCCCGCCGGTCACCGGTTCCTCGAACCGGAGGTGATGGGGCCGCCCATCGTGTGGCTGGCCTCGCCCGAGGCGGCCGGCGTGCATGACGAGCGCATCGTCGCCGCCGAGTTCGAGCAGTGGCTGCGGGTCAGGCGCGAAACTGCGCCGGAGTGAACGAGAAGACGGCGTACTCCCGGTCCGCGTGCGTGAAGTCGCCGACGTGCTTCATGCCGAGGTGCGTGTGCACGGCCAGCGACTTCTCGTTGGCGCGCTCCACGAACAGCACGCCCGCGCGGTAGCCGGCGAGGTGCTCGGCCACGGCGGCGAGCAGCAGCCGCACCACGCCCTGGCCGCGGTGGGCCGGCGCGACCGTGACCGGGCCGTAAAGGAACACGCCCTCGGTCAGGCCTGCGGCGCGCGCGACCTCGACCGTGCGGCCGGGCGGGCCGCCGCCGGCGGACTCGGCCGGTGACGTCAGCGCGACGCCGGCCGGTTCGCCGTCGTCCTCCGGGAGGAAGACGCCGCTGGTGGTCTCGAACGGGACGAGTTTGCCGGCGTCGAAGCTGCCCTGCACGAAGCCCTGCGCGACGCGTTCCTCAGGGCTCAGGTCGAGGCCGCGGGCGCCGTCGAGCAGCGCGAGGATCGCCGGGCGGTCGGCGGGTCCGGACTTGCGCACCAAGATCGTCACGACTCCACCCTAACGAGCGTGACCAGAGCCACGCGACAATAGTGTCACTTACATTGTTGACAATTCAGGCGACGCGTTCGTACAGTGGAGGGCAGCACGAAGGGACGGCCATGAAGAGCGAAGAGGTCGAGCTGCACCTGCGGGAGCGGCTGTTGCGCGGGGATTTCACGCCGGGCAGCCGGCTGCCGGAGGTGAAGCTGGCCGCCGAGCTCGGCACCACCCGCAACGCCGTCCGGTCGGCCCTGCTGGCGCTCGAGTCGCGCAAGCTGGTGGAGCGGATCCCCAACGTCGGCACCGTCGTGGCGAAGGTCGACTTCGATCGCCTGGAGGAGATCTACGACGTCCTCGAGGTGCTGGAAGGTCTCGCCGCCCGGCTCGCGGCGCAGCACGCCGAACCGCAGGACTGGACGGCGCTTCAGGAGCTCTTCGCACCGAGCCGGCTCGACGACGCGGCCGCCACTGGCGACCTCGAGACGTTCCTCGCGGCCATCGACTCCTACCGCGACACCGTGATCCGCTTGGCGGGCCAGGATTTCCTCGCCGAAACCCTCGTCGGCATCCAGGACCAGGCGCACCTGCTGCGCCGCCGGATCCTGATGACCCCGGGCCGGATGGAGGAGAGCCTCGCCGAGCACCGCGCCATCATCGAAGCCCTCGTGCGCGGTGACGCCGGCGGGGCCGAAGAGCTCAAGCGCCACAACATGAAAACCGCCCGCAAGCGGTTGCGCCGCTACCGCGATTTCCTCGTCTGAGGAGAAGGAAGTTCGATGCCGAACACACCGCACGAGCGCAGGAAGGCGTTCAAAGCCCTCCTCACCGGAACCGGGCCGCTGGTGCTGCCCGGAGCGTACGACGCGTTCAGTGCCCGCCTCGTCGAAAAGGCCGGGTACCCCGCGACCTACCTGGGCAGTTTCGCCGCCGCCGCCTCGGCGTTCGGGCTGCCGGACGTCGGGCTCCTGACGCTGAACGAGATCGCCGAGCAGGCGCGCCGCGTCGTCGACGCCGTCGGCATCCCCGTGCTCGCCGACGCGGAGAACGGCTTCTACGACGCCCCGAACGTCTGGCGCGCCGTGAAAGTCTTCGAAGACGCCGGTGTGGCCGGCGTGCACATCGAGGACAACCTGGGCGGCAAGCACACGTCGATGCCCGCCGGGCTGCTTTCGGTGGAGCAGATGGCGAACAAGGTGCGCGCGGCGGTCGACGCCCGCACCGACCCCGACTTCCTCGTGATCGCGCGCTCCGACGCGGCGTGGGTCGAGCACGACCTCGAAGGCTGCGTCCGCCGGCTCGAAGCCTACGCCGCGGCCGGCGCGGACCTGGTGTTCGCGCCGGCGATCCCGGCGACCGACCTCGAGCGCGTGCGGGACCGGATTCCGGTGCCGGTCATGGTGCCCGGAGATCTGCTCGACGTGCCGGGTTCGGACGAGCCGTCCAGCACGATCGCGCAGTACGGCGAGGCCGGCGCCGACGTGGTTCTGCTGTGGTACACGGTGATCGGGGCCGCGTCGAAGAACGTCACGGCGGTGCTCGACGCGCTGCGGGAAGGTGAGGACGTCGCCGCGGTGAAGCACCTCGTCACCGAGCAGCACGCGTTCGAAGCCGCCATGGGCTACGACGAGTACGAACAGCGCAGTGCACGGTACGCGAGCGGACAGGGGGCGCGGGCGTGAGCGACGCGACTGTCTACACGGGAGCGCGCCTGATCACCGGCGAGCAGGTGCTCGACGACGCGGTGCTGGTCGTTCGCGACGGGGTGATCCGGCAGGTCGGCACCGACCTCACCGCTGAGGGCACCGTGGTTTCCTTGCGGGGGAAGACGGTGATCCCGGCGATCGTGAACCCGCACGGCCACATCGGGTACATGCGCGGCACCACGTCGGACGCGGGCTTCTACTCGCGTGCCAACGTCGTCGACCACCTGCACCGGCTCGCGTACTACGGCGTCAGCACGTTCCAGTCGCTCGGCACCGACCGCGACGACACCGAACTCGCCGTCCGTGACGAGCAGCGCGCGGGCACGCTCGGCGAGCGCGACGTCGCGCAGCTGTTCACCGCGGGCGCCGGGATCGTCGCGCCGACGCCGGGCGACACCAACGGCGGGCCGTTCTTCGCCGCCGACGCCGTGCACGAGGCGACCGGCCCCGACGAGGTGCGCGCGTTCGTGCGCGGGCTCGCCGCGAAGCGGGTCGACGCCGTGAAGTTCTGGCTCGACAGCCGCCACGGCACCAAGGAGAAGCTCGGGCCGGAGATCTACGAGGCCGTGATCGACGAGGCGCATGCCCACGGCATCACGGTCGCCGCGCACATCTACACGCTCGACGAGGCGAAGGCCGTCATCCGCGCGGGCGCGGACATCATCGCGCACCTGCCGCGCACGGGGACCGACGACGAGCTCATCGCGCTGCTGAAGGACCACAACGTCGCGGTGTTCACCTCGATGGCCATCCAGCGCCCGCCGGGTGAGGGCTGGCTGGACGAGCCCGCGTTCGCGGACATCCTCCCGCGCGACGCGGTGGAGGCCCTGCGCGCGACGATCCGCGAGAAGGCGCCGGAACCGCTGTTCGACACCGCAGCGGCCTACCGCGGCATGGAGAAGACGCTCGTCGCCCTGGCCGACGCGGGCGTGCGGCTGGTGTTCTCCGCCGACACGGGCCTGCTCGCGCAGATCATCGGCTTCGCCGAGCACCGGGAGCTGGAGGCCCTGGTGGCGGCCGGGTTGCCGCCGCTGGCGGCGCTGCGGCTGGCCACGGAGGTGTCGGCCGAGCTGCTGGGGCTGGCCGACCGCGGTTCGCTCGCGGTGGGCAAGCGGGCGGACTTCGTCGTCCTGGACGAGGATCCGCTGCGGGACATCACGGCGACCCGGCGGATCGCCGACGTGTACCTCGAAGGCGTTCGCGTCGACCGGGAAGGGCTGCGCAAGGCCTGGCAGAACGCCTGAGCCCACCGTCCGCGGAAGGCCGGTACCCCGACGCGGGTACCGGCCTTCCGCTGTGGACGATCCCTTGTGGACGGCGTGTGCCGCGGCACTCCGTCCACTGTGGTCAGCCGCCGACCTTGCGGTCGCTGTCCGCCCAGTAGCGGTCTCGAAGCCGGCGCCGCATGATCTTGCCCGAACCGGTCTTGGGCAGCTCGTCGACGAACTCGACCGAACGAGGTTTCTTATAGCCGGCCAGGTGTTGCGCGCACGCGGCGATCACGTCGTCGGCCGTCACCGTGAACCCGGCGCGAGCCACCACGATCGCTTTCAACGCCTCGCCCCACGTCTCGTCCGGCACGCCGACCACGGCGACCTCCGAGACGCCCGCCACGGTCGACACGACGTTCTCGATCTCCGTCGGGTAGACGTTGAACCCGCCGGTGACCACCATGTCCTTCTTGCGGTCCACCAGGTACAGGTAGCCCTCGTCGTCGAAGCGGCCGAGGTCGCCGGTGCCGGCCCAGCCGTCCGGGCCGAGCATCGCGGCCGTCGCGTCGGGCCGGTGCCAGTAGCCCATCATCGCCTGGTCGCCGCGCACGGTGATCTCGCCGATCTCGCCGTGGCCCACCTCGGCGCCGGTGTCGTCGACGAGCTTGACCTCCACGAACGGGCTGACCCGGCCCGCCGACGCCAGCCGCGCCGGGATCCCGCCGGCCGGGTCGAACGCGTGGTCACGGGCGGAGAGGCACGCGATCGGGATCGGCAGCTCACTCAGGCCGTAGAACTGCACGAACACGTCACCGAACACCGCGCGGGCGCGGGCGAGCCGGTCCGGGGCGATCGGCGAACCCGCGTACACCACGGAGTGCAGCGAGGTGTAGTCGCCGGGCCGCTGCTCGGCGGCGAGGACGAGCAGGTTCAGCATCGTCGGCACCATCGGGAGCACGGTCACGTGGTGGGATTCGATCAGGTCCAACACCACCGCGGGATCGAACTTGGCGCACGTGAGGTGCGTGGCGCCGCGCACGAAGTACGCGGGCGCCACGTAGCCGCTCAGGTGGCTCAGCGGCGCGACGTGCAGCACGAGGTCGTCGTCGGCCGCCGGGGGCAGTTCGAGGAGTTCGTTGCGCACCATGGCCGCCCAGGCGGCGTGGCTGAGCGTGGCGCCCTTGGGCAGGCCGGTCGTGCCGCTCGTGTAGAGGATCGCCGCGGGATCGCCGGCGTCGGGGTTCACCGGTCGCGCGGGTTCGGCCGCGCGCAGTTCGTCCAGCGTCGTGTCGCCCGGGCCGTCGGCGACCGTGACGACGACCCGGAGGTGGGGGAGCTCGGCGCGGATCCCGGCCAGCTGCCCGGCCCACGCGGCATCGGCGAACACCACCGACGCCGCGCAGTCGTTGAGGATGTGGACGACTTCACGCACGTGCAGACGCGTGCTGAGCGCGGTGCGCACGAGTCCGCCGGCGAACAGGGCGTGTTCGGATTCGAAGAACTCGAGTCCGTTTCCCACCAACAGCACGCCGCGGTCACCTCGGCGCAGACCGAGCGCGGCGAGCCCGCCCACGATGCGGTGCACCCGGTCGCCGAGCTCGCGGTAGGTGAGCGCGGTGCCGCCGTCGCGCACGGCGACGCGCGAGCCGAACTGGCGGTAGGCCCGTTCGTAGAGCTCCGCGATCGTGATCCGCGCGCAAACCGGCCGGTGCACCAACCCGTCTTCGCCGGGCGTCCGCGTGGCTGACCTGTCGAGCATCGTCGCCCAACCTCCTTTGCCGAGCACGATCCTTGGACCGATCGGTCTGAGCACTTCTCCTGGTAGGGGATTATGCTTGTACCGATCGGTATAAACAAGGGTCGTTGGGTACGCTCACTTCATGAGCGACCCTGACCTGCACTTCTACTTCGACCCCGTCTGCCCCTTCGCCTGGATGACGAGCAAGTGGGTACGCACCGTCGCGCGGCTGAAGCAGTACGACGTCGAATGGCGGTTCATCTCGTTGCGCCTGCTCAACTCGCACATCGACTACGAGGCGCACTTCCCGCCGGAGTACGAGGAATCGCACACCTCGGGCCTGAAGCTGCTGCGCGTGGCCGCGCGGATCCGCCGCGAGCACGGGCCCGGGCCGATCGGCGCGTTCTACGAGAAGCTGGGGCAGGAGACGTTCGAGCAGGACGCCGTCTCCGGGGGCACGGCCGCGGCCGTGCACCGCGGCGTGCGCGACCTCGCGACCACGGCGCTCGACGCGTGCGGGCTCCCGCACGACTACGCCGACGCGCTCGAGGACGACACCTGGGACGCCGTGATCCAGGCGGAGACCGACGTCGCCCTGACGCTGACGGGCAAGGACGTCGGCACGCCGATCCTGCACTTCGAGCCGCCGCGCGGCACCGCGCTGTTCGGCCCGGTGATCAGCCGGCTGCCCTCCGACGACGAGGCGGTCGAGCTGTGGGACCACGTCGTGGCGCTGTCGCGGTTCCCGGGTTTCGCCGAGCTCAAGCGCAGCCTGCGCGAGCGGCCGCAGCTGCCGGCGTTCGGCGTCAGCGCCGGTGAAACCGGCAAGCAGGAGGACTGGCACGGCGGGAGCCGCCGGCAGAAGAAGTGAGACGCCGGCCGCGCGGCCGGCCGACGTGCCGGGACCTCGCCCTTGCGCCAGGGCGAGGTCGCCGGCGGATATCCTTGGAACGTTCGGTCCACACGGGGTGAAGGCGGGCGTCGGCGAGATGACGGTGACGGGATTCGAGGCGAACCGGGCTCGCGTGATCGGCATCGCGGCCGAGCTGTTCGCGCGAAACGGTTACCACGGCACCGGCATCGCCGAGCTGGGTACCGCTGCCGGCCTCGGGCGGGGCGCGCTGTACCACTACATCGGCAGCAAAGAAGCCGTGCTCTACTCGATCAGCAAAGAGCAGGTCGACTCCATGAACGCCTACGCCGAGCAGTTGCTCGACGAGGACCTCGGCGCCGAGGAGCTGCTGCGGCGCATGGCCCGCGGGCTGCTGCGCAACATCGCCGAGCACCGCTCGGAGTGGGCCGTGTTCTTCCGCGAGTACACGGCGCTGACCGGCGAGTGGCGCGACCACGTGATCACCGCGCGCGAACGCTACGAAGGCTACTGGCGCCAGGCGCTGGACAACGGCGTGCGCGCCAAGGTGCTGCGCCAGACCCCGCGCCTGCTCGTGAAGGGCATCCTCGGCATGCTCAACTACACCTACCTCTGGTACGAGCCCGACGGTGAGCTGACGCCGGACGAGGTCGCCGACATGTTCCTCGACGCGTTGATCGAGGGCATCCGCGCCTGACCCGGGCACATTCGCCTCGGTTCCCGTTTTCCCGATTCGATTCCCGTTGCGGGCCGTCGCGTGCCTGAATCCTTGTACCGACCGGTCCATACAGGTATGGTCCCCGGTGATTCCAACGCCGGACTCCGGGAGGACCCATGACTTCACCACGCGACGCGGTGGTCGTCGACGTGCTGCGCACCCCCGTCGGCAAGGGGAAGCCGGGTGGCGCGCTCTCGCACGTCCACCCCGTGAACCTGCTGGCCGACGTCCTCGCCGGCCTCGTCGCGCGCAACGACCTGGACCCCGCGCTCGTCGACGACGTGATCGGCGGCTGCGTGACCAAGGCGGGCGAGCAGGCCGTGAACCCGGCGCGCAGTGCCGTGTTCGCCGCCGGGTTCCCGCAGTCGGTGCCCGCGACCACGGTCGACCGTCAGTGCGGCTCGAGCCAGCAGGCCGTGCACTTCGCCGCGCACGCGATCCAGGCCGGCGCGGCCGACGTCGTGATCGCGTGCGGCGTGGAGTCGATGTCGCGCGTGCCGATGCACTCCGACACCCAGGGCACCGACCACCTCGGCTCGCGCGTGGCCGAGCGGTTCCCCGGCGGGCTCGTCGGGCAGGGGATCTCCGCCGAGCTGATCTGCGCGCGGTGGGGGCTCAGCCGTGACGAGCTGGACGCGTTCTCCGCGGAATCCCACCGCCGCGCCGCCGAATCGCAGGCGGTGTTCGCACCGGACCTGGTCGCGGTCGCCGAGGCGCCGGAGCTCACGGCCGACGAGACCGTCCGCCCGTCGACCACAGTGGCCGGTCTGGCCGGTCTGCGGCCGTCCTTCGTGGACGAAGCCGCCGAGAGCCGGTTTCCCGGGATCGACTGGAAGATCACACCGGGCAACTCGTCGCCGCTGTCCGACGGCGCGGCCGGCGTGCTGCTGATGAGCGCGGCCAAGGCCGAGGCGCTGGGGTGCACCCCACGCGCCCGGATCCACACGACGGCCGTGGTCGGCGACGATCCGATCCTCATGCTCATGGGTGTCGTGCCCGCCACGCACGCCGTGCTCGCGCGGGCGGGGCTGACCGTCCGCGACATCGACCTGTTCGAGGTCAACGAGGCGTTCGCGCCGGTGCCGCTGGCCTGGTTGCGCGAGACCGAAGCCGAGCCCGAGCGGCTCAACGTGCACGGGGGAGCGATCGCGCTCGGCCACCCGCTGGGCGCGAGCGGCGCCCGGATCCTGACCACCCTCGTCGGCGCGCTCGAACACCGCGGCGCCCGCTACGGGCTGCAGACGATGTGCGAGTGGGGCGGCATGGCCAACGCCACGATCGTCGAGCGGCTCTGACCTTCGTCACAGTTATTCGTACAGACCGATCGGTACAATCATTTCATGAATGCAGAAGACGTCAGGGTCGCGCTGGTAACCGGTGCCTCGCGGGGGATCGGCGAGGGCATCGCGCGGCAGTTGCTCGACCGGGGGCTGCGGGTCGCGGGCACGTACCGCTCCGGTGGGGACCGTGTCGCGAAGCTGGCCGCGGACGCGCCCGGCCGGGTGCTGCCGGTGGCGTTTGACCTCGCCGCGCCCGACACGGCCGAATCGGTCGTCGGGCAGGTCTGCGGGCAGTGGGGCCGGCTCGACTCGCTCGTGCTCAACGCCGCGGTGTGGCAGGGTGGCAAGCTCGCCCGCGCCGACCCCGGCGACTGGTGGCGCGTGATCGAGGAGAACCTGCGCAGCACGGCCGCACTGGTGCGTGCCGCGATCCCTTGGCTGGCCGGCGGTTCGAACCCCAGCGTGGTGCTCGTCGGGTCCGCCGTCGGAACGGTCGGGTTCGCCGGCGACACCGCGTACGCGAGCGTGAAGGCCGCCGCGGTGGGCTTTGCCCGCTCGCTCGCGAAAGAGCTTGCGCCCCAAGGCGTGCGCGTGAACGTGCTGGCGCCCGGGTTCGTCGAGACCGACATGACCGCCGCGATCCCCGGCGGGGCGCGGCAGAAGATCGCCGACGCCACCGTGCTCGGCCGCTTCGGCACCGTGGAGGAGATCGCCCGCGCCGCGGTGTTCCTCGCCGAGGACGCCACCTTCTGCACGGGCGCGGTACTCGCCGCCGACGGCGGCTGGACGTTGTGAATCCGTGACCGTGAATCCAAGCCCGCGAAATCCAAGCCTGTGAAACCTAGGAGGACCCGATGAACACTGGCCTGCCCGAGGACGACTACCGCAAGCTGCGCGACGCCGTCTTCGCCACGATCTGGGACGAGCTCGACCCTCTGGAGCACCGGATCGAGGACACCGAGAAGATCCCCTACGACGTGGTGCTGCCGGCGCTGCGCGCGTGCGGCGCCTTCGGCCTGATCGTGCCGCGCGAGTACGGCGGTTCCGGCCTGTCGATCGCGCAGTACCTGCCGATCCTCGCCGAGTTCGCCAAGATCCAGGGCGGGATCCGGGCGATCGTGCACGTCCACAACTCGTTCGCCCACGCGCTGTCGGAGATCGGGAGCGCCGCGCAGAAGAACGAGATCCTGCCGGGTGCGGCGACGGGGGAGAAGTCGCTCGCCTTCGCACTCACCGAACCCGGCAACGGGACCGGCGCCGACCTGTCCACTGTGGCGCGTCGCGAAGGTGACGAGTACGTGCTGAACGGGCGCAAGTGGCTCATCACCAACTCGGACATCGCGTCGCACTTCCTGGTGTTCGCGAAGACGTCCGAGGTGGACGTTTCCGCGCTCGTCGTGCCGCGGGACGCGCCCGGGTTCACCATCGCGCCGCTGCCGGAGACCATGGGCTGCAAGGGTGCCGAGCACGGTGAGCTCACGTTCACCGACGTACGGGTGCCCGCGTCGGCGCTCGTGGGCGCCGAAGGCGAGGGTGGTGCGCACCTGGAGCGGGCACTGGAGGTGAGCCGGGTGTTCATCGCGGCGTCTTCGCTCGGCACGGCGACGCGGGCGCTCGAGCTTTCGGTGAAGTACTCGCAGGAACGGGTGACGTTCGGCAAGCCGATCGCGTCACGGCAGGCGATCCAGCGCTACCTCGCCGAGATGGCGGCGGATGTGTACGCGCTGCGCGGCATGCTGGCCGATGCCGCGGCGAAGTGGGACGCCGGCCGGCGGATCCCTGCCGAGTCTTCGCTGCTGAAGCAGTTCGGGCTGGAGGCCGTCGGGCGCGTCACCGACCGGGCGCTGCTGGTGCACGGCGGCATCGGCTACACGCGCAAGTACCCGATCGAGCGGTTGTACCGCGACGCCCGCCTCAACTGGCTGGAGGAAGGCACGCCGACGATCCAGTACCTGGTCGCCGCGCGGGAACTGCTCGACGGCTACCGGTTCGCCGACGCGTTCGCCGGCTAGCTCTCGGTGTGGTCCTGCTCGCAAAGGGGCTCGGTGAGGCCGTCCCGGAGCTATCTTTGACAGCAATGTCAAACATGACTCTGGAGGTCACCGTGCCGAACTCGGCGGAGCTGGTCGAATCGTTCTGGAACGAGGTCTGGAACGCGCACAACCCGGACGCGGCCGACGATTTCGTGGTCGAGGACTTCGTGATCACGAACGCGGGCGTGCGCATCGAGGGCCGCGAGAACTTCAAGGCGTGGATCGGCGCGTTCCTCGAGCAGGTGCACGACCTGGAGCTGGAGATCGTCGAAACGTTCCAGAACCACGACGGCAGCCGCGTCGCCTCGCGGTGGAACGTGCACGGGCGCAACAACGGCGTGCTCGGGTCCGAACCGGACGGTCGCCCGATCTCGTTCAGCGGCACCGCCGTGTGGGAGATCGAGGACGGCAAGCTGGTGCACAACCACGTCGAGCGGGCTTCGTACGAGCTGCACCAGCGCCTGAACGCGGCCTGACGCGTGCGCTCGGGCCCGCTGCTCTCGAGGGCTGCCTTGTCCGGCTCCACCGGCCTGTCCGGCGTCGTTGCTCGGGCCGGCTCGGCGGCTCTGTTCGGCTCGGCTGCCCTCGCCGGCGCGGTCGCCGGAGTCGCGGCTGTCGCGTTCGGACAGACGGTGGGCGCGCTCCGGTCGCTGGTGGCCGGTGCGCCGCCCGCCGTCGTCGTGCTCGCGCCGGTCGCCGGGGCGCTGCTGTGCGTGGTGGTGGTGCGCTTCGTACCGGACGCCGGTGGCGGCGGGATTCCCCAGGTGCGCCAGGCGTTCGCGGGCTCGCCGGTCCGCGGCCGCGTCGCCGGCGCCAAAGCGCTGGCCGCCGGCACGATGCTCGGCTCCGGCGGTTCGGGCGGCGCGGAGGGCCCGGTCGTCCACATCTCGGCCGCACTGGGCTCCACTTTGGCCCGCGTGCTGCGGCTACCTCCCGCTTCCCTGCGCCCTGTCGCGGCCGCCGCCGTCGCCGGCGGCGTCGCCGCTTCGTTCGGCGCGCCGCTGGCCGGCGTGGTGCTCGTGGCCGAGGTCCTCGTCGAGGCCCTCGGCGGCGCGGAGCTCGCCGCCGTAGCCCTCGGCTCGGCCTCCGGCGCCCTCACGGGCTGGGCACTGCCCGGCGAACCACTGCGGCTACCGGACGTGGACGTGGCCGGGTCCCCGTTCGGCGGTGTGGTGGCGGGACTGTTCGGCGTGGTGCTGGCGTGGTCGCTGTACGCGGGCGCGACTTGGCCCGGCTGGGCCCGCGGCGCGGCCGGCTCGCGGCGGGGTGGCTCGGGCGAGGGCCGGATTGCTGATGCCTCGCACCGGAGTGCCTTGGGTAGGTCCGACGTCGTCGTCGGTGGCTCTCGCTCGGGCGACGCTCGTGTCGCCCGGGGTGCCGTTCAGCCGGGTTGGGCGCGCGCGGCGTGGCGCTGGCTGCGGATCCGCGCGGGTGCTGGTCCGGCCGATGAAGTCGCCGGTAGCTCGGGTGGGGCCGGGGGTGTCGCGGATTCCGCCCGGCCGGACCGGCTCAGGACTCTCGTCACCTGGGCCTGTTCTGGCTGGGTTCGCGCTGTCGTTGGCGGGGTGGCCGTCGGGCTGCTCGTGCTTGTGGCGCCCGGTGTCGCCGGCGTCGGGCAGCCCGGGGCCGCCGCGGGTGGCGTGAGTGCGTTGCTGGCGCTGGCGGTCGTGAAGGTCGTCGCGACGGGGGTGACCGTCGGGGCGGGCGGGGTGGTCGGGACGATCGGGCCGGCGTTGTTCGTCGGGGCGACCGTGGGTTCGGCGTTGCCCATGGCCGGTGGTGCGGCGGCGGGAATGGCCGCGTGCCTGGCCGCGGCGTCGAGGGCCCCGGCGACGGCCGTCGTGCTCGCGGTCGAGCTGAGCGGGCTCGACCTGCTGCCGCCGATCCTGCTGGCGGCAGCGCTGGGGTGGCTGGCCGGGCTGCTCACGCGGCACGGCGTCTTCGACGTCCCGCAGCGGACTAGGCTGGCCGGCGGGTAGGGAAAGGGGTGCCATGGCGGGCGTACGCCAGTTCGACGAGCGCGAGGCTCTCTCGCGCGCCCTCGACGTCTTCACCGACCGCGGCTTCCGCGCCACGTCGATGCTCGACCTGGCCGCCGGCACCGGCGTCCAGCGCGGCTCCCTGTACAACGCCTACGGCGGCAAGGAAGAAATCTTCCTGCGCGCCTTCGGCGAATACACGGCCGGCTTCCTCGCCGGCGCCTCCGCGGCGCTCGATCGGCCGACAAAACGCGCGGCCCTCCTGTCCTTCTTCGACTACTGCATCACGACCTTCACCGCCGGCACCCCCGCCCACGGCTGCCTCTCCACCCGCACCGCCATCGAAGCCGCCACGGAGTCGCCCCGCGCGGAATCCGCTGTGCGCGCCATGCTGGACGAGCTGGAAACCTTGGTGTACAAGAAACTGTCCACTCTGGACGACGGCGTCGAGTCCCTTGTGGACCTCCACGCCGCCGCCCGGCTCGTGGTCAGCACCACGCGCGGCCTCGCGGTCATGGAACGGGTGCGCTACGAGCCGGGTGAGCTGCGGGAGATCGCGGAAACGCTGGTGACGTCACTGTTCGGTCACTGAGCCGGGGTCCACGGTCTGCCCGTCACGGCGGAGCAGGGGGCCGAGAATCCTGCGGTTCAGCTCGGTGGCCGCTTGCACGGCGGTTTCACCGAAGAAACACAGGCTTCGCTCGTGGTGGTTGCCGACGATGCCGAACGACAGGTCCTTCGACACGAAGATCAGGTAATCCCCGTTGGGGTAGTGGGTGTACTCCCAGCAATCGAGATCCGTGATGTCCGTAACTCGGTGCGGCCGGTACTGGGCCGACGGGTGCACGGAGTCGTGCCAGAACACCGAGTCCCAGTATTCGGTGCAGGCGCACAGGACGTCGCACACGAGTTGCGCGACCGGCTGCATCGGTGCTGAGCCGAGGGCCCAGCACAACGACGGCGCCGGTTCCCTGATCGCCGGCCAGGACGCCGGATCTGGGCCGCGCCGGAAGCCGTATTCGGTGGCGAACTCGTTCCACAGTTCGCCCTGGACCTCCCCGTCGAGTTCGACCCACGCGAATTCCGGCACGGCCGGGAGTCTATCGGGAATCGCGAAGGACTTTGCCGTTCCGGCAAAGGAGCTTGCCGAGGAGATCGCGCGCGCGGCAGATTGGTGGCCGGACGTCGTGACGAAGGCGAGGCACATGAATACAGAGTCCTGGGACGAGATGTACCGCGGCCGCCCGCAGGTGTTCAGCGGGGAGCCCAACGGGGTGCTCGTGGCGGAGGCCGCGGGGCTGGCGCCGGGGGAGGCGCTGGACGTCGGGTGCGGGGAGGGGGCCGACGCGGTGTGGCTGGCGCGCCGGGGGTGGCGGGTGACGGCGGTGGACGTGGCGGGGACGGCGTTGCGGCGGGGCGCGGCGGTAGCACACGGCTCCGACGTCGCCGGGCGGGTGGCGTGGACGCGGGCCGATCTGAGCACCGCCGCGTTGCCGGCCGGGGTGTTCGATCTCGTGTCGGTGCAGTACTTCCCCTTGCGGCACCAGCCGGAGCACGAGGCGCTGAACCGGTTGCTCGCGTCGGTCGCGCCCGGGGGCACGCTGCTCGTCGCCGGGCATGACCCCGGCGACGAGGGCGTGGACTACGCCGACTACTACCGGCCCGACGAGATCGCGGGGCTCCTCGACGGCTGGACGATCCTGGTCCACGAGTCGCGGCCCCGGACCAGGCCCGGGCCGGAAGGCACCCACCACACCCGCGACGTAGTCCTGCGCGCGGTCAACTCCGCCGGGGAGCCAGCAACAGCGCCGTGAACGTGATCGCGCACGCCACCACGATGTACAGCGCGATCACCCACGAACCGCCGAAGCCGGCGAACAACGCGGCCGCGATGAACGGCGCCGGGCCGCTGGTGATCAAGCCGCCGACCTGGTAGGCGACCGAGACGCCCGTGTAGCGGTGTTCCGCGCCGAAGAGCTCGGCGAGGAAACCCGCCATGGCGCTGTAGGTACTGGCGTGGCCGAGGGTCGCGAGCAGGAACATCGCGAGCAGCACCGCGCCCGGCGCGCCCGTGTCGAGGAGCCAGAAGAACGGGAACGCGACGGCGGCCGAGTACACCGCGCCGCCGAGGAGGACGTTGCGGCGGCCGATGCGGTCGGCGAGCATGGCGAACAACGGCACGGCCGCGATGTCGACGAGGGAAGCCACGATGAGGCAGGTCAACACCGTGCCCCGGGACACGCCCGCCGCGTTCGGGCCGTACGACAGCACGAAAACGCTCGCGATGTAGAACGGGATGTTCGTCCCCGCCTGCGCGAAGATCCCCACGAGCACCGCGCGCAAGGACCGCCGCAGGGTGTCCCGCAAGGGAAACGTGGGCACGTCGGCGCGCTTGAACTCCGGCGACTCCTCGAGCCGCGACCGCACGTACAGCCCGACGAGGATGAGCACCGCGCTCGCCAGGAACGGCAGGCGCCAGCCCCAGCTCAGCAGCTGGTCCTTCGGCAGCTGCTGCACCGCGAGGAACGCCGACGCCGACAGCACGAGACCCGCGGGCACCCCCGCCTGCGGCCAGCTGCCGTAGAACGCGCGCCGGTGCGGCGGGGCGTGCTCGACGGCCATCAGCACCGCGCCGCCCCACTCGCCGCCGACGGCGAAGCCCTGCAGCAGCCGTACGAGCACCAGCAGGATCGGTGCCGCGACGCCGATCTGGCCGTACGTCGGCAACAAGCCGATCGCGACCGTGCCGCCGCCCATGAGCAGCAACGACAGGAACAGCATCCGCTTGCGACCGATCCGGTCGCCGAAGTGGCCGAACACGATGCCGCCGAGCGGGCGCGCCACGAAGGCGACCCCGAACGTCGCGAAGGCCGCCAGGGTGCCGGCCAGCGGGTTGAGCGTGGGGAAGAACTGGCCGTTGAAGACGAGCGTCGCCGCCGAGCCGAAGAGGAAGAAGTCATACCACTCGATGGCGGTGCCGATGAAACTCGCGAACGCCACGCGCGCGGGTCTGATCCGCGTCGCCTGCTGCTGCTCGACAACCACAACTACCTCCAGCGTCATCGGGGGAGACGGCACGCGAACGGCGTGCCGGTGGCGGCCGCCGCGGGTCCCGGGACCCGCGGCGGGCGGACCCAGGCCGGCGATCTTCACGCCCGTGACCTGGGATGTTTCGCGGAACTATAGCCGTACCGACCGATCGGTACAAGACCTCGCGAGCTGTGAGGCAACGCGCGCGCCGCGTCCGGCGCGGCCTGCCGTCCGCGCCGGCGCGCAGCGAGCAGAACAACAGCGGTGGACGACGAAGTGTCCTTTCGCGACTTCGAGGTTTTCCTCGCGTTCGCCGGGAACGAGCGCTTCGTCCGTGCAGTCGACGAGCTCGGCGTCAACGACGGTGCAGCAACATCCGCGCGCTGGAGCGCAAGCTGGGGTCGACCTCGTGGAACAGCACGGGCGCCACGTCCGGCTGACCGACACCGGCCGCGTGCTTGAGCGCGGTGTTGCGCAGGCGGGCCGAGGCGATCGTCACCACGCACGCCGCTTCCGGCGGTCCGCGGCAGGTGCTGTGGAACGCGCACACGTTCTCCCTCTGGCTCGGCTTCGTGCCGGAGGTGCTGGCGGGTCTCCTCGAATGCCACCCCGACCTGCGGTTCCGCTGCTACCAGAGCTGCGCGATGGACGCGGTCACCCGCCTGCGCGGTGACGCCGATGCTCGGCTCCGCCGCACCCGACGTGGTGGCGCTGCCGCTGTTCACCGAACCCCTGGTGTTCGCGGTGCCGATCGGGGATCCGCTGACCAGGCACTAAGTGGTGCACCTGCGGGAAACGAAGGATCGGTCGTTCGTTGCGTCGGACGCGAGCAGCCGCGGGAACCTGTGCCCGGGTTCGTGCCGCGCGTGTCGGTGGAGGGCAGTCACCCGTTCGTCGTCGAGTCGATGGCCGGTGCCGAGCCGGATGGCCGATCACCACCATCCGCTCGTCGTGCGGATCCCGATCGCGACGGGTGTCACCGCACGATTTTCCTGGCGCACCACAGAAAATCCGCTGTTTCGCCGATGGTGCGGGCGCGCGCGGGGGAACGGCTGATCGTTGCGATTTTCGCAACGGACCGGCGCGCGGTTGTCGTTGTTCTCGGCGGGCGGCGTTGAAATGATCTTCGGATGGCTTCCGACTCGACCCGGCTCTTCTGCGCGCACGCGCGGAAAGCGGCCGAAGCGCCGCTGCCCGCCGCGGTGGCCCGGGCCGCACGGCGCAGTCTGCTCAACGTCCTCGGCGCGGCGATCGGCGCGGCCCGCACCCCGGCGGTCGAGGCGGTGCTCGCGACCGCCGCCGAGCTCGGGGCCACCGGCGCCGTCCCGGTCCCCGGCCGCGGCGAACGGCTCGATCCCGAGTGGGCCGCGATCGTCACCGGCACGGCCGGGCACCTCGACGACTTCGACGACACCCACCTGCACACCGTGATCCACCCCGGCGCCACCGCGCTCGCCGCCGTGCTGGCGCTCGCACCCGAAACCGCTCCCGACGGCGCCACGGCGCTCACCGCGTTCGCCCTCGGGTGCGAGGCGCAGCTGCGGATCGGGGTCGCCATCTCGCCCAGCCACTACGACCGCGGCTGGCACATCACGGGCACGTGCGGGGTGTTCGGCGCGGCCGTCGCCGCCGGCCACCTGCTCGGCCTCGACGCGACGCGGCTCGGCCACGCCCTCGGCATCGCGGCGACGGGCACGCTCGGCCAGCGCGAGGCGTTCGGCTCCATGACGAAACCGTTGCACGCGGGGAAAGCCGCGGCCACGGGGGTGCTCGCGGCGCGGCTGGCGGCCGCCGGCCTGGCCGCGCCCGACGATCCGCTCGGCCCGGGCGGCGTGCTGCCGGTGTTCGCGCAGCCGCGTTACGAACAGCTGCGGCGCGCGTGGACCGGCGCGTGGGAGCTGGAGCGCAACACGTTCAAGCCCTACCCGTGCGGGATCGTGGCGCACCCGGCGATCGACGCTGCCGTCGCCGCGTCCGCGCTGATCGGGGAGCCGCGGTCGATCACGGCCGTCGAGATCCGGTGCCACCCGCTCGTGCCCGAGCTGATGGGCCGTGCGCAGCCCGTCGACGGCCTGCAGGCGCGCTTCAGCGCCCGGCACGCGGCGGCCGTCGGCCTGCTCGACGGCGAGGCCGGGCTGCGCCAGTTCTCCGACGAGCGCGCGGCCGCCGCCGACGTGGCCCGGCTGCGCGAGCTGACGAACCTCGTGCCGGTCGCCGAGTGCCCGCGGGACTCGGCGACGGTGCGCGTCGAACGGGAAGGGGAGGATCCGGTGGAGGTCCACGTCGAGCACGCGCGCGGCAGCGAGGCCCGGCCGCTCACCGACGAGGAGCTGTTCAGGAAGGTCGACCGCCTGGTCGAACCGGTGCTCGGCCCCGGCGCGGCCCGCGAACTGGCGGCGGCCGTCGACGGGCTCGCCACCGCGCCCGGACTCGGCGCGCTGCTGGACGCGGTGGTCGCGTGACCGAGGAGATCCTGGCCCTCGTCCACGCCCCGGTGGCCGACTCCCCGGAGGCCGCCATCGCGCTCGCCCTCGTCCGGGCGGCCGAACCCGCCGACGTCGTGCGCGAGGCACTGGGCCTAGCCGCCGACCGGTCCACCGGCCGCGCCCGCCTGTTCGGCACGGCGGCCGCGAAACTGCACCTCGAGTGGGCCGCGGTGGTCGCCGCAGTCGCCGCACTCGACGGCGCGCCCGACGCCGTCGTCGCCGGCTACGCGGTCGCCCGCGCCGTGGCCGACGGCCTCGGCCCCGACCACACCCGCTCCGGCTGGTGCCTCGAAACCACGGCGGGCACCGTCGCCGCGGCCGCCGCGGCGGCCCGCGTCCTCGACCTGCGCGGCCCGGCCCTGCGCCACACCATCGGCATCGCGGCCACGCAGGCCTCCGGCCTCGCCGCCCTCACGGGCACGCCCCTCGGCGCGGCCCAGCTCGGGCACGCCGCCGCCACGGGCGTGGAGGCCGCTTTACTGGCCCGCAACGGTGTCACGGCGGCTGACGACCCGTTGTCGGGGCGGCGGGGGCTGTTCGCGCTGATGCGGTCGACTGGCGAGTCCTGACCCGGGCGGCGGTTCGGACTGCGGCGGCTGCAACTTCGGAGGAGGCTCCGCTGGGCGGAACGTGGTCACTGCCGCGAGGATTCGTTGTCTGGACCCCGGAGTTGTTCGTCTTGATGCGGCCGTCGGGTGGGTGTTGACATCAGCGGCGCGAGGGGTCTGAGGTAGTCGGGGTCCGCTGGGCGTGCAAGCGTCGAGATCGCTGTGCCGTGAACAAGTGGTGTCGTCGCAGTCAGGACCGTTGTCGGGTCGTCGGGATGTCGTCCAGGCCGGCGGGGCGTCGTCAGCGTCCAACATCGTTCACACCGGCCGAAGCCCCTGCGGTGCCACCACTCCGAGGCGGCCGGCGGATGAGTACTGAGTGGACAGTCAGCAACCGGCAGGTGTACCCCTGACTCCCCGTAACCGGGGGTGGCATTAGGGGTATTGCGTAACCCCGCCACCCACCCCTAGCGTGGCCGCGAACGTAGCTTCGGATCCTGGGGGGTCTCATGTCGGTGCGTCGTCGGGTTCTGGTTGCGTCGCGGGCGGTTGTGGCCGCCGCGGTGCTCATAGCGGGAGCGGTGGTCGCGTCGCCGCCGGCGTTGGCGGCGACGGCGCCGACGGATCTGCCCACAAGTCAGTACACGCTCACCGCGGACTATCACCAGTTCGACAGCGTGAACGCGGCACTGGTCTCGACCTTGGGGACCGCCGCCGTGCACACGGTGATGGACAACGCGAACCACGACCGGACGGCGCTGCCGTCGTCGGTTTCGGTGGCGGGGCTGGCCGACGGGTTCCGGTTCGACAGCGCGGACAACTCCGACTGCGCCAACTACCCGCAGGGCATCACGACCAGCCGCGACGCCGTGGGTACCGCGAACAGCGGCAACTACGACGGCCACCAGCTCGTGCTCGTCAGCTGGTACACCAAGGACGGCTGCGACGGCGCGCAGGCCCGCAGCCGCATCACGCTCGTCGACTGGGACGCCACCTACCCCAACAAGTACCGCAAGATCCTGCTCGTCGAGCCGACCGGCACGGCGTCGGCGCCGGACTTCAAGGACATCCCGATCCACGCCGGGGGCGTGTCCTGGTACGGCGACTACCTGTACGTCGCCGACACCGGCCACGGCATGCGCGTGTTCGACTTGCGCAAGATCCTCAAGACGAACACCGGCGGCACGGCCGGCCAGATCGGGCACCAGACCGGCAGCACCTACTACGCCCACAACTACGCCTACGTGCTCCCACAGGTCGGCACGATCACGTCGAAGACCACGTCGGGCACCAACCTCGCGTGGTCGTCGATCTCGCTCGACCGCGTGAGCAAGTCGATCGTGATGGCGGAGTACACCTGCCAGTCCGGCTGCACCGCGTACCCGAACCGCGCGCCGCGCGCGATCCTGTTCCCGTTCGCCGCGGGCGCGACGACGTTCGCCGCCACGACCACGGCGAGCGAGGCGCTGCAGCTGCCCTGGTACAACCTCAACGGCGTCGCCTCGCACAACAACCGCTGGTGGTTCAACTCCTCGGGCCAGAAGAAGCTCTACTACTGGACCCCGGCCACCGGCCCGGCGACGCACACGTGGATCTCCAGCGGCGAAAGCCTGTCGTACTGGGAAGACGCGACCAACGCCGATCTACTGTGGACACTCCAGGAAGGCGCGGGCAACCGCAACGTGTTCGCGGTGACGCAGGCGACCTACGGCGCCTGACCGATCAGTCGCGGGCGGCTTCCTCGATCGCGGTGGCGAGCCGGTCCGGTGCGGTGAACATGACCTCGTGGCTGCCGCGCAGCTGCACGAGGCGGTACAGCCCGAGCCGGCCCGACATCCGCGGGTGCCAGCCCCATTCGCCGGGCGGCAGGGCGGTGTCCTCGGTGGCGTTGATGTAGCTCTTGGGGATGTCGCTCGCGTAGAACCGCGTGAGGTCGAGCTTGTCCAGGAACGGCTGGTAAGGCTCGGTGGACAGCTCCCGGTGCGTCGACGCGGCGAGCTCGGCGTCGGCGTCCTGGATGAAGGCCTCGCGCCACAGCGGGAAGGGCATGGCGACCGAGTTGTCGTCGCTGGCGGCGGCGGTCTGCGCGAACATCTCGCGGTAGTGGGGCGGGAGCTCGTCGTTGAGGCTGTTGCCCGGCGCGGGTACGAACGCGTTCCAGAAGATCAGCCGTTTGAGCCGCTCGGGGATTTCCTCGGCGACGCGGGCGATCACCGTGCCGCCGAAGCTGTGCCCGAGCAGGACGACGTCGTGCAGGTCGGCGGCGGTGATGGCGTCGACGATCGACTGCGTGCAGTCGTTGTGGTCGACGTTCTTGGGCACGCCGTTGCCGTGACCCGCGACGGTCGGGGTGTGCACTTCGTGGCCGCGGTCGCGCAGGTGCTTCGCGACGGGTTCCCAGAGCGGGCCGTCGTGCCAGGAACCGTGGACGAGGACGAGAGTGGCCATGGCGTCTTCCCTTCGCAGGCGGTGATGCGGTGGCGGGCAAGGTAGCCGTGTTGCCGGGCCGCGGCTGTCCGGAATCCGCGGCCTGGCCGGAACGCGCGGGGCTCAGGCGCGGTGCAGGTCGTCGGACGGGGTGGTGCCGAACGTCCGGCGGTAGTCGGCGGCGAAGCGCCCGAGGTTGCCGAAACCCCAGCGGGTGGCGACTTCGGCCACGGATTTCGCGGCGCCGGCCAGGAGTTCCGCGTGCACGCGTTCGAGGCGGACCTGCCGCAGCCGGGCCGTCGGGGACGTGCCGAGCTGCTCGCGGAAGTGGTCCTGCAGGGTGCGCGGGGCGACGTCGGCCGCGGCGGCGATGTCGAGCAGGCCAACGGCCGCGCCGGAGTGGGCGTCGATGTACTCGCAGGCCCGGCGGACGACGTCGGCCGCGGTGCCCTGCCGGCGGCTCGGGGCGGCGCCGCCGAACGAGTCCAGCGCCGCGACGGCGACGAGCTGCGCCACCGACGTGCCGAACGGCGCTTTCAGCAGACCGTGGGGAAGCACCTCTCGGACGACGAACCGGGTGACCGCGTCCCACGGCCGCGGGTCGAGTGCTCGGCCGGTGCGGATGTCGGCGGCCCGGCCCGACGCGGCAGCCGCGCGGGCGAGCAGCTTGCCGGGGAGCTTCACGGTGAGCAGCCGGCAGCCGGGGCCGAACGCCAGCGCGTGGGCGGACCGCGCGTCGAGGGCGACGGTCTGTCCGGTGGCGACACGGGTGTCCTCGCCGACGGTGAGCTCGCCGGCGAGCGGACGGGAGAACAGCACGAAGTCGCCGAACGGCACGGGATCGACCTGCACGGGATCGCCGCCGTAGGAGAGGGAGAAGACGCCGAGCTCGTCGCCGGACGCTTCGGCGTGGCGGGCGTGGAACGCCGGGCCGCGCGGGGAGAGGTCGTGGGGGCAGTAGGAGCCGGCCACCTGGGCGCGGGCCAGGTCGACGTCGCGGGTGTCCAGCCGGACGGTCATGCCCTCCATCGCGCCTCCGCTGCGTCGGATGGAGGGACACGCTACCCCGCCGGCGGGCTGGTGCGCAGCCCGCCGGCGGGCGGTGGTCAGCCCAAATGAGAGCTGATCACCTGGTAGTCGTTGCCCACGTTGGTGTACACGCCGGGGAACCCTTCGCGCGCGCAGCCCTGGCCCCAGGACACGATGCCGGCCAGCTTGCCGTCCACGTAGGCCGGGCCGCCGGAGTCGCCCTGGCACGAGTCCTTGCCGCCTTCCGGCACGCCCGCGCAGAACATCGACGCCTTGTCGAAGTTGTCCCCGATCTTCTGGTACGCCGCGGCGCAGGTGTCGTTGTCCGCCACCGGCACGGTGACCTTCAGCAGCCCGTCCGAGACGTCGCCGTTCTCCGACGTGGTGCCCCAGCCGACCACGGTGACGTCGGAGCCCGTCCGGTAGGCCGGGTCGTCGGCGGACTGCACCAGCGTGGCGGGCTTGAAGGAGAGGTTCTTGTCCAGCGTCAGCACGGAGTTGTCGTGCTGCATGCCGGACATGGTGAAGTCAGGGTTCTGCCAGACCTCCGTGACGCCCGCCTTCTCGCCCGTGGTGTCGGAGAAGTTGGTCTGCCCGCCGATGATCTCCATCTGGGCGGGTTTCACGCCGTCGGTGCAGTGCGCCGCCGTCAGCACCTTGTTGGGCGCCACCAGGCTGCCCGCGCAGTGCTGCGCGCCACCCACGTTGAAGATCACCGTGGCCGGGAACTCGTCGATCGTGGTGGGCGTCCCGCCCACGATCAACGGCTCCTGCCCGGCCGACGCCGCGGGCGCCCCCGCCGCGGCCACCACGCCCGCCGCCACCACCCCGGCCAGCGCGGCCACCACGCGCCTCACGTCTGCCCTCATTCGCCATCTCCCTTCGAGGACCTGCAGGATCTTGCCCCTGAGCAGACCAGAGAGCGCCGGGCGCGGGTTAGCTACGAAAGTCTTGACCTGAAAGTTCGCAGAGATGGTTGGTTTTTGTCTGACTCAACTGTCGGTCACTTCCACCCAGTGCCGCCTGCATCGTGACCACCCACAGCAGGTGTTCGGCCGTCTTTTGCATCGCGGTCGGCCGCGGACGGAGAGGGGATCAGGAAGCTAGGACGACGTTCGCCAGGTGGTCGCCCGAGTGGCTCCGACAAGACACGAATCGCGCCGGGTGTCCACAGAGGACGGTGCGCGCGGGGGCAGGATCCGAGTCCTTTCGGGTCGTTCGGACCGGGTGTGCAGGGGTTCGTCTTTGAGATCAACTCATGCCCAGCGGGACCGTGGAAGACCGCGACGGTGTCGCCGTGCTGACCTACACCCGCCCGCCCCGGAACTATCTCGACTTCGCGTCGATCGCGGAGCTCGGCGACCGGCTGGAGGAGCTCGGCGAGCGCTCCGGCGAGGTTACGCGGCGAAGCGCGTGCTGGTGCGGAGCGCCGAGCTGTCGCTGGACGAGGGCCCGGCCCTGCGGCTCGACGAGTTCCGCAAGATCACCGGCAACAGCCCCGAGCTGCTCGCCCGCATCGACCAGATCCTCGCGGGTAACTGATCCCGCTCAGGCGAGCGCGCTGACCAACGACCGTGCCGGGTCGCCGATCGCCGCCGGGTCCACCGTGGCGACGCGGTCGGCGATCCGGTGCCCGAGCTCATCGGTGGTGGCACCCATGTCCGGGCCCGCCAGGGCGGGGAGCTCGGCGAGCACGGACGCGGCGGCGGCCTCCAGCGCGAGCGCCGCGTCGCGCTCGCCGAGGGTGGCGAGGCAGAGCGCGGCCGACAGCACGGCCGCGGCCGGGTTCGCCCAGCCGCGGCCGGCGATGTCGGGCGCGGAGCCGTGCACGGGCTCGAACATGCTCGGCGCGCTGCCGGTCGGGTTGTGGTTGGCGCTCGCGGCCACGCCGAGTCCACCTTGGACGGTGGCGCCGAGGTCGCTGATGATGTCGCCGAAGAGGTTGTCGGTCACCACCACGTCGAAGCGGCCCGGGTTCGTCGGCAGGTGCAGGCACATCGCGTCGGCGTGCACGTAGTCGTGCTCCACGTCGGGGTGGCGCGTGGCGACCTCGTCGACGACGTCCTGCCACAGCTGCCCGGCGTGCACGAGGATGTTCGTCTTGTGGCACAACGTCACGCGCCGCCGGCGCCGCTCCGCGAGCCGGAACGCGAACTCGACGATCTCCCTCGTCGCCGCCACGGTGGTCACCGAGTTCTGCAGCGCCACGGCGTGCGGGGTGCCGGCGTGGGTGGTCGAACCGCCGCCGGCGTAGAGGCCTTCGGTGTTCTCGCGCAGCACCACGAGGTCGCAGTTCTCCGGCGTCACGCCCTTCACCGGGCTTTCCACACCGGGGTAGAGGCGCACCGGCCGGACGTTCACCGACTGCCGGAACGCCACCCGCAGCGCCACGATCAGGCCGCGTTCCAGGATGCCGGGCGCGACGCGCGGGTCGCCGACCGCGCCGAGCAGGATCGCGTCGTGCTCGCGCAGCTTCTCCACGGCCGGCTCGTCGAGGACCACGCCGGTGCGCAGGTAGTGCTCGGCGCCGAGGTCGAACTCCGTGGTCTCCACGGCGAACCCGAACTTCCCGGCCGCCGCGTGCACGGCGGTGAGGGCGGCCGCGGTCACGTCGGGGCCGATGCCGTCGCCGCCGATCACGGCCAGGTGGTGCTTGCGCATGCGCGTCTCCTCTTCGACTGAGGCTTGAGGCTCGAGACCTGAGGGCGGGGCGGGCTACTCCGAGCGGACCGACGCGTCGAGCAGCTCCAGCCGGCGCCGGTCCTCGGCCGACAGGCTCCGCCCGTACACGGCCGCGAGACTGTGGCGCGACAGCGACGCGGCGGTCTCGGCGTCGCCGCGCTCGATCGCGTCGTAGACCTCTTGGTGCGTGCGCACGAACTCCGCCCGCACCTCGTCGGTCTCGGTCGAAGAGTCCACAGTGTCGCGAACGAGGTCCACTATGGCCTCTTCGATCACGTCGTTGATGATGTCCATCAGCGCGTTGCCCGCCGCCTTGCGGATCGCGGCGTGGAACTGCGCGTCGGCGCGCGCGAACGCCTCGGTGTCGCCGCTGCCGACCTCGGCCATGAGCCGGATCGCCTCGGCCATCTCGTCGAGGTGTTCCTGCGTGCGCAGGTGCGCGGCGAGGAAGTTGGCCGTGGAGCCGGTCATCATGCGGTACTGCACGAGGTCGACGAGCGAGATCTGCTCGACCTTCACCGCGCCGTTGAGCATCCGCGAGATGCCCTCGGTCATCGACGCCGACACCCGCGGTCCCTTGTGGCTGCCGGGACTGGTCTTGATCAGCCCCATGTTCTCCAGGATGCGCAGCGCTTCCCGGACCGTGGACCGGCCGACGGAGAACTGCTCGACCAGCGCGCGCTCCGAAGGCAGGTAGTCGCCGGCTTTGAACTGGCCCCCGTAGATGGCGGCCTCGATCTGGGCGACGACCGATTCGAAGGCCCGGCCCTTGGTGACGGGGGTGAACATTCCGCAATCCTCTCGTGCCCACCCGCGTGAGGTCGACGGGGGCGAGCCGGTCGGAGGGAACGTCTTGACCCCGCCCGGGCGCCGATGAATGATGGCTCCCGTCAACCTAGCATCTGGTCTGACCAGATGCTAGGAAGCTCGGATGGCACTCCCACGACGATGCGGAGGTGCGCATGCCCGCCACCACTCGGAGCCGGGCCGCGGACGTGACCACGGCGGACGCCCGGCCGGAAGCCGACGTCGTGCTCGCCATGCGCGGCGTCACGGTCGACTACGGCGCCACCCGCGTGCTGCACGAAGTCGACTTGTCGGTGCGGCGCGGCGAGCTGATCGCGTTGCTCGGGCCCAGCGGGTCGGGCAAGACGACGATGATCCGCACGATCGCCGGGTTCGCCGAGCCGGCCGCGGGACGGCTGCTGCTGCACGGGCGCGACCTCGCCGGCGTGCCGGTGCACCGCCGCAACATCGGCCTGGTCTTCCAGAGCTACGCGCTGTTCCCGCACCTGTCGGTCGCGGACAACATCGCGTATCCGCTGAAGGTGCAGAAGAAAGGCCGCGCCGCCATCAAGGCGCGCGTGGCCGAGCTGGTCGAGCTCGTGCAGCTGGCCGGGCACGCGGGCAAACGCCCGGCGCGCCTGTCCGGCGGGCAGCAGCAACGCGTCGCTCTGGCCCGGGCGCTGGCGATGGACCCCGAGCTGCTGCTGCTCGACGAGCCGCTGTCGAACCTCGACGCCAATCTGCGCCGCGAGGTGGGCGAGGAGATCCGGCGGCTGCAGCAACGCACCGGGACGACGACGATCATGGTCACGCACGACCGCCAGGAGGCCTTCGGCATGGCCGACCGGATGGCCGTGCTGCGCGAAGGCCGGATCGAGCAGCTCGCCACCCCGCGCGAGGTGTACCGGCGTCCGGTCAACGCGTTCATGGCGGGCTTCGCCGGCGAAGCGAACCTGCTGGCGGGCACCGTGACCGCGGCCGGTCCGGCAACCGGATCCACCACGGTCACCACGGCCGCGGGCGTGCTGGTCACCGGCGACGAAGCCGCTCCGGGCGCGGACGTGATGGTGCTCGTGCGGCCCGAGGACGTGCGGATCGACGCACCGGCCCCGGCCGGACCCGGCGTGCTGCCCGCGACGATCGCCGAGAGCTTCTACTACGGCAGCTCGCTCGTCGTGCAGGCCGACGCCGCCGGAACCCGGATCCAGGCACTCGTCACCGGCACGGCGAGCACACGGTTCGAGGCAGGACAACAGGTTTCGCTGCGCATAGCCGCGCACGACGCCGTGCTCCTGCCCGACGGGGCCGGCGCATGACCGCCACGCTCACCCAGCCGGCCGCGCCGCCGCGCGCCGCCGGGAAAGCCCGGAAAACGCCGTCCCGCCGGGTCTTGCTGCTCCTGCTGCCGATGCTGGTGATCTTCGCTGTCGGGTTCGCGGTGCCGCTCTACTTCGTGATCCGGTTCTCGCTCGAGCACTTCGACGCCGCCGGCGGGCAGACGTGGGGCTTCACCTTCGAGCAGTTCCTCACGATCTTCACCACGCCGTTGTACGGCAACCTGATCCTGCGCACGCTCGGCCTCGCGCTCGCGACCACCGTGATCTCCGCGCTGATCGGGTATCCGCTCGCGCTGGCGATCACGCGCGGCCCGCGGCGGCTGCGCGGCCCGCTGATGGCCGTGGTGACGATCCCGATGCTCACCAGCGTCGTCGTGAAGACGTTCGGCTGGCAGGTGCTGCTCGGCAGCGACGGGTTCCTGCAGCGCGCGCTCGACGCCGTCGGGCTGTCGTCGGTGAAGCTGCTGAACACGCCGGCGGGCGTGGTGGTCGGGCTCGTGCACACGTACTTCCCGTTCATGGTCATCAGTCTCGTCGCCGCGTTGTCGGCGCTGGACCGCCGCACGGAGGAAGCCGCCGCGGCCCTGGGTTCGCCGCCGGGGCAGGTGTTCCGGCGCGTGACGTTCCCGCAGTCGCTCGACGGGCTGGCCGCCGGGTCGGCGCTGACGTTCGTGACGAGCATGAGCGCGCTCATCACGCCGCAGATGCTGGGCGGCGGCAAGGTGTCCACGATCGTCACGGTGATCTACCAGCAGGCCACGACGGCGCAGAACTGGCCGCTCGCTTCGGCTTTGGGTGTCGTGCTGCTGGTGATCACCTTCGTGATCCTGTCCCTGCAGACCTGGGCGGTGCGTCGTGCGACGCGCGGGTGAGCGCGGGTGGGCGGGCAGGATCCTGTTCGGTGTGGTGATCGCCGTGATCGTGGTCTTCGCCCTCGCGCCGCTGGCCGTCGCGATCGGTTCGTCGGTCACCGAGACCGGGTACCTCACGTTCCCGCCGCAGGGCTTCACGCTCAAGTGGTTCGCGGCCGCCGCGGACGATCCGAAGTTCCTCGAGGCGTTGTGGACCAGCCTGGAGCTCGCGGCCACGACCACGGTGCTCAGCGTCGCGGCGGGCGTGCTCGCGAGCTACGCGATCGTGCGCCGGCCCGGCGTGGTCACCGGGGCGCTGGAACAGGTGCTGCTGTCGCCGATCCTGCTGCCCGCGGTGGTGCTGGGGCTGGGCATCCTGTTCGCGCTGTCGTTGTCGGGCTGGCTCGGGACCTTCCCCGGCGGCCTGCTGGCGCACGTGATCATCGCGTCGCCCTTCGTCACGCGGTCGGTGCTGGCCGGGCTGCGGCGCCTCGATCCGGCGCTGGAGGAGGCTTCGCGTTCGCTCGGGGCCGGTGCGCTGCGCACGTTCGGCCGGATCGTGCTGCCGTCGCTGCGCGGCGCGATCGTGGGCGGCGCGGTGTTCGCGTTCGTCATCTCGTTCGACGAAGCGGTGGTCACGCTGTTCCTCACCGGCAGCGGGTTCACGACGCTGCCGATCACGATCTTCACCTACGTCCAGTACTCGAACAACCCGACGATCGCCGCGGTCTCGACCGTGATCGTGCTGGTCTCCGCGCCGCTCGTCGGGCTCGTGACGCGAGGGGGCACCCAGGATGAGCGCTGAGGGCACGCGGCCGGCGGCGGTGGTGACCGGGTCGTCGTCCGGCATCGGCCGGGCCTGCGCGGTCGAGCTGGCGAAGTGCGGCTGGGACGTCGTCGTCCACGGGCTCGGAGCCGACGCGGGGCTGGCCGAGACGATCGAGCTGGTCGGCGCCGAAGGCGGTACGGCCGTGCCGGTCGCGGGCGACATGCGGGAGCCGTCGGTGGCGGAAGCGTTGGTGAGCAACGCTGTCGAGCGGTTCGGCCGCCTCGACGGGGTGGTCAGCAACGCCGGCACCGGGCTCACCAAAGCGTTCGGCGAGCTCGGTGACGACGACTGGGCCACGCTGCTGGAAACGCACCTGCTCGGCGCGACGCGGCTGCTGCGGGCCGCGCACCCGCACCTCGTGGCCGCGCGCGGCGCCGTGGTGACCATGTCGAGCCTCGCCGCCGGCCGGGCGCTGACCGGCCGCGCCGGCTACGGCGCGACGAAAGCCGCGCTCGAAGGGCTGACCAGACAGCTGGCCGCCGAGTGGGCGCCCGACGGCGTGCGCGTGAACGCGATCGCGCCCGGCACGATCCTGACTCCCTTGGTGCGCACCAACTTCGCCCGCGGGCTGCTCGACGAGGGCCAGGTGCTGCAGCGCACGCCGCTGGGCCGGCTCGGCGAGCCCCGCGAAATCGCCACCGCCGCGCGGTTCCTGCTCTCGCGCGACGCGTCCTACATCACCGGCCAGACGCTGTCCGTCGACGGCGGCTGGTCCATCTGGGGAGGATGGTCATGATTCCCGAACGAGCGCTCGAGCTCCGCAACGCCGTCGTCGACGGAGTGCTCTCCGCCGGCGAGGTCCTGGACGAGACGCTGGCCGGCATCGGGAAGACCGACCCGTCGCTGCACGCGTTCCTCACCGTCGACGAGGAACACGCGCGCGAGCAGGTCCGCGAGCTCGACCGCCGCCGTGCCGCGGGCGAGGAACCCGGGCCGCTGTGGGGAGTGCCGTTCTCCGTCAAGGACGTGTTCGACACCCGCGGCGTGCGCACGACGTACGGCTCACGCGTCTACGACCACCACGTGCCCGACCACGACGCCGAGCTGGTGCACCGGATCCGCCGGGCCGGCGGGATCCTCGTCGGGAAGACGAACACGCCCGAGTTCGCGATCTACATCCGCACGGTCAACGACCTGCAGCCCGAAACGCGCAACCCGTGGGACCCGGCCTGCACCACGGGCGGGTCGAGCGGGGGAGCGGCGGCGTCGATCGCGGCCGGGCTGACCACGATCGCCGTGGGCAGCGACGGCGGTGGCTCGATCCGCGTGCCCGCCGCGCTGTGCGGCTGCGTCGGCCTGATGCCCTCGCGCGGTGCGCTGCCCCGCACCGGCGGCCGCATCGGCACGCGCCGGTTCTCCGCCGGCGGTCCGATCACGCTCGACGCCCGCGACGCGCACGTGCTCCACCAGGTGATGGCCGGACCGTACGCCGGCGACGGGCTCAGCCGCGGCCTGCTGCCGACCGGCATCCGGCAGCCGGCCGGGATCCCGGCGACCCCGCGCGTGCGGTGGATCGGCGACAGCGGCGTACCCGGCGCGGACGGCGAAGTCGTGGCCACGGCGTACGAAGCCGCCGCCGGGTTCGCGCGCGAATGCGGCGGCCGGCTCGACGAAACGGTGGCCAGCCTTGACTCGCCGCGGTTCAGCGAGGCGTTCTACGACATGATGCAGGCCGACCGGTTCTCCACCGGCGGCGAGGAGATCTTCCGCGACGAGAAGGCCAACGCGCTGCTGACCGACTACGGCCGCCACCAGTTCGCGCGCGGCTCGGCCGTCACCGGCGCCGCGTACTCGGCCGCGGTCGAAACCCAGCTGAAGGCCGTGGAGCACCTGGAACGCCTGCTCGACGGCGTGGACGTGGTGGCCACGCCGACCGTGCCGTTCACCGCGCCGCGGATCCCCGACGGGGATCTCGAGCTGCCGGAGGACGCGCGGCGCGGGTTCGTGGCCTTCACGTTCCTGCTGAACTACACCGGTTTCCCGGCGGTGACGGTGCCGTGCGGCACCGTCCGGTCGATGCCCGCCGGGCTGCAGCTGATCGGGCGGCCCGGTTCGGAGGACGTGCTGATGTCCTACGCCGCGACGTTCCAGGACCGCGTGTTCCGCCTGCCGCCCGTGCCCGCCCTGTCCACGTCGCGTTAGGAGCGCCGCCGATGCCCACTCCCGTTCTGCTGACCTTCGACCTCGACGCCGAGCTGCTGTGGACCGCGCGCGACCCGGCGGGTGCGGAAAAGCCGGTCTGGCTCTCGCAAGGCCACTACGGGCCGAAGGTCGGCCTGCCGCGGATCCTGGCGCTGCTCAAGCGGTACGAGCTCACGGCGACGTTTTTCGTGCCCGGACTCGTGGTCGAGCGGTACCCGGCGCAGATCGAGGCCATCCTCGAAGCCGGGATCGTCATCGAGCACCACAGCTACACGCACGAGTGGTCGGACAAGCTGGGGCCCGAGGCCGAGCTGGAGGAGTTCCGGAAGGGCTGGGACGCGATCGTGAAGGCGACCGGGCGCGAGCCGCGCGGCTGGCGCTCGCCGGCGGGGGAGCTGACCGCGGATTCCGTGCGGTACATGGAACAGTTCGGGATGACGTTCTCGTCGAACCTCTTCGACGCCGACACCGCGCACCTGCTGGCCGACCAGGGGCACACGACCTCGATCGTCGAGCTGCCCTTCGCGTGGGTGCTCGACGACGCGCCGTTTTTCCTCTACAGCAACCGGTTGCCGGGCCGCACGATGGCGGCGCCCTCGGCCGTCGCGGAGTCGTGGACGCGCGAGTACGACGGGATTTCGCAGGAGGTGGGCACGCACTTCATGCTGGCCATGCACCCGCAGGTGATCGGGCGCCCGTCGCGGCTGTGGGCGCTGGAGGAGACGATCAAGCACATCCTGGCTGCCGGGACGGGCGAGTTCGTGTCCTGCGTGGACTACGCGGACCGCGTGCGGCCGGTGCTGCTCGCGGAAGCGGGGCTCGCGCCGTGACCGGGGTCGCCGTGGTCACCGGCGGCGCGAGCGGCATCGGCGCGGCAGTGGTGGACCTGCTGGCGGAGCGCGGCTTCTCGGTCGTCGTGGCCGATGTGGCGGCTTCGCCGCCCACGGATGTGTCCTCTTCGGACAGTGTCGCCGCGCTGGCCGGCCGGGTGGCCGCCGAGCACGGCCGGTGCGACGTGCTGGTGAACTGCGCGGGTGTGGTCGCCGTCGGCGACGTGCTCACCGTGTCCGAAGCGGACTGGACGCGGGCCTTCGACGTGAACGTCACCGGCGTGTGGCGCACGGCGCGCGCGTTCATCCCGTTGATGCCCGAGGGCGGCGCGATCGTCAACGTCGCGTCGGCGGCCGCGTTGCGCGCGATCCCGGAGATGCCCGCCTACGTCGCGTCGAAAGCCGCGGTGGTCGGGCTGACGCGGGCGATGGCGATCGACCACGCGCCGCAGGGCATCCGCGTGAACTGCGTGTGCCCGGGCCTCGTCGACACCCCGCTCGCGCGCCACGCCCAGGAGCAGCGCGGCGGCGAGGCTCGCGCGGCCGTGCGGAACTTCGAACCGTACCTGGTGAAACGCACCGCCGAAGCGGCCGAGATCGCCGACGCCGTGGTGCTGCTCGCCACCAACCGCTATGCCACCGGCGCAACGCTCGCGCTCGACGGCGGCCGTTCCCTGCACTGACTCCCCTCCCCACCGTGCCGACCAGCTAGGAGACACCATGCCGACCCTCGACCGCCGGGGCTTCCTCCGGCTCACCGGCGCCGCGGCGGGCGCCGCCGCGCTCACCGCCTGCGGCCCGAACATGGCGGGCAAACCCGGCTCGTCGGGTGGCGGACTGAAGATCAACAGCTTCGGCGGCACGTTCCAGAGCGCCGTGCAGAGCACCGTCGCCGACGCCTACACCACCAAGACCGGCGTCGGCGTCGACCTGATCACCGCGATCTCGAGCGACGCGCTGACCAAGATGCGCGCCGCGAACAACGCGTTCGACCTCGCCTACCTCGACCTGGCGCCGCTGTACCAGGCGAAAGCCGCCGGGCTGCTGCAGAAGCTCGACCGCGCGCAGCTGCCGTCGCTGTCGGAGCTGTACCCGCTGGCCGTGGACAAGGACGGCTACTGGGTCGCCGAGCTCGCGTCGATGACCGGCATCGTCTACCACACCGAGCGCGTGAAAACGCCGCCGAAGTCGTGGAAAGATCTGTGGGACCCCAAGTACCGTGGCAAGGTCGCGATCTCGAACGTCAGCGGCACCGCCGGTTACCACTTCCTCGCCATGGCCGCCCGGCTCAACGGCGGCAGCGAGACCGCCATCGACCCCGGTTTCGCCGCGATCGCGTCCTTGAAGCCGAGTCTCGCGGCCATCTACAGCACCCCCGACGAGATGAGCAAGCTGCTCACGAGCGGCGAGGCCGACATCGGCGTCTGGTACGCCGACCGCACGAGCGCCCTGAAGTCGAGCGGTGCGCCCGTCGCGTTCGTCCGGCCGCAGGAAGGCGCCACCGCGATCCTGTCCGCGATGTGCCTGCCCGCGGCCACCAGCCGCGCGAAGGACGCCCACGCATACCTGGACTTCCAGATCTCCTCGGCCGTCAACGGCAAGTTCGTGCAGGCGATCGCGGAGGGCCCGACGAACAGCAAGGTCACGCTGCCCCAGCAGTTCCTCAGCGCGAACTACGTGCCCTACGGCCAGCAGGAGATCTCATCGCTGATCCAGCTCGACAGCGAAGCCATCTCCAAGAACCTCTCGGCCTGGATCACGCGGTGGCAGCAGGAGATCGCGAGCTGAACCGCGCCCGAAACCAGCTCGTCCCGTCCGGCGCGCGGCCGTAGTTCGGAACGATGGGGCGGATTCCGGCGGCGGTCGCGAGTGCTCCCGGCAGTGTCACCTGGTGTCTGCCGGTCGCGGGCAGTGCCACCACCGTGCTCGGGTTCGTCATGGCGATGTCCGGCGCGTGACCACCCGGCTCGCGGCCGTCCGCCGGAAACGTGCCGGTCACTCCGCTTCGGCGGTGAACAGATACCGGTTGAGGCTGTAGAAGTACTCACCGTCCTCGGCGCGCTTGCGCAGGTCGGCCAGCCACGCGTCGGCTTCGGCCGCCGTGACCCCGCGGCGGCCGGCGACGAACTCGGCGACGATGTGCATCTGGGTCGCGCTGAAGGAATCCGGCATCAGCTCGGGGTTCAGGATCGGGTGCACGTGGTGCCCGGTCACGCGGAAGCCCGCGCGCCTCAGCAGCGCGGGCAGCTCGCGCGGCAGGCGCGGGTGGGCAAGGTGCTCGTCCCACGCGTCGAGGATCCGGCGGTGCCGAGCGAGGTCGGAGGTGTGCCACACGAGCGAGTCGGCGTCGGTGTCGAGGATCAGCGCGCGTCCGCCGGGCTTGAGCACGCGGCGCAGCTCGGCCAGGGCGGCCGGCACGTCGGGCACGTACTCGTAGACCTGCGTGGACACGGCCGCGTCGAACGTGTCGTCCGGGTAGGGCAGCGCGGTCGCGTCGCCTTCGTCGAGCCGCACCCAGGGCAGGCCTTCGGCCCGTTTCGCGGCCAGGGCGTTCATCGCCGCGCTCGGGTCCAGCCCGTGCGCGGCGCCCGTCGCGCCCACCGCCCGCGCCATCGACTCCAGCAGGTACCCCGGCCCCGACCCGACGTCCAGCACCCGCTCACCCGGCCGCGGCGCCAGCAAGGACAGCACCACATTCCGCTGCGCCACGACGTCCGGGCTCGCGTACAGCCGGTCGGTGCGCTTCGCGCCTTCGTCGTCGAACTGCAGCATCGCCATGCGTCCGACCCTACGACGACCGCGGGTCCAGCGAGAACCCGAACGCGAAGATGACCAGGCCGATCCACTTGAACCGCGATTCGCGGCTCTCGCACATCGGTCGAACGACCGATGTCGAGCCGGGCCGGCCCGGCTACCTTCCCCGGCACCGTTGTCGATCGGGAGGAGAGCCGAGTGGACACGCTGGCGGTGGTGACCGGTGCGGCCGGCGGGCTCGGGGCCGGTTTCGCGGACCGCTTGGCCCGCGCGGGCGCGGCCGTCGTGCGCGCGGACCTGCGGTTCGACGGCACCGAGAAGGACCGGGTGCACCTCGACGTGACCGACCCCGCGTCGTGGGAGCGGCTGCGCGAGCACGTGCACGAGCACTTCGGGACGGTCGGGCTGCTGGTGAACAATGCGGGTGTCAGCGCGCGCGACGACCTGCTGTCGACCTCCGACGACGATTTCGCCCGCGTGCTGGCCGTGAACGCGTTCGGCCCGTGGCGCGGGATCAAGACCTTCGCCGACGACCTCGCCGCCACCCGGGGCGCGGTCGTGAACGTGGGGTCCATCTACGGCGTCACCACGCCGCCGGGCGGCGAGGGGACCGTGCCGTCGTCCGTGGCCTACCAGATGAGCAAGGCGGCGGTGCACCAGCTGACCAAGGTCGCCGCCGTGGAGCTCGCGGCGCGGGGGATCCGCGTGAACGCGGTGCTGCCCGGGGTGTTCCGGACGGCGCTGCTCGAAGACCTGCCGCCCGACGCGTTGCGCGCCCGCGTGGACGGTGCCCCGATGGCGCGCGCGGGTGAGCTCGGCGAGCTCGCCGACGTGCTCGCCTTCCTCGCCGGACCGGAGTCCTCGTTCGTCACGGGCGCGCTGGTGCCCGTCGACGGCGGGTACCTGGCGGCGTCCTGACCCTTCCCGAGGAGGAACCATGACCGTGCACCCCGCGCACGCCGCCACGGAGGCGGACGCCCCGAGACTCCAGCTGAGGGCCGTCGTCTCGAGCAGCATCGGCAACCTGCTGGAGCAGTACGACAACCTCGTCTACGCGTACTCGGCCGTCTACCTGTCCGCGCAGTTCTTCGCCGGCGACTCGTTCTCGTCGCTGCTCTCGACGTTCGCCGTGTTCGCGGTCGGCTTCCTCGCCCGGCCCGTGGGCACCGTGGTGTTCGGCCACCTCGGCGACAAGGTCGGCCGCCGGCCGGCGCTGATCCTGAGCGTGATCCTCATGGGCGCCGCGACCGTGCTGGTCGGCCTGCTGCCCGGCTACGCGACGATCGGCCTCGCCGCCCCGATCCTGCTCGTGGTGCTGCGGCTGTTCCAGGGCTTCGCGGTCGCGGGCGAGTGGGCGGGGTCGGCGACGATGCTCGTCGAGTACGCGCCCCCGAAGGCCCGCGGCCGCTACGGCAGCCTCAACCAGGTCAGCACCGCCGCCGGTTTCCTCGTGGCCGCCGGGGTCGTCGCGCTCAACTCGCTGTTCTGGACCGAGCAGAGCATGAAGGACTTCGGGTGGCGCATCCCCTTCCTCGTCGGCGCGCTGACGGCTGTCGTGGCGCTCGTGCTGCGGTTCGGGCTCGAAGACACGCCGCTCTACCGCGCGGAGAAGGCCGCGGGCGAAGTGAGCGCGAGCCCGCTGCGGCTGGCGCTGCGCACGCAGAGATCGGCCATGGCGCTGGGGTTCTTCTTCACCGTGAGCTGGACCGTCGCGTACTTCTTCTTCCTCACCTACCTGCCGACGCACCTGAAAACGCAGGTGAAACTCGACTCCGGCACCGTCGAGGCGTCGAACCTCGTCGCGCTCGTGGTGCTGACCGTGGCCATCTGGTTCTTCGGTGCGCTGTCCGACCGGATCGGGCGCAAACCGTTGCTGCTCATCGGGTCCGGCGGCTTCATCGTGCTGACGTTCCCTGTGATGTGGCTGTTCCAGACCGGCAGCACGGCCGGCGCCTACCTCGGCCAGATCGTCATCGCGCTCGTCCTCGCCGCGTTCTCCGGGCCCGGGCCCGCGGCGCTGGCCGAGCTGTTTCCCACCAACGTCCGCTACTCGGCGCTGGGCATCGGCTACAACTTCTCCGTCATGGCCTTCGGCGGCACCGCCGGCTTCATCGCCACCGCGCTGATCGACGCCACCGGCAACGCGCTCGCGGTGGCCGCGCTCCCGACCGCCGCGGCGATCATCACGTTCGTGGCGGTCTGCCGGATGCCCGAGACCTACCGGACCGAGCTGAAATGAGCACCGCCATGACCACTCCGCGCCTGATCGTCGTGCAGGGCAGCTACCGGCAGATGGGCGAGCAGCTCGGCGCGCGGACCGCCGACCTCATCGACCGCAGCCTCGCCACCTACGTCGGCCGCTTCCACGACGACGCCGGCCTGTCCGACGCCGACATCGACCGCTGGGGCCGGATCTACCTCGACGTCGCCGAGTCCTATGTCCCCGAGATCGCGGCGATGCTCCACGGCATGGCCGGCGGCTCCGGCCACCCGGCGCACCGCCTGGCCGCCCTGAACGCGCGCACCGAAATGCTCTACGGCACCGGCTACCGCGACGAAGGCTGCACGTCGGTGTCCGTGCTGCCGCGCTACACCGCCGACGGCCACACGCTGCTCGCGCAGAACTGGGACTGGCACCCGGAGCAGGCCGAGGTCACGTTCCTGCTGGCCACGCGCGACGAGTCCGGGTTCTCCGTGCTGTCGCTGAGCGAGGCGGGCATGCTCGCCAAGAGCGGCCTCAACTCCGCGGGCCTGGGCGTGTGCGCGAATCTGCTGATCTCCGACCTCGATCACGGCGGGCGCGGCGTGCCGTACCACTACCTGCTGCGCGGCGTGCTGCAGTCGCCGACGATGTCCCTGGCGCACAAACGGTTGCTGCCCGTCGAGCGGATTTCCTCGGGCAACGTGCTGCTCGCCGACGCGGGCGGCGAGTCCATCGACTTCGAGCTCGCGCCCGGCGTCTTCGGTGCGTTGCTGCCGGAGCAGGGGCTGATCACGCACTCCAACCACTTCCAGGCGAACCTTCCGTTGCAGGACAAGAAAGCCGCGACGAGCGCGTTGACGCAGCTGCGGCCGGCCCGGGCGCGGCACCTGCTGGAACCCGCGCTGGACGAGCGGCGCGTGCGGGTGGCCGACGTCGTGGCGACGCTGCGCGACGAGTGGTCGTTCCCGGACGGCATCTGCCGCCACCCCGACCCGGACGTGCCCGCGGCGGAGAAGTTCTGCACGGTGTACTCGCTGGTGATGGACCTGACCGACCGGGTGCTGTGGATCGCGCCCGGCCCGCCGAGCCGGCACGCCTACACCCGCTGGGACCTCGACCGGCTTTTCGACGGCACTCCGACCGGACGCACCGAGTTCGAGCCGGAGGAGGTCGCCGTCGCATGAGCCCCACGGTCTGCTTGACGTTCGACTTCGACGCCATCTCCCTGTGGATCGCGCGTGGCCAGGTGACGCCCGGACCGGTGTCGCGCGGGGAGTTCGGCGCGTACGCGATCGGCCGCATCCTGGACCTGCTGGAGCGCCACTCGGTGCCGTCGACGTTTTTCATTCCCGGGCACACTTTGGAGACGTACCCGGCGCAGTGCTCGGCCGTCGCCGCGGCGGGACACGAGATCGCGCTGCACGGCTACGCGCACGAACCGGTGTCCACTTTGGATCGGGATGCCGAGCTGGCCGTGAACCGGCGCTCGGCGGCGTTGATCGAGCAGCTCACGGGCGCGCCGCCGGCCGGGCACCGGACGCCGAGCTGGGACTTCACCGACAACACCGTCGAGATCCTCGGCGAGCTGGGCGTGGAGTACGACTCTTCGCTGATGGGCACGGATTTCGAGCCGTACTTCGCGCGTTCGGGGGACGTCTGCGATCCCGGCGGTCCTTATCAGTTCGGGGCCGCCTCCTCGATCGTCGAGCTCCCGGTGTCGTGGACCCTGGACGACTACCCGCACCTGGAGTACCTGCGCCTGCCGCAGGGCGTGATGCCGGGGCTGCAGGACGCGGACGCGATGTTCGGGCGGTTCCTGCGCGACGTGCGCTACATGACCGAGACCGTGCCCGGCGGCGTGACCACGGTGACGCTGCACCCGCAGGTGGTCGGCCGCGGTGCGCGGATGGCGGCGCTGGAGCGATTCGTCGTCGGCTGCCGGGAGCTGGGTGTGGAGTTCGAGCGCTGTGTGGACGTCGCCCGGCGGTTCCGGCCGCTCCTCGAAGGGCGGTGACCCGTGGCGAAATCGGTGCTGCTGCTGGGTTCCCGTGGTGGCTTGGGCCGGGCGATCGGCTCGCGGCTGACCGCGGACGGGTGGACGGTCGTCGGCGCGGACCTGCCCGATTTGGATCTGGCGCGGCCGGACGTGGCGTCGGCGGTGGCGCGGTTGCAGGGTGCGCACGATGGGTTCGACGCGCTCGTGCACGCGGCGGGCCTGTATCCCGCCGCGCCCGTCTCGAACGGCGACGAGGAGCTGTTCGACCGGGTCCTGACGGTGAACGCGCGCTCGGCGTTCGCGGCGGGCGCGCAGTTCGTGCGCGAGCGTGTGGCTGCGGGGCGACCCGGGGCGATGGTGTTCGTCAGCAGTGGCGCGGCGACGCGGGCGCGGCCGGGCACCGCCGTGTACGCCGCGTCGAAGGCCGCGTTGGACGCGCTGGTGCGGGCGTTCGCGCTGGAACACGGGCGCGACGGCATCCGCTGCAACGCCGTCGCGCCCGGCTTCATCGACGTCGGCTCGCAGGTGAACCCCGTGCCGCGCTCGTACGTCGAGGGGGTCGAGGCGGCGAGCGTGAGCGGGCGGCTGGGCCGGCCCGACGAGATCGCCGCGGCCGTCGCGTGGCTGCTGAGCGAGGACGCGTCGTGGGTCAACGGGCGCTCGGTGCCGGTCGACGGCGGGGACGGCATCGGGTCGGTGACCGGGCCGTCGTGGCTCAGCTGAGCAGCGCCGGCGCCAGGCGGCGGTGGGTGCCGCCTTCGATGCGGTAGACGAGGTGGGGGTGGCCGCGGGTGGGGTCGCCGGTGTCGTCGGGGTAGCTCAGGCCGCGCTGGCCGCGGCCGAGGAACTGGTGCGCGCCGGTCACGCCGAACGACGCGACCGACCGCAGCTGCCGCCGCACCGCCGCGAAGTCCCACGGCCGGCTGACCTGGCTCCACACCTGGGCGAGCACGTTGACCATGTCGAAGTGCACCGCCGCGGCGCCCAGGCCGGGTTCGCCGCCGTAGGCCGCGCGGTAGCGCTGTTCGAACGCGTGGCAGGCGGGGCTGTCGACGTTGCCGATGACCGTCGACCACAGCAGCCCGTCGGACAGCGAACGGAACCGGTCCGTGAAGCCGGGGGCGGCGGGCGACCAGGCGACGTGCACGAGCGTGCGGTCGCGCAGCGGTTCGGCGGCGGCGAGGAACGCGCGCAGCGTCGGCTCCGGAAAGCTCGACAATGAGACGGCGTCGGCTTTCGCGCGCTCCAGCTGCCGCACGATTGCGCTGAAATCGCGGGTGTGGTCGGGCACCGGCTCGGCGAACACCAGCTCCCAGCCCGCCCCCGCGGCGTGGCGCTCGACCTGCTCCGGGATCGACGCGTCGAACGTGCTCTCGCGCGGCAGCACCGCCAGCCGGCGTCGGCGCCCGTGGTCGAGGTGGGGGAGCGTGCGCAGAAGCCCCGGCACGTACGCGGATTCGGTGGAACAGACCTGGAACACGGCGCCGAGACCGCGCGGGTCCGCGTGCACGTCGTCGGACAGCGCGGGCCCGGTCATGCTGTGCAGCACGGGCGCTCCGGCCGCGGCCGCCGTCGCGATGGCCCTGCGCGCGTAGCTCAGCGGGAAGTTGCCGAATACGACGGCGTCCACGCCGCGCCCTGCCAGTTCCTCGACGGCGTCCAGCAGGCCGTCGGGCGTCGCCCCGAGCGCCACGTGCTCCACCTGCCGCCCCGCGACGCCGCCCCGCGCGTTCAGCTCGGTGACGGCCAGCTTGTCCCCGCGGCGCATCGCCACGACCTCGGGGCCGGCGGCCGCCGCGTAGACCGCGCCGATGAGCGCGGGACGGGGCTTGGTGGTGCGCGGCTTTGTCCTGGGTTTCTCTTGCAGGAGCGCCATCAGCGTCGCCGGCAGCACCAGTTCCCTGGTGGGCAACGGCGCCGCGTACGCGTCGTGCTCGGCCAGCAGCGTCGCCACGGTGACGCGGGAGTTCGTGCCGGTCTTGGTGAAGATGTGCTCGAGGTGCGTCGCCACCGTCCGCCGTGAGCACTGCAGCGCCCCGGCGATGTCCTGGTTGCCCAGCCCACCCGCGACGGCCGTGGCCACCTGCAGCTCACGCACGGTCAGCCCGAACGGCGCGGCGGTATCGACCACGTCCAGCCGCGCCAGCCGTCCGTCGCCGTCGGTGACGTCCACGACCACCCGGCGCACCACGTCGTCCGCCACGTCGAGGTACTGCACCGACTGCCCCCGCAGCACCCGCACGGCCCGCTCGGCCACGGCGACCAGGTCGCGCCGCCTCCGGAAGAACGCCTGGTCACTGCCCCTTCCGGCCCCGGCTTCCGGCTGCAGCCACCGCCGCGCCGCGACGTCGTGCTCCCGCGTCACCACCAGCCGTCTCCCTTCGTGGGGCAGAGGGGAGTATCCCAAACGCGCGCCGGTTCGGCGCTGTCGTTCGCCGGGGCTGGGTAGGGTTCTCCGGGATGAATCGGACATATGGGGGCAGCATGGGATCTGCGGCGTTTCCGGGCGCGCAGCTTGCCGATTCGGAGTACGGCGGCGCGCTGACCGCGTTTTTCGACCACGGCATCCTGGTCGTCGAGGATGTCGAGACGCCGGGTCGCCACGAATCCTGGGACCCCGACACGCAGCGGTTCCACCTGGACGTCGACTCCCTCTACGTCTTGGTGCGTCCCTCGGTCGACGGCCCGGTTCGCGTCGACGTCTTCCACGACGAGGCGCCGCCGGAGTTCACCGAGGGCCTGGTGCCGAAGCTCGAAGGCGTTCTCGAGACACCTTCGTCCGCGGTGACGGTGCACGACTTCGACGACAGTGCCGAGCTGCGCGTTGGTGTGTTCTCCCGGGCACAGGATCTGAAGGTGTTCGTCGGCGACGGCAAGTGGCCCGACCGGGTCGTGATCGTCCTGACGGCCCGCTGAACCACCGTCGTCGCTGGTGCGGGGTGCCCGAATCGGGCAGAGTCGGCGGTATGCGTAGATTCCTGACCGCCGGGTTGCCGGCCGGCTCGTTCGCCCTGGTCGCCCTCGCCGTGCCTGCCACCGCGGCGGCGGCCGCCCCGCCCGGGTGGTGTCTCGGGCCGGGGCCGTGCACGGTGACCACCGACGGCTGGTGCTTCGGTGACACGCCGTGCGACCGCGTCCACAGCCCCGACGGCTGGTGCCTCAACCCGTCCGAGGACATCTGCCGGCGTTATTGACCCGGACCGTGCAACCTCCGGGACCACCCGGCTCGTATGGGACGGCGACGAGAGGGGTGGCGTGGCGGATCGGGCGAGTTTCACCGACGTGGCGCGGGACCGGGCGCCGCGGTGGCGGCGGGTGTCGTTCCTGCTGTGCGGGGACTGGGCGTTGGCCGAGGACATCGTGCAGGTGACGTTGCTGCGGCTGTACAAACGCTGGCAGCGCCTCGACCCGGCGGGCATCGACGCCTACGCGCGCCGCGTCATGGCGCGGCTGGCGATCGACGCCGCGCGCCGGCCGCACCGTCGGGCGGAGGTGCTGACGGCGCCGCCCGAGCGGCCGCGCGCGGACGTGGTGCCCGACGACGGCGCCGACGTCCGCGCCGCGCTGGACACGCTGGGGTCCCGGCAGCGGGCGGTGCTGGTGCTGCGGTTCTACTGCGACCTCTCGGTGGCTGACACCGCGAAGACGTTGCGCATCACCGAAGGCACCGTGAAATCCCAGTCGGCCCGCGCTCTCGCCACCCTGCGGACGCTGCTGTCGGAAGGAGCCAGCTCATGACCCGGGACCTGCTCGACCGGGCCCTCGGCTCCGACGAACCGCCGCTGGGGCTGGACTTCGAGGCGATCGAGGCCCAGGGCGCACGCTCGGTGCGGCGCCGGGCGCGGCTGGCGCTCGCCGGAACGGCCGCGGTCGTGGTCGGGGCCGCGTTGGGGGCGGTCGCGGTGCTGCAGCACCCGCAGGCGTCCCCGGCGTCGTCCGGGCAGATCACCTACGCCAAGCCCAACGACCGCGAGATCGCCTACTGCTACCACACCGCGGACATCACCAGCGACGCGCCGAACCAGCACGTCCCGGCCGGCATCAACGGCAACAGCCCCAACGGCCGTGGCGACATCGCCGCCGTGATCGAGGACATCTGCGCCACGGCTTGGCGAGACGACTACTACGAATGGCACAGCCCCACCGTGCCGCCGCTGGTCGCGTGCGTCCTCACTTCCGAGGCGGTCGAAGCCCAAGCGGGCGCCGTGGCCGTGTTCCCCGGCGACGAGCGGACCTGCGCGGCCATGGGCCTGCCCGTCGCGGACCTGAACCGATGACCGACCCCGCCTGGCTCCGGGCCCAATGGGACAAGTACGCCCCGCACTACGACCGCAGCATCGGCTTTCTCGAACGCCTCCAGTTCGCCGGCGGCCGCGAATGGGTCTGCGCGCAGGCGAGCGGAGACGTGCTGGAGGTGGCCATCGGCACGGGGCTCAACCTGGGCCACTATCCGGCCGACGTCCGCGTGACCGGTCTCGACCTCAGCCCGGCCATGCTGGAGCTGGCGAAGCGTCGCGCCGACGACCTCGGCCGGCCCGTGACGCTGCGCCAGGGAGACGCCGAAGCGCTCCCGTTCCCCGACGCCGGCTTCGACACCGTCGTCTGCACCCTCGGCCTCTGCGGCTTCCCCGACGACCGCGCCGCCCTCGCCGAGATGCACCGCGTCCTGCGTCCGGGCGGCGCGTTGCTGCTGCTCGACCACGTCGGCAGCCACCACCGCCCGCTGCACTGGGCCCAGGGGCTCCTGGAACGGGTGACCCTCCGCCAGATCGGCGACCACCAGACCCGCCGTCCCCTGCCCCTCGTCATCGACGTCGGCTTCGAGATCACGAAGGCGGAGCGGCTCAAACTCGGGACGGCGGAACGGCTCGTGGCCCGAAAGCCGGCCTGAACACGACAGTGGTCCCGGCCAAGCGGCCGGGACCACCGTCAGCAGAACGTCAGCAGCTGATGCTGCCCTTCCGCAACGCGTGTCCGCCGTCGTTGCTGTCGTCGGACCAGTACACCGGCTTCGAGCCGCCCGAGCACTCGCTCGCGGGGGCGACGGAGAAGCCTTCGTTGTTGTAGTTCGACATCCCGCTCGGCCGGTTGTACACCGCGGCCGTCGTGAAGGAGCCCGACGAGACCTGGAACGTGCGGTGCTGCCCGTCGCACGTGTCGTCGCAGACGGCCCACAGGCGGGAGGCCTGCGGTTCCCACTGCAGCTCCATCACGCCGTCCATCCCGCTGCTGAAGGAAGCCACGCGGGTGAACGCGCCGGAGTCCTGCAGCACGTAGCCGTAGATCATGCCCGTGCCCTCGACGCCGACGAAGAACACGCCGCCGGTGTGGGAGCCGTAGCGGCCGGGGGAGTAGGCCGCGCCCGTGGAGGAGTCCTTGAAGCCCGCCGCGGTCAGCGACGCGTCCGGCACCCAGGTGACGCCCTCGAAGCCCGAGTTGGAGTCGACCGACGGCAGGTCCGACGTCAGGTTCCATTCCTGCGCCGCGTTCAGCGTGGTCGCCGAGCCGCTGACGTCGTAGCGCAGCACGGAAAGCCGGCTGGTGCCGGACTTGTCGCCGTCGCGCTCGGTGGCCACGAAGACGCCGGCCGAGGAACCGGAGCCGGTGACCGTGACGCCCTCGTCGTCGGGCGTGCCGGAGCCGTTGGGGAAGTGCAGCTTCTTGCCCGAAGACCAGCCGGACGCGGTGTCCGGCTTCCAGCCGCCGGAGCCGTTGGACACGAGGCGCCACAGCTTCCCGGAGTTCTGGGCCGCCCACAGCACGCTGCCCTCTTGGTACAGACCGGAAAGGTCCTCGCCGAAGACGTTCGACGCGTCGGCCGTCGACACCGAACCGCTGCCCGGCCACGCGACCGGCGACGTGCCCTGGCCCGAGCCGCCGCACGCGTTCGGCCCGCCCAGCGTCAGCGCGGACGCCTGGCGGAACGAGCCTGTGCCGTCGGGGCAGCGCGACCACGACGGGTCGGAGTGCTCGTCCCAGCCGAAGCTGTCGACGAGGGTGCTGCCGTTGGCGAGGTAGAGGCGCGCCTCGTCCTCGGAGCCGAGGCCGAACGCGTCGTGCACGTCGAACGAGCGGAACGCGCCCGGCGCCAGCGTGGTGCCGGACGGGATCTTGAACTTCGAGCCGTTGTCGTCGTCCTTGAGGATCCACCCCGAGAGGTCGGCGGTCGCGGTGCCCTTGTTGTAGAGCTCGATCGAGTCGTTGACGTCGCCGGTCGTCACCACCTCGTTGATCCGGACGTCGTCGGCGGGCGCCGCACTGGCCGCGGGCGCGGTGAGCGCACCGAGGACCAGCACGGGTCCGGCGACGGCGACGAGGGGACGACGGAGGCTGCGGTGCCACCGGCGAACGCGTGAATCGGTCACGGAATCCGTCCTGAGGTCGGGGAACAGGGCCACCCGACAGTTCCGACCCGGGCCGAACACGCGCCCTCCCGCGGATGATCGCGGTGTGAACGCTGGACGAACGCGCGAACTCGGTGGCTCGTTGTTCCACTCTGTGGTTACCTCGGCCGGTGAACGTGCTCCGTCTGGTCCCGTCGGTACGCCCGGGTGAGGTATTCCCCGGAGGCGCCATCCGGACGCACCGCGAGTACCTGGACTTCGAGATCGACGGCGCACGGCTCGGCGAGTCGTTGCGTTCCCGGGGCGACGACGTCATCGCGGTCGCGCCCGCCGATCTCGGCCTCGACGCGCTGCCCGACGGCCGCGTGCCGTTGTTCGTCTGCCCGGAGTGCGGCGATCTCGGCTGCGGCGCGGTGACGGTGATCGTCGAGCGGACCGCCGACGAGGTCGTGTGGCGCGACTTCGGCTGGCAGACCGACTACGACCCCGAGGTGTCCCGCGAGAGTTACGCCGGGCTGGGGCCGTTCCGCTTCGCGCGTGCGCAGTACGACGCGGTGTTTTCCTGACCGTGCGCGGAAACGCCGAAGGGACCCCGGGGGATCCCTTCGGCGCTCTCGTTTGTTGTGCTTGCGCGTTGTGCTTGCCGGGTCAGCCGGCGAGGCGGATCGAGGCGACCTGGCGGTCGAAGCCGATCTTCTCGAGGTCGGGCGCGTCGCCCGTGATCAGCATCGACTTGCCGGTGCAGCCCGCGCCGGTCCAGATCTTGTAGGTGCCGTCGGCGTCGATGGAGCGGACGAGGTCGGGGTTGCGGACCTCGTTGCAGCCCTTGTCGCTGGCGACCTGGGAGCCGTCGGGCTCGGAGAAGTTCTTGCCGCTGTCGAGGAGGGCGAAGGTGGAGGTGAGGTTGGCGTTGGCGGTGCCGCCGTTGTTGCCCCCGTTGTTGTTTCCGCCGTTGCCGGTGCTGCCGTTGTTGTTGCCGCTGGTGTCGTCGCCGGCCAGCTTCACCGACACCGTCTTGTTGTCGAAGCCGAGCTTCGCGAGGTTGCTCACGTTGCCGGTGACGGTGATCGACTTGCCGGTGCAGTTCGCGCCGCTCCACAGCTTCAGCGTGCCGGTCGCGGTCAGCGACGAGGTGACCTTGGGCCGGGCCAGCGTCTGGCAGCCCTTGCCGGAGATGCCCTGGGAGGCGCCGTTGTCGGAGAACGCGGCGTCGTCGAAGAGGGTCGCGCTGGTCGCGCTCAGCGCCCCGGCCGGCGCGGCCGCGGCGGCGCGCAGGTTGTCGGCCCCCGCCGGTGCGGTCGTCGCGCCGTCGCTGCCCGCGCCGCACGCGGACAGCACCGCGGCACCCGCCGCGGCGAAAGCGGCCAGGAACATCGCCTGCTTGCGGAACATGAGAACACTCCCCGTTGTCCTTGGCACCCGGTTCGTCCGGGCGACTCGACGAGGACACGGCTGCCGGATCCCGTGCGGTTCACCGGTTCCGGAAGTTTCTTCCGACCGAAGTGGACGCCCCGGCCCTCACCGCGCCGGCCGGTCCGCGCGCTCGGGCTCGTGGTGCTCGCGCCCGAAGTCCGCCGACCGGATCGAATGGCCGCGCCGGTTGTACGGCTGGAACAGGTACTCGCCCTCGATGCGCACCCCGTCGTCCAGGTACCGCAACCACAGCCCCACATACGCCACCGCGATCCCCGGCACCGCGTACCCGGGACTGTCGAACCGCCCGGCCACCGTCCCCACGACGGCGGCCGCGACGAGCCCCAACCCCAGCGCCAGCCACCACGCCCGCTTGCGCCGCGTGGTCCGGACGTCCAGCACCCTCACCGGCACGCCCGCCCCGCAGAACCCGCACGCGAGCGTCACCTCCACGACCCCCTCCCCACGCCGCACGGGAATCGGGAACATCCGGTACACGCTCCGCCCGCCGCTCCCCGGCCCACGTAATGCGCCCACCGCGCGGACGGCAGCTCTCCGACTTCGGCCACGCCCATCGCGTAGTCGCTGTGCGCCCGTAAGCTTCGGGACGTGAAGGTGGAACCGGTCGACGTCGATCACCTGGGTGATCGAGTCGGTGCGTGGCTGCAGTGCGTTCTCGAAGGTTCTCCTCCGGCGGTGCGGCGCGCGGCGAGTTCGATTTCGCGCTGGGGTGTGCTGGAGCCGCAGGGCGTGCGGGTGACGGATCTCCTCCGGGGATTCGGGCGTACCGCGGACTTCCCGGCCGCCGCCGACTTCTTGCGGGCGACCGTGGACTTTTCCACGGTGCTGGTGGAGGACCGGCTGAGCCGTGCCGGGGATCCGAACGTGTATCCGGCGGACGAGGTTCCGGCGATGCCCGCGGATCCCGTGAGCGTCGACCTGGAGGTCTCCGTGTTCACCGTGGCGTCTTCGGGAGCCTTGACCGGGATCCTGCAAGGGATGAGCCACTGGCAGTTCCCGGTCTTGCTGATGGTGCGTTGCGCCGCGGATCCGGCCACGCTCAAGCACGACATCCTCCAGGGCCGCGTCCGGAACGTCGCCGGTGTGGTGGTCTCCTGCTGCGACGGCGAGACCGTCCTCGTCTCGCGGTGAGTCAGGCCTCCAGAAGCCGCCAGGCGGTGAGGGCCAGTTGGGCGCGCGCAGGGCCCGTGGGGGAGACCAGGCTGTAGCCGAGGGTTTTGCCGAGCTGGTCGAGGCGGCGGGCGACGCTGCTGTGGTGCAGGTGCAGCACGTCGGCGGCGCGGCGGACGGAGCCGGTGGCGCAGTAGGCGTCGAGGGTGTTCAGGTCGTCGGCGGCGAGGCCGGCGAGGGCGGCCACGTCGGTGTTGTCGCGGGCGGCGTCGCCGGGGACGTGGGCGAGCAGGGCCAGGGCGCCGAGCGAGCAGTAGTCCACGACGGGCTGCCGCGGGGTCGTGAAGCGCAGCGCCGTCCGGGCGGACAGCCACGAGCGCGGCAGCGGCCCGGGAGACCCGATCCCCGCCCGCACGTCCGGCGGGAAGCGCGAGGCGTCGACGGCGGTGAGGAGCAGGACGCCCACCTCGCCCAGCGGAGCCGCCTTCACGGGGCGCCCGGGGCTCACCAGGGCGCCGAGCTGGTCGAGGGGCAGCGGCGAGCGCACGGCCACGACGCGCACGGCCGCGCCGGCCGGGTCGACCGCATCCGCCCCGAAGCCGAGCAGGCGCAGGGCCCGCGCGCGGGCAGCGTCGTCGGTGCCGGGGCTGATGGCGAGCTCGACGAGGGCCGGGTCGGCCATGGTGGTGCGGGCGGGGCCGTAGCGTTCGACGACGGCGGCCGCGGCGATGGCCAGGCGGTCGAGCAGCAGCCGGTCTAGGGGCAGTGGCGACGGGCGCTCCAGCCAGACCGCGCCGATCTGCTCGTCGTCCAGCGTGATGGCGACCGTGGTCGACGCGTGGCCGGCCGACGGCGCGGGGCCGTCCGGGGCGACGCGGAACGTCTGCCCGGTGCCGTCGAGCCGGATGCCGGCTACGCACTCGGCCAGGCCCGCCGACGCCCGGGCCAGCGCGGCCAGGTCGACGCGCCGGCGGATCAGCGTGTCGTAGAACATCACGACGCGGATCGCGCCCTCGGCCTCCGAGTCCAGCTGCGACAGCCGGACGACCAACGCCTCCATACCCGGCAGCGTACGCGGCGAGCGTCGCGTCATCAGGCGATTTCGCGCGACGCCCGGCGGGCGACGCGGCGCCCGGGCGGCGGCAGGATCGTCGGCATGAACCCGGAACTCGAAGCCTTCCTCCCGCTGTTCCCGCCCGCCGACCTGGACGATCCGGTCGTCGCCCGCGAGAAGCTCGCCGGCCTGTCCGCCTCCGCGCCGCCGCCCGACACCTCGGGCCTCACGGTCGAGGACCACACCGCCGACGGCGACGTCCCCGTGCGCCTGTACCGGCCGCGGCAGGCCCACGGCGCGATCATCTGGCTGCACGGCGGCGGCTTCGTCATGGGCGACCTCGACACGGAGCACCCGTGGGCCGCGCGCATCGCCGACGTCGCCGGCGCTGTGGTGATTTCCGTCGGCTACCGGCGGGCTCCGGAACACCCGTTCCCGGCCGCCGTGGACGACGCGTACGCGGCCCTGACCTGGGCCGCGAAGAACGCGGCGGAGCTCGGCCTCGACCCGGCCCGCATCGCCGTCGGCGGGCACAGCGCGGGCGCCGGGATCGCCGCCGCGATCGCGCTGCGGGCCCGCGACGAGCGCGGGCCCGCGATCCGCTTCCAGCTGCTCAACCAGCCCGAGCTCGACGACCGCCAGGACACCTGGTCGGCGCGCACCTTCACCGACACGCCGTGGATGACACGCGACAAGCTCGCCGCGACCTGGCGCCACTACCTCGGCGGCGCCCCTGGCACGCCCTACGCCGCCCCCGCGCGGGCGGCCGACCTCGCCGGCCTGCCGCCCGCGTACGTCGCCACCGCCGAGTTCGACCCGCTTCGCGACGAGGGCATCACGCACGCGCTGCGCCTGCTGCAATCGGGCGTCTCCGCCGAGCTGCACCAGTGGCCCGGCACGTTCCACGGCTCGCAGGCGATCCTGTCCGCCGAGGTGTCACAGCGCCAGATCGCCGAACTCGCCGACGCCCTCCGCCGCGGCCTCACCGCCTGACCCACCACCGAAAGGAAACCCATGACCCCGATCGACCTGTTCACCTCCTTCCTGCACCTGACCGCCGACGGCCGCGCGGCCGCGACACCCCGCACGGTCGACGGCGAGCCCGACGACTGGCACCTGATGACCTTCCACGCCACCACCGACGCCGACGTCCACTCCGACCACTGGGAGATCCACGCCGCCGCCGACGAGCTCGTCTGCTGCCTCAGCGGCGGCTTCCGCCTGTACCTGCGCGACGACGACACCCCGGCCACTCTCACCCCGGGCACCGCGGCGGTCGTCCCGTGTGGACGGTGGCACCGCCTCGAGCTCGACGCCCCCAGCGACCTCCTGTCGGTCACGGTCCCGAGCGGGACGCGGATCGAACCCCGGGCCGCGTAGGCCGTCTGCGACCCTGGCGAGCTGAATCAAGGCTTGTCGAGCACGGACAACACGAACGGCTCGCCGCGATGGCTGATGTCACGGTCGTACCGGAACCCGAGCCGCTCCATGACGGCTCGCGACCGTCCGTTGTGGACTTCGGTGAACGAGATGACCCGTGACGCGGCCAGCTCGCCCCCAGGCGAACTCCAGGCCGGCCCGGCCGATTTCCGTGGCGTAGCCGCGGCCCCACAACGACTCGCGCACGGCCCAGCCGAGTTCCCACTGCCCGTCGCGGGTCCGGGAGAGGCCACCGCGGCCGATCAGAACGCCGTCGGCGCGGTCGTACGCGAGCCATTTGTGGGCGCCGTCGGAGTGCCAGGACCGGCCCATCTCCGTGGCGGTCCGCAGGGCGTCTTCGGCCGTCCATGCGCCGTACCAGCGGGCGATGCCCGGGTCCTGGTGGAGGCGGAACAGATCGTCGGCCAGCTCGGGGCCGACCGCTTCGAGGCGGAGACGTCCGGTGTAGCGGGCTTGCACCGGTGGCATTCTTCCGGCCCCGATCGGTGGGACTCAAGGCGTTTACGCGCGGCCGGTCGCCGTCGCCTGGCACGATGCCCGGACAACGCAAAGGGGAGGGCATGACGTATCCGCAGTATCCCGGTCCGCACTTTCCGGCCGCGCCGGTCCGAAGCGCCCCGCGGAGCCCGGCGGGAGGCACGGCGGTCGTGACCGGCGTGCTGGCGATCATCTGCAGCATCGCCGCGTTCATCAGCGCGATGTGCGGGCTCATCGCCGTCGTGGACGGCGAGGTCGTCTCCGGTGGGGCGACCGTCGTGCTCAACCTGGCCGTGACGGGAGTCCTGCCGGCCGGCGCGATCGCGGTCCTGCGGAGCCGTCCGGCCGCGCGGATGTGCTTGATCGTCGGCAGTGCCCTGGCCATCGTGGAGCTGTTCGCCGCGACGGTCCTGCCCGAGGTCGACGTCTACCTGCTGTACGAGGGCGGTCCGGACACCCTGCGCGCGTTCGCGCTGGACGGACTGCCCTGGCTGGCCGTGGCGATTGGCATCCTCGTACTGGCGCTGACGACACCGGCGGCGCGGCAACCCGGGCCGGGACCGTCGGCGAGGCCCGGCGGCGGGTGGGACCAGCCACGCTCTGCTTGACGCATGCCACCACGGCCGTCTGAAACCCGGTGCTCCCGCTCTGACCTCGTGGCTCGGCCGGACCTCGTGCCCATGGTGACCGGGCCGGGCCCGCCGGGGTGACACCCCGTCCGGGGGAAAGCTGTCACACATCCGCCCGCCGTCTTGTCCTGCCTCGCGAAACCCGAACCCGAACTCGCGACCCGCCGAGACGAGAGGCACAAATGGACACCAGTCCCGCTCCCGCCATCGACAGCGTGGCCGAGCTCCGCCGCCACCTGCAGTGGGCGATCGAGCTCGAACACGCGACGATCCCGCCTTACCTGTGCGCGCTGTATTCGCTCGATCCGGGCCGCAACGCCGAGGCCGCGCAGGTCGTCGGCAGTGTGCTGGCCGAGGAGATGCTGCACTTGGCGCTCGCGGCGAACCTGCTCAACGCCGTGGGCGGCGAGCCGAAGCTCGACGCGCCGCAGCTGCTGCCCGCGTACCCGCACCCGCTGCCCCACGGGGACCCGTCGTTGCAGGTCAACCTCGTGCCGTTCGGCGCGGAGGCGCTGGAGCTGTTCCTGAGGATCGAGCAGCCCGAGTCGGCCGACGCGCCGCCGCAGGCCGACGGCTACCGCACGATCGGGCAGTTCTACGCCGCCGTGCAGGCCGGGCTGAAGAACCTGTGCGAACAGCTGGGGGAGGAGGCCGTGTTCTCCGGTGACCCGGAGCGGCAGATCGGTGAGATGCACCTCCGCAGCGGTGGCGGCAGCGTGATTCCGGTGCACGACCTGGATTCCGCGCTGGCCGCACTCGCGGAGATCGTGGAGCAGGGCGAGGGCGCCGCGCGCATCGAGGTGTGGGACGGCGACCGCGACGTCTTCCACCCCGAACGCGACGAGGTCGCCCACTTCTACCGCTTCCAGGAGCTCAAGCACGGCCGCCGCTACGCCGAGGGCGACACCCCGCAGAGCGGCCCGACGGGCGAGGAGATCAAGGTCGACTTCGACGGCGTGCTGCCCATGCGCCGCAACCCGAGCCCGGCCGACCACCCCGAGGACAGCCCGATCCGCCGGGCGCAGGGGGAGTTCGACAACACCTACTGCCTGCTGCTGTACCTGCTGGAGGACGCCTTCACCGGCAACCCGGGCGGGCTGGGCGCCACCGTCGGCGTGATGTTCCAGCTGAAGGCGCAGGCCCAGGCGCTCATGAAGATGCCCACCGGCGACGGGAAGACGACGGCGGGGCCGACGTTCGAGTACGTGCCGCCCGAGCAGCGGTCCTGAAGCGACGGTGGGAGTGCCGGCGGCGAACCGGCACTCCCACCGTCCTAAAGCACGGCGCGCGCGTCGCCGATGGCTTCGTCCAGAATGGACAGTCCGAGTGAGAGCTCCTCCTCGGTCGCCGTCAGCGGCGGCGCGATCCGGAAGACGCCGCCCATGCCCGGCAGCTGCACGATGTTCATGTGCAGCCCCAGTTCCAGGCAGCGCCGGGTGACGAGAGCGCCCAGCGCGTCCGAGCTCTCCTTGGTGGCGCGGTCCACCACGAGCTCCAGGCCGGCCAGCAGGCCGCGGCCGCGGATGTCGCCGACGACCTCGTGGCGTCCGGCGATCTCCTCCAGCCCGCTGCGGAGGAAGGCGCCGAGCGTGCGGGCGCGTTCGTCGAGCCGGTCGCGGGTCAGCACGTCGAGCACGGTGTTGCCGACGGCCGCCACCAGCGGGTCCGAGACGTGCGTGGTGAAGAACAGGAACCCGCGCTCGTGCGCTTCCTGCTCGATCTCCGCGCTGGTCAGCACGGCCGCGAGCGGCAGGCCTGCGCCGAGCGTCTTGGACACCGTCAGGATGTCCGGCACGACGCCGTCGCGCTCGAACGCGTACCACGTGCCGGTGCGGCACATGCCCGTCTGCGCCTCGTCGAGGATCAGCAGCATCCCGCGTTCGCGGCACTTCTCCTGCAGTGCCGCGAAATACCCCGGCGGCGGCTCGATGATCCCGCCGGAGCTGAGGATCGGTTCCACCAGGCACGCGGCGAGGCTGCCGACGGACTGCGCGTCGATCAGGTCGAACGAGAAGTCGAGCTGCCGGCGCCAGTCGAGAGTGCCGTCGGCGTGCGTGAAGTCGGGGCGGTAGGTGTTGGGCGCGGGAATGGCGAAGTTGCCGGGTGTCGCGGGGCCGTAGCCCTTGCGCCCGGCGCTGTAGGTCGCGGACGCGGCGGCCTGCGTCATGCCGTGCCACGACCGCGCGAACGACACGATCTCGTGCCGGCCCGTGACGAGCTTGGCCACGCGGATCGCGGCCTCGTTCGACTCGGCGCCGGTGGTCAGCAGCAGCGCCTTCTCCAGCGGCGCCGGCAGCGTCTCGGCCAGCCGCCGCGCGAGGTCGACGACCGGGCGGCTCAGCATGCCGCTGAACAGGTGGTCGAGCGTGCCGATCTGGCGGCGCACGGTCTCGACGATCTCGGGGTGCGAGTGGCCGAGGATCGCGCTCATCTGGCCGGAGGTGAAGTCGAGGATCTTCCGGCCGTCGGCGGTGTAGAGGAAGCTGCCGGCGGCGCGTTCGATGATCTCGCGGGTGAACGCGCCGCCGTAGCGCACGAGGTGGGCTTCGGCGTCGGTCCAGAACGTGTCGGCGGACAGCGGGACAGTGGTCGGAGCAGCCATGTCCCCGACGGTAAGTCCGCGCCGAGCGACACGTCCAGCTCACAATTCCGGACGTTCTGTTCGGCTGAGCCGCACAATGGGAAGGTGCTGAACCCGTGGCGCCTGCGCCTGCTGAGCCGGCTCGACACGCTGGGCACCATCCGCGCGGTGGCGAGCGCGTCGAACCTGAGCGCGTCGAGCGTGTCGCAGCAGCTCGCCGTGCTGGAGACCGAAACGCGCACCAAGCTGCTGGAACGCACCGGCCGCCACGTCCGCCTGACCCCGGCCGGGCTGATCCTCGCGCGCCGGGCCCGGGCGATCCTCGACCACATGGACACGGTCGAGGCCGAGCTGCGCGGCCTCGGCGACGAACCCGCCGGCCTGGTGCGGCTGGGCGCGTTCCAGAGCGCCGTCCACACGCTCGCCGTGCCCGCGGTGACGCGGCTGGCCGCGGCGCACCCGGACCTGCAGGTCGAGGTGCTGCAGCTGGAACCGCACGAGAGCATGCCCGCCCTGCGCGTCGGCGACGCGGACCTCATCATCACGACCACGGACTTCGTCGAGCAGCCGCTGGACCCCGACGTGGACCTCGTGCCCCTCGCGACCGACCCGATCGTGCTGGTCATGCCCCCCGACCACCCAGCGACCCGCCGCGGCGCCGTCGACCTGGCCGCCTTCGCGGACGAGCCGTGGTCGCTCGACCTGCCGCAGTCCTACATGGCCAATCTGACGCTGCGGCTGTGCCGGCAGTCGGGTTTCGAGCCGCGCGCGGTGTGCCGCTTCAGCAACTACATGCTGGCCCTGCAGCACGTCGAGGCCGGCTTGTCGATCACCCTGCTGCCCGGCCTCGCCGTCGACCCCCGCTACCGCGTGACCACCCGCGAACTCGCGGCACCGGTCACGCGCACCATCACCGCCGCCGTCCGCCGCGGCTCCCCGCAGCGCGCCGCGGTGCAGGTCGTGCTCGACGCGCTGCGGAGGACTCCGCCGGTTTCGGCGGGTGCACCGGGTGAGGAGGGGTGACGCTGGGTCGTACCCGACACCTGGGCAACTCCCCGAGGGCTCAGCGGTTCGCGTTGAACTCGAGCACCTCGTCGAGGCGGGTCGACCACGCCGGGGACGTGCGGCGCAGGCCGACGACGAACGGGGCGGGCCGCCGGGGGCGTCGCGCCCGCGAAGCGCTCGGTTTGCTGCGCCACCAGCGGTTCACCGCGCCTCGGTGGTCGCTCATGCCGTTCAGCCCCTCTCGTCCGGTCATGATCCACTCTGGCAGCGCGGGCGCGATCCCGCACGCGTCCGGGTGGTGGGCCAGGCGGTCCGGGAATCAGGTGTGCACGACGGTCACAGCCTTGTCAACAGGGGGACACGATCACCGGATGACGGTGAGCGCGTCGATTTCCGACCACAGCGCGTCCGGGATCGCGGTGGTGAGGTGGGCGGCGTTCTGCTCGACCTCCGCCGGTGTGCGGGCGCCGATGACCAGCGCCGTCACGGCCTTGTGCCGCAAGGGAAACTGCAACGCGGCCGCGGGCAGGGCGACCCCGTGCCGGGCGCACGCGGCGGCGAGCGCCTCGACCGCGGCGCGCACGTCCGGCGGCACCGGCAGGTAGTCGAAGCGCGCATCCGGGCCGGGGTCGGCCAGCACGCCGCTGTTGAAGACTCCGCCCGCGATCACGTCCACCCCGCGGGTTTCGCACAACGGCAGCAGCTCGTCGGCCGCGGACCGGTCGAGGAGGGTGTAGCGGCCGGCGATGAGCACGCAGTCGAGGTCCGTCTCGGCGACGAACCGGGCCGGCATCCTCGGCTCGTTCATGCCGACGCCGATCCGCCGTACCGCGCCTTCGTCGCGCAACCGCGCGAGGGCCGGGTACGCCGCGCCGACCGCGGTTTCCCAGAAGTCGTCGGGGTCGTGGATGAACAGGGTGTCGAACCGGTCCAGACCGGTGCGGTCGAGACTCTCCGCCAGCGAGGTGTAAACGCCGTCGGCCGAGTAGTCGCGCACCCGCACGAGCCCGTCTTCCCCGGAACGCAGCAGCCGGCCGACCTTGGACGACACGGTGAACTCGGCGCGCGGTTTGTCGCGCAGGAACGCGCCGAGCCGCCGTTCCGCGACTCCGGCGCCGTAGTGCGGGGCGGTGTCGAAGTAGCGCGTGCCGGCGGCCCACGCCGCTTCGAGCGTGGCCCGCGCGGCGGCGTCACCGAGGTCTTCGTACAGGCCGCCGATCGCCGACGTGCCCAGGCCGACGGTTTTGCCGGCCGCGGTCGTGGGTGTCACTCCGCCTCCCCGGAACGGGCGCCGTGCACGCGGCGCAGCCAGCGTTCGGTGGTGCTGATGTGCACGAGGGCGGCGGCTTGCGCGAGCGTCGCGTCGCGTTCGGTGAGTGCTTCGTAGATCGTTTCGTGCTCGGACAACGTGCCCTCGGCCGAGCCGGCCTCGACCATCCCGCGCCACACCCGCGCGCGCAGGGTGCCGCCGGAGATGCCGTCAAGCAACGTCGCCAGCGCTTCGTTGCCGGTCGCGGCGGCCACGGCCCTGTGGAAGGCGGCGTCGTGCTGGTTGAGCAGCTCGACGTCGCCGGCCGCGGCGCGCATCGCCTCGAGGTGACCGTGGATCCGCGCGAGGTCCTCTTCCGTCGCCCGGGTGGCGGCGAGCCCGGTGGCGATCGGTTCGAAGAGCCGGCGCACCTCGGTCAGCTCGAGCAAAGTGTTGCCGTGCATGAGTTCCACGGCCAGCCCGAGTCCTTCGAGCAGGACGGTGGGGGCAAGGCTCGTGACGTATGTGCCGTCGCCGCGGCGCACGTCGAGCACGCGGGCGACGGCGAGCGCCTTCACGGCTTCGCGCATGGGGGAGCGGGAGATGCCCAGCTCGGTGGCGAGCTGCTGTTCCGGCGGCAGCTTCGACCCCGGTGGCAGCTTCCCGGACTGGATCAGCTCGCGGATGCGGGCGATCGCCTCGTCGGTGAGTGACACGCGGGCGACGGTAGCCCCAGACATGTGATGTCTGCAAGAGGTCCAGACGAGAATGCGCTGACCGGCCGACGGTATACCAGCTCTTTTCCGATGTGGTCTGGACACCCGCGCGCGGCTCGCCTACACATACATATGTTCTTTGCGGCCCGTGAGCCGATCCCGTTCCCCTCCCCACCGGACGAAGGAGTCCCCTCATGTCCTCACCCGGCTTCTCCCGCCGGAGCCTGCTCGGCGCGGCGATGGCGAGCGGCGCGCTCGCCCTGACCACCGCGGCGCTCGGCCGCGTCACAGCCGCCGGGGCAACCCGGCCCGCCCCGGATTCCGTGCTGTGGTTCGACGAACCCGCCACGCTCTGGCAGGAACAGGCGTTCCCCGTCGGCAACGGCGCGGCCGGCGCGATGATCTACGGCACCGTCGACAGCGAACAGATCCAGTTCAACCACGACACGCTGTGGAACGGCGGCCCCGGCTCCCACGACGAGGGCCACGAGTACAACTTCGGCAACTGGTACGAGCCGCGCCCGACCGCGCTCGCCGACGTGCGCGCGAGCATCGCGGCCACCGGCAGCGCCGACACCGGCCCGGCGACCGCGGCGCTCGGGCAGACGAAGTGGGGCTACGGCGCGTACCAGACCTTCGGGGATCTGTTCCTGGACCGCGCGACTCCGGCCGGCGCCGTGACCGGCTACCGGCGGCAGCTGGACTTGGCGACGGGGCTCGCGACCGTCGGGTTCACGACCGCCGACGGTGTCACGCACACCCGCGAGCTGTTCGCGAGCTTCCCGGACCACGTGCTCGTCACGCGCCTGTCCGCGAGCCGGGGTGGGCAGGTGTCGTTCACCGCGCGGTTCGCGACGGCCGACAACCGCGCCGTCACGTATTCGGCGCAGGACGGCCGCATCACGATGCGCGGCGCGCTGACCGACAACGGCATGGTGTTCGAGGCGCAGGTCCAGGTCCTCGCCGAGGGCGGGCGCGTGACCACCGACGCCGCCGGCCACGTGACGGTGACCGGCGCGGACGCGGCGACACTCGTGCTCGCGCCCGGCACGGACTACGCACCCGTGTACCCGCACTACCGCGGTGTCGACCCGCACCGGGCCGTGACGTCCACAGTGGACGCCGCCGTGCACCGGGGCCACCGGGGTTTGCGCGAGCGGCACCTGGCCGACCACCGCGCGCTGTTCGGGCGCGTGCGCATCGACCTCGGGCAGCAGCCGGCAGCGGTGCCGACCGACGAGGCGTTGCAGGCCTTCAAGCAGGCCCGCAACCAGGGGCAGATCAGCGCCGACCCCCAGCTGGAGATGCTGCACTTCCAGATCGGCCGGTACCTGCTGATCGGCTCGTCGCGCGAGGGGTCGCGCCCGGCGAACCTGCAGGGCGTGTGGAACGACTCGACCAGCCCCGACTGGCAGTCGGACTACACCACGAACATCAACCTGGAGATGAACTACTGGCCCTCCGACGTCACCAACCTGGCTGAGACCGTGCCGCCCTTGGTGGACTTCATCGACGGCCTGCGCGCGCCGGGCCGGGTCACCGCACGTGACCTGTGCGGGGTGCCGCAGGGGTTCGCCGCGATGAGCCACGTCAACGTCTTCGGCTACACCGGCGTGTCCACGAACGCCGCCACCTGGGCGCCCGAGTCGACCGCGTGGCTGATCCGCCAGCTGTGGGAGCACTACCTGTTCACGATGGACGAGGACTTCCTGCGGCGCCGCGCGTACCCGATCCTCAAGGAGCACACGCAGTTCTGGCTCGGCTACCTCGTCACCGACGCCGACGGGACGCTCGTGGTCAGCCCGAGCTTCTCGCCCGAGCTCGGCCCGTTCACCGCCGGTGCCACGTACTCGCAGACGATCGTGTGGGACCTGTTCACGAACACGCTCGCCGCTGCGAAGATCGTCGGCGACCACGCCTACCGGCCGATGCTGGAGAAGACCCTCGCGAAGCTGGACGCAGGCCTGCGGATCGGCTCGTGGGGCCAGCTGCAGGAATGGAAGACGGACCTGGACGAGGCGGACAGCGGCCACCGGCACATGTCCTTCAGCTACCCGCTGTTCCCCGGCCACCAGATCACGGCCGAGGGCACCCCGGAGTACTACGAGGCCGCCCGCGTCGCCGTCGAGGCCCGCACCGCGCACACGGCGCAGAACGACATCGGCTGGAACCGCGCGCAGAAGATCAACGCCTTCGCCCGCCTCCACAACGGCGACCAGGCCCGCGAACAGCTCGACCACCTCCTGTGGCGCAACACGTTCCCCAACTTCCTCAACGACTGGCCGTTCCAGATCGACGGCAACTTCGGCGTGGCGTCCGGCGTGGCCGAGATGCTGCTGCAAAGTCACGCCGGCTTCGTCGAGGTGCTGCCCGCTCTGCCCACCGGCTGGGCCGCCGGCTCCTTCCACGGCCTGCGGGCTCGGGGCGCGTTCACGGTCAACGCGTGGTGGACGACCGGCCGGGTCACGAAGGTCGAGGTCATGTCCGATGTGGGCGGCGACCTGAGGCTGCGCGCCACGTCGCTGTCCGGCGGCGCCCGCGTTCACGCCACCGGCGGCCCGACGCCGCACTTCACGCTGCGCGCCGGCGAACTCTCGATGCCCACCCGGCGGGGCGCCACCTACACGGTCACCCCGGCGTGAACCCGATGCCCGCTCAGCTCAGGCTCGCCCGGCCGCGGGCGTGGGCGCCGAACAGGCGGGCGGCCTCGTCCGGGTCGCCGGCGGCCAGTGCGGCGACGAGGTCGGCGTGGCGTTCGGCCATGGCGGACCAGTCGCCGTCGTAGAGGGGGTTGCCGACCACGTGCAGGCCCCACAGGTTGGGCTCCATCGTGCGCCACAGGCGGGCCAGGAAGGAGTTGCCGCTGGCGGCGCAGACGTCGCGGTGGAAGGTGATGTCGGCTTCGCGGAAGGCGCCGATGTCGCCGGCGGTCGCGGCGGTGCGCATGCGGTCCACGGACTCCTCGAGCAGGCGCAGGGTCCGCGGCTGCACGCGCGTCGTCGCCTCGCGGGCGGCGAACTCCTCCAGCACCACGCGCACGGCGCGCACCTCGCGGGCCTGTTCGGCGGAGATCTCGGCGACGTAGTTGCCGCGGTGGGGCAGCGAGCTGACGAGGCCCTCGTGCACGAGCCGCTTGATGGCCTCGCGCGCCGGGGCCTGGCTGGTGCCGAGCTGGCGCGCGATGGCCGACTCGACGAGCCGTGCGCCGGGCCGCAGCTCGCCGTCGATGATCTGCTGGCGCAGCACCTGGTGGACCTGGTCGGACAGCAGGCCCTGGCCACCGCGGTCCGGAGTGGACAGTCGCGTCGGCGCGGGTTCCGGGCTGCGGTGCTCGCGCCAGATGCGCGACACCGTGGACTGTGAGAGGCCGACCGTGCGGGCCAGTGACCGCGTGGTCGGCACCTCGCCGCCGCGGCGGGCCTCGGCGATCGCGGACAGCACGAGCCGCTCGGCTTCCGCGCGGTCCGGGCTGCGGGGCCGGCCCGGCCGGGGTGCGTCCGCGAGCCCGTCGGGACCGCGGCGCAGGAACCGGTCACGCCACTTCGCCGCCGTCGCCTCGCTCACGCCCAGGCGCCGCGCGACCTCGGGCACGTCGAGACCGTCGGCGCAGCTCAGCACGATCCGGCTGCGCAGCCCGAGCGGGCCCGCGTCCTGGCTCGCCCACCCCAGCAGTGTCGATCTCTCCGCGTCGGTCAGCCGCACCGTGGCGTCCTCCGTCATGGGACATGAGGATACACACTTCTGACTCATCCATCGGACTTCTGGCTGATTCTGCGCGTTGACAGGCTGATTTACCGCGAAGTACAAATCACTCAGCAGTCGTTAGCTGAACCAAAACCCGCACCCCACCCATTCACGCGGTTTCTCAACGAGGAGGAGCGATGCGTCCAGCTCGTACCCGCGGGGGCATCGCCGTTCTCGGCGCCCTGCTCTCGCTCACGCTCGCCGGTTGCGGCGGCGGGTTCGCGGACTCCGGCGCCGCGGGCGGCGGCACCGGCTCGATCCGGATGCTCGTCAACGTCACCCCGAACCTCACCCAGGACTTCTGGGACCGCCTGGTCGCGCCGTTCGAGAAGGCGAATCCGGGCGTCGACGTCGTGATCGAAGCCCCGTCCGGCAAGGGTGTCTCCGACACCCTGCAGCAGCAGCTCGCCGCGGGCGACCCGCCCGACGTCGTCGAGACCCTGATGGCCGATCCCACGCTCGCGCCCCAGCTGGTGGACCTGACCGGCGAAGACTGGGTGAAGAACACCCCGCTCGCCCAGGAGGCCTCGCTCGGCGGCAAGATCTACAACGTCGGTGTCGGCGAGCAGGCGCAGTCCCTGGTGTTCTACAACAAGACCGCGTTCACCAAGGCCGGCATCACCACGTCACCGTCCACACTGGACGAGATGACGCAGGACCTCGGCAAGCTCAAGACCGCGGGCTACCTGCCGCTGCAGACCTCCGGCGACTTCGCCACCGGCCTGCAGCTGCTGCAGCTCACGGACCCGGCGCTGGCCGCGGCGAACCCCGGCTTCTACGCCGACGTGCGCGCCGGCAAGACCACCGTCGGCAAGGCGATGCTGCCGTACCTGAAGCTCTACCAGTCGTGGCTCGACCAGGGTTACGTCGACAAGAACGCGCTGGGCCTGAAGTACCCCGACGCGGAAACGGCCTTCCTGCAAGGCAAAGCGGGCATGTTCGTGATGGGCAGCTGGTTCACCGCCTCGGAGGCCAAGGCCAAGAAGGACTTCGAGGTCGGCGTCTTCGCCGCTCCCGTGTCCGGCGGCCAGCAGAGCCCCGGCGCGCAGGGTGCCACGATGGCCGCGCCGTACCTGATCATGAAGTCGACCCAGCACCGCGACCTCGCGACGAAGCTGGTGCGCTGGCTCGTCACCGACCAGCAGGCCGTGGTGGCGCAGCTCAAGCAGGACGGCAACTTCCGCACCGGCGTGCAGCGCGAGTTCACGCCGCTGGAGCAGCAGGTGCAGAAGATCCTCGACGCCGCACCGGCCAAGGTCGCCCAGGGTGAGGGCTACGGCGACTCGACCTTGCCGCGCGGGTTCAACTCCGCGTGGAACACCGAGGTCCAGGGCCTCTACATCGGACACTCCCCGGAGACGGTCGCCGACGCCGTCGACCGCTGGGTGTCGGCGCACGCGAAATGAGGCCGCCGGGAAGGCGCCGGGACGGTGGCGTCGCCACCGCGGTGATGGTGCTGCCCGCGACCGTGCTCTACACCGTGATGCTGATCGTCCCGGTGGGACTCGCGATCTACTTGAGCCTCACCGACTGGGACGGCTACAGCGCGGCCCCGGCGTTCGTCGGCGGCAGCAACTACGGCGAGGTGCTCAGCGATCCCGAGTTCCGCAGGGCCGCGTTCGTCACCCTGCTCGCGGCGGTGGTCGGCACGGTCGGCATGAACGTGCTGGGCCTCGGCTTCGGGACGCTGGTCAGCCGCACGACGCGGGTGAGCTCGATCCTGCGGACGATCCTGTTCTACCCGCACGTGCTCTCCGCGCTCGTCGTCGGGTTCCTCTGGAGTGCGATCCTCGGCACCAACGGCGCGGTCAACAGCTTCCTGACCGGGCACGGCGCGAAGCTGCTGCCGTTCCTGTCCGATCCGGACTGGGCGACGGCCACGCTCATCGCCGTGCTCGTGTGGGCCCAGTTCGGTGTCTCCACCGTGCTCTACGTCGCCGGTCTGCAGACCGTGCCGCGCAACCTCCTGGAAGCGGCACGGATCGACGGCGCGACGAAGTGGCAGACCTTCCGCCACGTGACGCTGCCGTCCATCGCGCCGGTGGTGACCGTGAACCTGGTGCTGAGCCTCATCACGCTGCTCAAGACCTACGACCTGGTCGTGTCGCTCACCTCGGGCGGCCCGGCGGGCCAGACGCAGACGCTGGCCTACCTCATCCTGTGGAACTCCTTCCACGACGGCCGCCTCGGCTTCGGCTCCGCGCAGTCGGTGGTGCTGATGATCGTCACCGCCGGGCTCGCCCTCGCAGTCACCCGGCTGCGCCGCCGCGCCGACCAGGGAGCGCACGCATGACCACCGCCACCCGAGCCGCTCCGGCGAAACCGGCCACGCCACCACCCGCGACTCCGCCGGCCCCGCGCCGGCGGACCGGCGGGAATCCGGCCCGGCTGGTCCTGCGCGGACTGCTCCTGCTCGTCGTCGCCGTCGTGATGCTGGTGCCGCTGTACCTGTTGCTGGTCAACGCGTTCAAGGACCAGCAGGACATCCTGGCCGACCCGTTCGGCCTGTCCGGCGGGCTCACGCTGGAGCACCTCGGCGCGGCGTTGCAGAACCCGCGGTTCTCGATCGTCAAGGGGTACGCGATCACCGTGCTGTTCGTGGTGCTGGTGAACGTGTTCTCCGTGCTGCTCGCCGGCCCGGCCGCGTACGTGATCGCCCGCAGCACCAAACGCCTATTCCGCGTGCTGATGGTGTTCTTCCTGGCCGGCACGTTCATCCCCAGCCAGGTGCTGGTGATCCCGGTCGTCTACGTGCTCAAGACGCTCGGTCTCATGGGGACGATCCCGGGTTACGTGCTGTTCGAGACCACGCTGACGCTGCCGTTCTCGATCTTCCTCTACGCCGGGTTCATCCGCACCGTGCCGCGCGACCTCGACCAGGCCGCGGCGCTCGACGGGTGCGGGCGGATCCGCACGTTCTGGCGGATCATCTTCCCGCTGATGCGCCCCGCCGTGGCCACCATGGTCATCCTCAACACGTTCTCGGTGTGGAACGACTTCGTGAACCCGCAGACCATCCTCGGCCCGAGCAGCGGGCTCTACACCGTGACCACCGGGATCTACGCCGCGGTCGGGCAGTACCAGACCGACTACACCGTGGTGTTCCCGACGCTGCTGCTGGCCATCGCCCCGCTGCTCGTGTTCTTCGTGATCATGCAGCGCCACATCATCTCGGGCCTCACCGCCGGTTCGACCAAGGGCTGAACAGCCCGCTCAGAAAGGCAGTCATGACCACCACCCCCACGGTGGCGGCGACCGTTCCGCTCGGCGCGCCACCGAGCTGGGCCGTGCTCGAACGCCGCCTGTTCGACGTGCTCGACACGGCGTGGCGGACGTTCGCCGCCCGCTACTGCGAACCCGACGGCCGGCTGATCTTCCGCGGCACCGGCGAAAGCCGTGACGGCGCCGATGACTTCTACGAGGCGTTCTTCAACTGGCCCGTGCTCTACCAGCTCGGCGGCGCCGACGACCTGCTGGCCGCCGCCAAGCACCACTGGACGGGCGTCACGCGGCAGCTGACCGAGGCCGGGTACCTCGTCGACGAGTTCGAACGCGGCTACGACTGGTTCCACCAGGGCGAATCGCTGCTGCTGTTCTACGGGATCTGCGCGGCGGACCCGCAGGACGCGGCGTTCCGCGAACGCGCCTATCGCTTCGCCGACCTGTACCTGCCGGGTTCGCCGGCGGGCAACTACGACCCGGCCACGCGCACGATCCGGGCGCCGCACAACGGCGCCGGCGGCCCGCGCTACGGCATCAGCGACGAGTGGCAGTCCTACCACGCGGACCTGAAGTCGATGCGCCCGTTCGGCTTGCCGCTGCCCGACGTGCCGGGCGTGCGCGAGTGGGCCGATCTCGCCGACCCCGCCAAGGCCCGCGCGATGGGCACCGCGATGGACGAGCGCATCGGCCGCGGCGACACGGCGGTGAACCTCGCGGCGACGGGTCTGGCCGCCAACGCGTGGCTCTACGGCCACGAGGACCGCTACCGCGACTGGGTCCTGGAGTACGTCGACGCGTGGCGCGAGCGAGCCGCGGCCAACGACGGCGTGCTGCCGGACAACGTCGGCGCGCACGGCGAGGTCGGGGAGCTGCACGGCGGCCGGTGGTACGGCGGCAACTACGGCTGGGCGTGGCCCCACGGCATCTACAGCGTCGGCGCGGCCGCGGTCATCGCCGCCGTGCACACGGTGCTGGTCACGGGGGCCGCCGACCGGCTCGACCTCGCCCGCGGCCCGCTCGACACCGTCGAGGCACACGGGATCCGCGGCACGGTCGCGGGTTCCGACGCGAGCATCCGCGACCGCTGGGAGGCCGAGCTCGACGTCGACGCCGAGACCCTGCTCGTGCCCAACCGCCACAGTGACCAGGGCTGGTTCGACTTCCAGCCGCCCCAGCTCGGGCTGTCCGCGTGGCTCTGGCAAGCCGCGGGGCAGCCGGCCGACCGCGACCGGCTCGACCGCCTGCGCAAGGCGAGCGGCTACGACTGGGCCGAGGTGCGCGAGTTCCGCAACAAAGAGGAGGCCGGCCACGAAGCGCCGTGGCTGGAGTTCCTGCGCGGCGCCAACCCGGGCTACCCGGACGCGATGCTGCGGACCGCGCTCGGCCAGGTTGCGCGGCGCCTCGCGCTGATCGAGGCCGACACGGCCGACCCGGCGACGGTCCACGTGCACCACTGGCAGCGCCACAACCCGGTGCTCACCGAAGCATTGCTGCAACTGGTCACCGGTACGCCGCAGGTGCTCTACAACGGCGGCCTGCTGCCGAGCCGGCTCGCGTACTTCGACGTCGGCCGGCAGCGGCCGGGCCTCCCGCCGGACATCGCGGCGCTGGTGGACCTCGCGACCGACGAGCACGTGCGCGTCGAGCTGGTCCACATCGGACTGTCGGACGAGCGCCGGGTGGTCGTGCAGGCGGGCGGGTTCGGCGAGCACCGCATCGACCGGGTCGCCTACACCGCCGCGCCGCAGGGTTACCCGGGTGACCCGCGCGCTTACACCGCACCGGATTCGCCGGCCTCGACGCGGACGGCCGACGTCGGCGGACCCCGTCTGCAGGTCGTGCTGCCGCCGGGGCACGGCATCCGGCTGGACCTGTTCCTGACCCCGCGCGCCTACCCGGCCGCGCACCACAGTTTCGACGAGTGAGGAGCCGACCAGTGGAACGCAACGGCGACACAGCGCCGGCACCGGTGTGGGAGCTCCCGGTCCGCGGCGCGGACCCGGGCCCGGCCGATCCCGCGCTGGTGCGCGGGCTCGAGGCCGTCAGCTCCGCCACCGCGTGCGCCCAGCTGCACCGGCAGGGCATCCGCCGCACGTTCGTGGAGGGGCCGCGGCCGCTCACGACCGGGCAGAAGGTGGTCGGCCGGGCCGTGACGCTGCAGTTCATGCCGCAGCGCGAGGACGTCGCTTCCGGCGTCGCGCAGGAGTACGTGGAACGCAGCACCGCGCTGTGGGCCGTGCTGGAGGAGATCCAGCCCGGCGACGTCCTCGTGGTGCAGGCCTACGGCAGCGCGTTCACCGGCTGCTTCGGCGACATGCTCGTGCGCTACTTCAAGCGCAAGGGCGGGGCCGGGATCGTCGTCGACGGCCGGATCCGGGACTCGCCGCGCGTCGAGCAGCTCGGGGTGCCGATCTGGTGCACCGGCACGACCCCGCACTACGCGTCGCAGGCCGAGCTTTTCCCGTGGGCCTACCACGTGCCCGTCGCGTGCGGCGGCGTGCTCGTGCTGCCCGGTGACCTCGTCGTCGCCGACGACGACGGCGCAGTGGTCGTGCCCAGGCTCAAGGCCCCGCACGTGATGGAGGCGGCCCGCGACCACGAGGAGTGGGAGCGCTTCAGCCGGTCCCGGCTGGAGGAAGGCGCCCGCCTCTCCGACTACTACCCGCTGACCCCGGACTCGCGCGCCGAGTTCGAGGCCTGGCGGGACCGCCGCCACCAGTAGATGCACCGCAGAGATCCGCAGCACACCCCCGCGAAGGAGATCGCATGTTCGGTGGAACGCGCAAGAAACTGATGAGAGTCTCGGTGGGGGTGGTGCTGCTGGCGGGGTTCGTCTCCGTCCAGTCCGCCTCCGCAGACGTCCAGGGACACGGTTCGTGCACGCCGAAGGAGCTCTACGTCTCGACGCAGGGCAACGACAAGGCGGACGGCTCGGCCAAGCACCCGTGGAAGACGGTGCAGCACGCGCGTGACGAGATCAGCAGCCACGGCTGGAACTCGGAAAAACAGATGCGCTGCGACATCCACGTCAACCTCGCCGCCGGCGACTACCCGGTGACCCAGACGATCTCGTTCGACGAGGGCGACTCCGGGGCCAACGGGCACCAGGTCGTGTACCGCAGCGCCGACGGGCCCGGCAAGGCCCGCCTGCTCGGCGGCGCGCCGATCACCGGCTGGCAGCCGTACCAGGGCAACATCTACAAGGCGCCCTTCGACAAGACGAAGCCGTTCTACACAATGTTCGAGAACGGCGAGCGCGCCACCGTGGCCCGCTACCCGAACCGGGCGACGCCGGACACGTGGGCGCCCTACCTCACCTCGGCGCTGCCGGACATCTCGAAGGAGGCCGTGCACAACTGGCTCTGGTCCAACCCCGGTGACTGGGACCCGAGCTGGGACCTCTCGCAGGCCTCGCTGACGATCTGGTCGGGCGGCAGCTGGAGCTGGTTCACCGACACCGTGCCGATCCTCGACGTCAACTTCACCAAGAACCAGCTGACGATGAAGTACAACACGCGCTACGCCCTGCACAACAGCGGCGGCGGCTCGCGGTACTTCCTGCAGAACTCGCTCGACTTCCTCGACCAGCCCGGCGAGTTCTACGTGGACTACAAGAACGGCGAGGTCTACTACTGGCCGAAGAACGGCGAGAAGCCCACCGACAGCTCGGTGATCCGCCCGACGGTGCAGACCGTGGTGAACGTGGCCGGCAGCTCACCCGAGCACCGCGCGCACGACCTCACCTTCGACGGGCTCGGCGTGCAGTACTCCGACTACGTCGACTGGTACCGCAACGGCTGGATCAACGACGGCGACTCGGGTGACATCCACCAGTACCCGCAGTACGACCGCCAGGTCGAGATGCCGCGCGACCGCTTCGGCGCGGTGCGCGTGACCAACACGTCGCACGTCACGCTGAAGAACGCACACATCTCCGAGACCGGGTTCACGGCCGTGTACGCGCTCTTCGCCAACGACCACTTCTCGGTGACCGACAGCCTCATCGACCACATCGGCGCCGACGGCATCAAGGTGGAAGGCGGCTATCCCGGCGAGGGCGACATCTCCAACCACCACCTGTTCACCGACAACTACATCCACCACTTCGGCGAGCTGGTCCCCGGCGACGCGGCCGGCGTCGAGCTGATGGACACCGGCTCCAACGAGGTCAGCTACAGCGTGATCGACCACAGCGCGCGGTACGCGGTGAGCCTCGAGGCGCGGCCGGAGGTCCAGCCGGGCGACGACTACGCGCAGAACAACACGTTCAAGTACCTGAACCTGCAGGAAGCCGGGCTGGACAGCGGTGACATGGGCGCCTTCTACACCTACGGCGTCGACAACGTCGAGCCCTACACCTTCGACAACTCGGTGTCCCAGGTGGTGATCGGCGACGTCCTCCCGGACGCGTCGATGCCGGACAGCGGCACCCGCGGGGTGCACATGGACGCGGGCGGCTGCGGGTTCACCTTCAGCGACATCGAGGTCGGCAAGGTCACCGACGACAAGTACCAGAGCTACCAGTGCAACACGGTGACCAACGCCAACTGGGCGGCCGGGTTCGACGCCTCGCGCATGCAGTACGACAAGATCGGCGTGACCGCGGCGTTCCCGTACCCGCGGCCGCCGGCCACGGTGTCGCCCACGAAGTGACCCCGGTGGGGGCCGGGCGATCCCGGCCCCCACGGGACTTCACCGGGCTTCGAGCAGCTTCGCCACCTCGTCCTTTCCGGACACCACGGTGCTCGTGAGAGTGCCGACCTCGCCGACGGTGATCGCGACCCGGTCGCCGGCGGCGAGAGTGAACGGCAGGTCCGGCACCAGCGCGGTGCCGGTGGCGAGCACCACGCCGTCGGGGAACACGTCGGCGCGGAAGAGGTACTCCACCAGCTCGTCGAAACCGCGGTGCAGCAACGAGGTGCTGGTGGCGCCCGACCACACGAGGGCGCCGGCGCGGTGGATCTCCAGCTCGATCGGGAGGTTCGTCGCGTCGGCCACCTCCCAGGCGGGCCGGATGCCGGGGCCGACGGCGCAGCCGCCCAGGTAGATCTTGGCCTGGGGCAGGTAGAGCGGGTTGATGCCTTCGATGCTGCGCGAGCTCATGTCGTTGACGACCGTGTACCCGACGACCTCGGCGCGGGAGTTGACGACGAGCCCGAGCTCCGGCTCCGGCACGTCGATGCCGGAGTCGGTGCGGATCGCCACGGACTCGCCGTCGCCGGTCACGCGCCAGGCGGCGGACTTGAAGAACAGCTCGGGCCGCGGGGCCTCGTACACGAGGTCGTAGACGTCGGCGGAGCGCTCGCTTTCGGTGATCCGCGCCTCGCGCGAGCGCTGGTAGGTGACGCCCGCCGCCCAGACCTCGGTCCGCCGGTCGACGGGAGGCAGGAGCCGGAGCCCGGCCACGTCGTGCGACGGGCCGTCCGCGCCGGCGCACAGGTCCTGCAGCTCGTGCAGCGGCAGGGCGAGCAGCTCGCCGATGGACGTCACCGGCAGCTCGAGGACGGTGTCCGCGGTGCGGACGCCGACGGCCGGGTGGGTTCCGCCCGGGGAAAGGAAACGAACGATGAGCACGGCTGACCTCGATCCTCGTGGGGATTCTGCGGCCCGTTCCGGGGCCGAGGGGGAACCTAGACACGGCCACGGGTCCGGCGCAAGTGTGTCCGAAGTGGACTGCACGGTCACGGGACGGGTCGCGGTGCTGACGCTGAACCGCCCGGCGAAGCGCAATGCGATCACGCCGGACATGGCGGCGGCCCTGCGCGTCCACGCCGCCGCGCTGGACGCGGACCCGGACGTGCGGGCGATCGTGCTGACGGGCGCGGGCGACAGGGCGTTCTGCGCGGGCAGCGACATCGGCGAGCTGGACCGCTACGCCACGCCGTGGGCGTTCCGCAACCGCGCCGACTACGGGGACACGATCCGAGCCCTGCGCACGCCGGTGATCGCGGCCGTCAACGGCTTCGCCTTCGGCGGTGGCCTGGAGCTGGCGTTGGCGTGTGACATCCGGCTCGCCGCCGCGACCGCGACCTTCGCCGCACCCGAGATCAAGCTCGGCTGGATCGGCGGCAGCGGCCAGTCGGCCCTGCTCGCGCACAGCGTCGGGCCGGGCAACGCGGCGACGATGCTGCTCACGGGTGACCCGGTCTCCGCGGCCCAGGCGCTGACGTGGGGCCTCGTCAGTGAGGTGACCGAACCCGCCGAGCTGCTGCCGAACGCGGTTGCGCTCGCCGAGCGGATCGCCGCGCGGGCCCCGATCGCCGCGCAGACGGCCAAAGCCAACCTGCGCGCGGCGTACTCGATGCCGCTGGATCAGGCCATCGCCTACGAGCGGGACCTCCAGACGGTGTGTCTGTCCACAGCGGACGCGGCGGAGGGCCGAGCGGCCTTCGCGCAGCGCCGCGAACCGCGGTTCACAGGGGAGTGACGATGGGAGTGCTCGACGGGTACCGCGTGGTCGACGTGTCGATCGCGATGGCCGGGCCGCTGGCCTCGATGCGGCTGGGCGACCTCGGCGCGGACGTGGTGAAGGTCGAGCCGCCGGGCGGCGAGTGGCAGCGCCACGCGCCGGCGGGCGGCGCGACCGGGGTGGCGGTCAACCCGTCGTTCCTGTCGCTCAACCGCAACAAGCGCAGCCTCGCCGTGGACCTCAAGGCGCCGGCCGGTCGCCAGGCCGCGCACGACCTGATCGCGACCGCGGACGTGGTGCTGCAGAACTACCGGCCGGGCGTGGCGCAACGGCTGGGGCTGGACTACGAGACGGTGCGCGAGATCAACCCGGGTGTCGTGTACGTGTCGATCTCGGGTTACGGCGAGACCGGGCCGTACGCGCAACGGCCGGGGCAGGACCTGTTGCTGCAGGCCATGAGCGGCGCGATGTACAGCGTGGGGCGCGCCGCCGATCCACCGCTGCCCGCGGGGACGTACGCGATCGACGCGATCACGGCCTACAGCGCGTTCGAGGGTGCGCTGGCCGCGCTGCTGCACCGCGAGCGGACCGGGGAAGGCCAGCTGGTGACGGTGAACATGCTGGACGCGGCGATCGCGGTGCAGATGCAGGAGCTGTCGGTGTTCACCGTCGGCGGCGTGCCACAGCGGCGGGGGAGCGAGGCGCACGGGCACACCTACATCCGGGCTCCGTACGGGGTCTTCGAGACCGCGGACGGGCACCTCGCGCTGGCCATGCCGCCCTTGGGCGCGCTGGCCGTGGCGCTCGACCTGCCGGAACTGTCCACGATGGACACCGACGTGGACGGGCACGCGAAGCGCGACGAGATCACCGCACTGGTGCGGGAGCGGCTGCCGGAGCGCTCGACGGACGACTGGCTCGCGCGGCTGCACGAGGCGGGGATCTGGGCCGGGCCGGTGTACTCCTATGCCGATCTGCTCCAGGATCCGCAGGTCGTCCACAACGGCTCGTTCGTGCGCTACGAGCACGCCACCGAGGGACCGGTGACCACGCCGGGCTTCCCGTACGGGTTCAGCGCGACACCGCCGTCGGTGCGCCGGGGCGCGCCGGTGACGGGCGAGCACAGCGGCGAGATCCTGCGTGAGCTGGGCTACGCGCCGGAGCGGATCGCCGCGCTGGTGCACGACAAGGTGGTGCTGGTGCCGTGAAAGGGCTGACGTGGGATCACCCGCGCGGATACGGGCCGCTGGACGAGCTGGCCCGTCGCGAAGGTGGTGTCGAGTGGGACCGCCAGCCGTTGGAGGGCTTCGAGTCCACGCCGATCGCGGAACTGGCGGCGGAGTACGACCTGCTCGTGGTCGACCACCCGGGGCTCGGCGCGGCCCTCGACCACCTGGTGCCGATGGAGGAGCTGCTGGACGTCGCGGAACTGGGCGCCTGGCGGGCGGGGACGATCGGGGCGAGCTACGACTCCTACGTGCTCGACGGGCGGACCTGGGCGCTGCCGATCGACGCCGCCGCACAGGTGTCGGTGGCGACGTTCGCCGATCAGCCGAAGACCTGGGACGACGTGCTTTCGGTCGCTCGCGAAGGCGGCGTGGCTCCGTGCCTCGGTGGGCCGCACGCGTTGCTGATGTACTTCGCGCTGTGCGTCGCGTTCGGGATCGAGCCGTTCACCGACGCGGCAGGCCGGGCCGTGGAGGTCATGGCCGAGCTGGTGGCATGGGCCGATCCGGCCGTGTGGGCACGGAATCCGATCGGCGCGCTGGCGGCGATGACCGACGGCCCGGTGCGGTACTGCCCGCTCGTGTACGGCTACACCGGTTATCCGCTGCTGTCCTTCGAGGACGCGCCGGCCGGCCCGGCAGGGATCGGCAGCGTGCTCGGCGGTACCGGGCTCGCCGTGTCGCGCAAAGCGCCCGAGGACGAGGCGCGAGCGGTCGCGCGGCGGATGATCGCGGCCGACGTCCAGACGGAGGTGTTCCCGGCGTTCGGCGGGCAGGCGGCCGACCGTCGCGCATGGACTTCGCCCGGGTTCCACGCCGACACCGCCACGACACTCGAGCGGGCGTGGGTCCGGCCCCGGGAGCCGGGCTACATCCGGTTCCAGACCGAGGCGGCACGGATTCTGCGCGACGGACTCGCGGCGCGCGATCCCCGGGTTCACGGCCGGCTCACCGCCCGCTACCGCGAATGGAGGGACGCATGACCACCGCACTCGTCACCGGCGCCGGCGGTGCGCTCGGCCGCGCCACCGTACTGCGGCTCGCTTCCCGGGGCGACGCCGTCGCCGCGCTCGACCGGGACGCCGACGCCCTCGCCGAGACCGCACGCCTGACCGGGTCGAAGGTGCTGCCCCTTGTCGTCGACCTGCGCGACGCCGACGCGCTGACGGCCGCCGTCGAACGGACCGCCGTCGAGCTCGGGCCCGTCGGGGTGCTGGTCAACAACGCGGCCGTGTACCCGAGCCGGCCGTTCGTCGAGGTGGAGCTCGCCGAGTACGACGAGGTCCACGCCGTGAACCAGCGGGCGTACTGGGTCGCCGCGCAGGCCGTGGTGCCCGGCATGGTGACCGCGGGCGGCGGCGCGATCGTGAACATCGCGTCGATCACGATGCACGGCGGCTGGTCCGACCTCGCCGCGTACGTGGCGACGAAGGGTGCCGCGGCCGCGTTGACGAAGGCCCTCGCACGGGAGCTGGGGCCGCACGAGATCCGCGTGAACTGCCTGTCGCCGGGGGCCTTTCCCACGGCGGCGGAGGAGATCCACGAAGACCCGGAGGCGTACCGGGCGTTCGTGCTGGAGCGGCAAGCGCTCAACCGCCGGGGCCGGCCCGAGGAGCTGGCCGCGGTGGTGGCGTTCCTGACGGGCCCGGACGCGTCGTTCGTGACCGGGCAGACGATCGAGGTCAACGGTGGCTGGGTGATGACATGACCGACCTTTACGGACAGACGCACGACCGGCGCGAGCTCGCGGCGCGCGGTGGTGCGGGCGGCGTGCGGCTGGTGACGCTCGCGGACGGCGCCGAGCGCGGCGTGCGGGCGCTGGAGTTCCGCACGGGCAGCGGGCTGGCGTTCGAGGTGCTCGTCGACCGGGCGATGGACCTCGGCGCGGCCGAGCACGCGGGGCGCGCGTTCGGCTGGAGCTCGCCCACCGGCGTGCGCCACCCCGGCCTGCACGAGCACGCCGACGAGGACGGCTTGTCGTGGCTGCGGTCGTTCACCGGGTTGCTGGTCACGGGCGGTCTCGACCACACGCTGTTCGGCGGCTCGGTGGATTCGGCGGGCTACCGCTATCCGCCGCGCGAGACCGTGCGGCACGGGTTGCACGGCCGGGTCGCCAACATTCCCGCTCGACTGCACGGCTACGGCTCGACGTGGGAGGGCGACCGCTGCGTGCTGTGGGCCGAGGGCGAGGTGCGGCAGGCGGCGGTGTTCGGCGAGAACCTCACGCTCACCCGGCGGATCGAGGCCGACCTGGGCGGCAACGAGATCCGGCTGGTCGACACGGTGCACAACCCGGCGTTCGAGCCGATGCCGCACATGTTCCTCTACCACATCAACCTCGGCTGGCCGCTGCTCGACGAGGGCGCGCGGTTCGTCGCGCCGGTGGCGCGCACGGTGTGGCAGTCGGACAGCGTCGCGTCGCAGGGGGTCGACCACCGGGTGCTCCCGCCGCCGATCCCGGGGTTCGTGGAGCAGGTGTACGAACACGAGCTGACGAGCGGAACCGCGGCGATCGTCAACGAGCGGCTGGGTCTCGCGGTGAGCGTGCACTGGTCCCAAGGCGAGTTCCCGTGCTTCTTCGAGTGGCTCAACCTGCGGGCCGGCAACTACGCGGTGGGGCTGGAACCGTCGACGCACCACGTCGGCGGCGAGTCGTCCGCGCGGGAGGACGGCAGCATGACGTGGCTGGAGCCGGGGGAGTCACGCACCTACCGGACGGCGTTCCGCGTGGAGGAGCTCTGAACCACGTCGACGCCCACCACCACCTGTGGCACCCGGCGGTGCATCCGCAGCCGTGGCTGGACCGGCCCGCGCTCGCGCCGATCCGCCGCCCGTTCACCGTGCGCGACCTGCGCCTGGCGACGCTCGGCACTCGGGTCACGCGAACGGTGCTCGTGCAGGCCGTCGGCTCGGCGGCGGAGACGGAGCAGCTGCTGGCGCTGCCGGATCCGCTGGTCGCCGGCGTCGTTGGGTGGGCCGACCTGACGACGCCGGACCTCGACCTCGCGCGGTTCCGCGGCACGCGGCTGGTCGGCCTCCGCCACGGAGTGCAGTCCGAACCGGACCCGCGGTGGCTCTGCCGGCCGGACGTCCGCGCCGGGCTGCGGGCCGTTGCCGCCGCGGGCCTGACGTTCGACCTGCTGGTGCGTCCGGAGCAGTTCGCGGCGGCGCTCGAGACCGTGCGGGCGGTGCCGGAGCTGACGTTCGTGCTCGACCACCTGGGCAAGCCGCCGATCGCGTCGGGGGCGGTGGAGCCGTGGGCTTCCCACTTGCGGTCGCTGGCTCGTGAGCCGAATGTCGTGGCCAAACTTTCGGGCCTGGTCACGGAAGCCTCGTGGCCACAGTGGACGGTCGCGGACCTGCGCCCGTACGCCGACGTCGCGCTGTCCTCGTTCGGCCCGGCGCGGCTCATGTACGGCTCGGACTGGCCGGTGTGCCTGCTCGCGGGCACCTACGGCCAGGTCTTCTCGGCCGCCGACGCCCTCACCGCGCACCTGACGGCAGCCGAACGCGCTTTTGTGTTCGGCGGCACGGCGGAACGGGTCTACGGCTTGTCGGGTGCTGCACAATCACCGCCATGACCTCCCCGGACGAGGGCTACCTCCTCGACAACGCCCAGCCGGAAGCGGGCTCGCGCTTCGACGCGCTCAGCGCGCTGTTCGACGCGTCGACGGTCCGGCACTTCGACGATCTGGGCGTCGCCCCGGCGTGGCGGTGCTGGGAGGTCGGTGCGGGTGGCCCGTCGGTGGTGACGTGGCTCGCCGAGCGCGTGGGGCCCGGCGGTCACGTGCTGGCCACCGACCTCGACACGTCGTGGGCCGCCACCGCCGCGAGTGACGTCGTGGAGGTCCGCCGCCACGACGTCGGCCGCGACGCGCCGCCGCCCGGTGGCTTCGAACTCCTGCACGCCCGACTGGTCCTGGTCCACGTGCCCGACCGCGCACGCGCCCTGCGCACCCTGGTCGCCGCCCTGCGCCCCGGCGGCCGCCTGCTGGTGGAGGACGCCGACCCCACCCTGCAGCCCCTGATCTGCCTGGACGAACGCGGCCCGGACGAGGCACTGGCCAACCGCCTCCGCCGCGCCTTCCGCGAGCTTCTCGCCTCGCGCGGCGCCGACCTCGCCTACGGCCGCACCCTCCCGCGCGCCCTCCGCGAAGCCGGGCTCACCGACGTCACCGCCGACGCGTACTTCCCGATCACCTCGCCGGCCTGCACCGCCCTGGAAGCCGCGACGGTCCGCCAGATCCGCGGCGGCCTCGTCGCCGCCGGCCTGGCGACGGACGCCGACATCGACCGGCACCTGGTCAACGTCACGGCCGGCCGCCTGGACCTCGCGACCTCGCCGATGATCTCGGCTTCGGGCCGCAAGCCGTAGGCCGTCGGCCAGGAAACCCCATCGGCCGGCCGCGTCCGATTTGACATCCCGCCCGGCTCTTCAGAGACTCGTTCTGTAAATCGAACAGCGTTCAGCATTTCGAACACTGGCCGGAACGAGCAAGAAGGGCGAATCGGTGAAACTGCCTGCTTTCGGCTACCACCGGGCCGAATCGCTGGGCGACGCGGTGGCGGTGCTGGCCGAGCACGGGCCCGACGCGCGGGTGCTCGGCGGTGGGCAGAGCCTCCTCCCGGTGATGGCGCTGCGCATGTCGAACCCGAGCGTGCTCGTGGACATCACCACGGCGAAAGACCTGCGGGGCCACGCTTTCCGTGACACCGACGGCCTCGTCGTGTCGGCCGCGGTCACCGCGCGGGCGCTCGAGACCGACGCCGAGACGCGCCGCCGTCATCCGCTGGTCGTCGAAAGCCTGGCGCAGGTCGGGCATCCCGAGATCCGCAACCGCGGCACGGTGTGCGGCTCGCTCGCGCACGCCGACCCCGCGGCCGAGCTGCCCGCGTTGCTGCTCGCGCTCGACGGGTCCGTGCGCGTCGCCGGCGCCGAGCGGCGGCGCCGGATCGCCGCCCGCGACTTCTTCCTCGGGCCCTACCTGACCGCGCTGGCCGACGGGGAGGTCGTCGCCGGGGCCGAGCTGCCGCTCGTGCCCGCGACGGCCGGCTGGTCGATCCGCGAGATCACCCGCCGCAGTGGCGACTTCGCCCTCGTCGGCGTGATCTGCGTGCTGGACACCGATTCCGCCGGGCGCTGCACCGACGCGCGGATCGCGCTGTTCGGCATCGCCGGCACCCCGCGCCGGGCCACCGCCGCCGAGGCGATCCTCACCGGCGAGGTCCTCGACGACGCCGTGCTCGCCGAAGCCGCGGCCCGCGCGTTCGACGAGATCGACGTCGTCGGCGACCTCCACGGCTCCGTGACCTACCGCCGCCGCGCGGGCACCCGGCTCGTCGCCCGCTCGCTCGCCGAAGCCGCCGCCCGCAGCCAGTCCGAAGTGGAGAGTGCCCGTGCTTGACGCCCACGAGCCGACGCAGGTATCCCTCACGGTGAACGGGAAACCCGAATCGGCGCGCACCACACCGCGGACCACGCTCGCCGATTTCCTGCGCCACGACCTCGGCCTCACCGGCACGCACCTCGGCTGCGAGCACGGCGTCTGCGGTGCCTGCACCGTCCGGCTCGACGGCACGGCCGTGCGCAGCTGCCTCACCCTCGCCGTACAGGTACACGGGTCCACAGTGGACACCGTCGAAGGCCTGGGTGAGACGGCCGGCACCGAAGACGTGCTGCACCCGCTGCAGCAGAAGTTCTGGGAGCACCAGGCGTTGCAGTGCGGCTTCTGCACGCCGGGCTTCCTGATGGCCGCCGTCACCGCCGTCGAGGAGAACCCGGACCTCTCGCACGACGAGATCCGCGAGCGGCTGTCCGGGAACCTGTGCCGCTGCACCGGGTACGCGCCGATCGTGGCCGCGATCGCCGAATACGCCGAGCAGGTGCGGGAGGCGCGGGCGTGAGCATCACCGAAGGCTGGGTCGGCCGCCGCGTCAAGCGCGTCGAGGACCCGAAGATCCTGCTGGGCCGCGGCCGCTACGCCGACGACGTCACCCCGGCCCGCTGCCTGCACGCCGCGTTCGTCCGCGCCCCTGTCGCGCACGCGCTGATCACGGCGATCGACGTCGAGGCCGCGAAGCAGGCGCCGGGGGTGGTCGCCGTGTTCACCGCGGACGACTTCAACCCGATGTGCCGCTCGTGGAAGGGCCTGCTCGACTGGCCGGGCCTGGTCGGCGGCGACCAGCGGCCCCTGGCCACGGGCAAGATGCACTACGTCGGCGAGCCCGTGGTGATGGTCGTGGCCGAGAGCCGCGCCGTCGCGGAGGACGCGCTGGAGCTGGTCACCCTCGACTACGAGGAGCTCGACCCGGTCGTCGACTCCATCGCCGCCCTCGACGAGTCGGCGGCGAAGGTGCACGACGAGCTGCCGTCCAACCTCGCCTACGAGGGCACGTTCGGCACCGGCGACGTCGAAGCGGCCTTCGCCGAGGCCGCCGTGGTCGTGGAGACCGGCATCAGCACCGCGCGGCACACGGCCGTCGCGCTGGAGCCCCGCGGGGTCGTCGCCGAGTTCGACCCGTCGGCGAAGTCGCTCACCGTGCGGCTGTCCACCCAGGCGCCGCACATGCTGCAGTCCGCGTTCGCCGAGCTGCTCGGCCTGCGGGAGAGCAACATCCGCGTGCTCACCGACGAGGTCGGCGGCGCGTTCGGCATGAAGGCGCACGTGTACTCCGACGAGGTCGCCACGTGCGCGGCCAGCATCCTGCTGCGCCGCCCGGTGAAGTGGATCCAGGACCGCGTCGAATCGCTGCAGTCGGACACGCAGGCGCGCGACGAGCGGGTGTCCGCCGCGCTGGCCGTCGCGGCCGACGGACGCATCCTCGGCCTGCGTTCGGAGGTCGTGAGCGACGGCGGCGCCTACTCCGTGTACCCGCGCAGCATGGTCACCGAAGGCATCCAGGTCGCCACGATCATGCCCGGCCCGTACCGGATCCCCGTCTACTCAGGACACTTGCGCGTCGCCATCACCAACAAGGCGCCGCTGGCGGTGTACCGCGGGGTCGGGCACCCCGTCGCCATCCTCGCGATGGAGACGCTGCTCGACGAGACCGCGCGCCGGCTCGGGCTCGACCCGGCGGAACTGCGGCGCCGCAACCTGATCGCGCCCGAAGAGCTGCCCTACACCTCCGTGACCGGTCAGGTCTACGACAGCGGCTCGCACCAGGAGTCGCTGGAGAAACTGGTCGCCATGCTCCCCGCCGGGCCGGACCTCGACAAGCGCAAGGCCGAGGCGCGCGAACGCGGGCGCCTGCTGGGCGTCGGGCTCGCGTGTTTCGTCGAAGTCACCGCACCCGGCGTGATGTTCTACGGCAAGCGCGGCGCCCCGATCACCGCCCACGACCAGGTCGAGGTGCGCGTGGAGGCCGATGGCTCGGTCACCGTGCTGCTCGGCACACCCGGCCAGGGCCAGGGCCTGCAGACGACCGCCGCGCAGGTCGTGGCCGACCACCTCGGGGTGTCGTTCGACCGGATCAGCGTGGTCAGCGGCGACACGGCGGTGGTGCCGCACGGCACGGGCGTGTGGGCCAGCCGTTCGGCCGTGGTCAGCAGCGGTGCCGCCGCGTCGGCCGCCCGTGAGGTGAAGGAACGGCTGCTCGCGATCGCCGGGCACCTGCTGGAGGTCGACCCGGCCGACCTCGAGATCGGCGACGGCGTGGTCCAGGTCGCGGGCGCACCGAACGTCCACTTGGGAGTCGAAGAGCTCGCCGAGGTCGCGCACTTCCGCACCCACCGGCTGCCGCCGGAGCTGCGGATCGGGCTGTCGGTGGTGGGGGAGTACAGCGGCCCCAACGTCACCTTCAACAACGGCGCCCACGCCGCGGTCGTCGAGGTCGAGGAGGACAGCGGGCTCGTGCACATCGTCGACTACGCGTGCGTCGAGGACTGCGGGGTGCTCATCAACCCGGACATCGTGGACGGGCAGATCCGCGGCGGTGTCGCGCAGGGCATCGGCGGGGCGTTGTTCGAGCGGCTGTACTACGACGAGAGCGGCCAGCTGCTCACCTCGACCCTGCTCGACTACCTCATGCCGACCGGCCCGGAGCTGCCGGACGTGCGCATCACCCATCTCGAGACGCCGAGCCCCATCACCATGCTGGGCGTGAAAGGCGCCGGTGAGGCCGGGGCCGCCGGCGCGCCCGCGGCCGTGCACAACGCCGTGAACGACGCGCTCGCCCCGCTGGGCGCGCGGGTGTGGCACGAGCCGATCACGCCCGAACGCGTCGTCCGGGCCCTCGACGAATCCGCCGGCCACCGCTGGCCCGAACCACCCGACACCCCACCCGTACCGGCTCTCCCGCACCTCGGCTCGACTGTCGAGAAAGGACACTCGTGAACACCATCCAGCACTTCGTCGGCGGCGCTTTCGTCCAGGACGAACCGGCCGCGTGGGCCGACGTGCACGACCCCGCCCGCGGTAGCGTCGCGGGCCGGGTCGCGCTCGGCGACGCCGGTGCCGTGGACCAGGCCGTGAAGGTGGCGCTCGACGCGCAGGCCGCCTGGGCCGAGGAATCGCTCGGCGTGCGCCAGCAGGTTCTGCTGGAGTTCATCCGGCTCGTCGAGCGGTCGCGGGACGAGCTGGCCGAGCTCGTGACCGGCGAGCACGGCAAGACGCTCGCCGACGCCCGCGCGGAGGTCAACGCGGGCCTGGACGTCGCGAAGTTCGCGGCCGGGATCCCGCACCTGCTCAAGGGCGACTTCAGCGAGAACGTCTCCCGTGGGGTGGACACGTACTCGATCCGCCAGCCGCTGGGGGTCGTCGCGGGCATCACGCCGTTCAACTTCCCCGTGATGGTTCCGATGTGGATGTTCCCGATCGCCGTCGCGTGCGGCAACGCCTTCGTCCTCAAGCCGAGCGAGAAGGACCCGTCGGCGTCCAACCGCCTGGCCGAGCTGGCCCTGGACGCGGGGCTGCCCGCCGGCGTGCTCAACGTCGTGCACGGCAGCGCCCCGGCCGTCGACGCGCTGCTGGCCCACCCGGATGTCGCCGCGGTGAGCTTCGTGGGGTCGACGCCGGTGGCCCGGCACGTCTACGAGACCGCGGCCAAGCACGGCAAGCGGGTGCAGGCCCTCGGCGGCGCGAAGAACCACCTCGTGGTGCTGCCGGACGCCGACCTCGACGCGGCCGCCGACGCCCTCGTCTCCGCCGCCTACGGCTCGGCGGGAGAGCGGTGCATGGCGATCTCGGTCGCGGTGGCCGTCGGCGGGGTCGGCGACGCGCTGCGCGAGCGGCTGGTGGAACGCATCGGCCGGCTGTCCACTGCGGACGGTCACGACGAGGGCACCGACATGGGCCCGCTGGTGACCGCCGACCACCTGCGCCGCGTGAGCGGTTACGTGCAGGCCGGCGCGGACGCGGGCGCGGACCTCGTGGTCGACGGCCGCGACGTGCGGGTTCCGGGACGGGAGAACGGGTTCTTCCTCGCACCGACGCTGCTCGACCACGTGCGCCCGGACATGACCGTGTACACCGACGAGATCTTCGGCCCCGTGCTGTCGATGCTGCGGGTCGACTCGCTGGAGGAGGCCGTCGGGCTGATCAACGGCAGCGAGTACGGCAACGGCGTCTCCCTGTTCACCCGCGACGGTGTCGCCGCACGGCAGTTCCAGCACACCGTGCAGGCCGGCATGGTCGGGCTCAACGTGCCCATCCCCGTGCCGATCCCGTACTTCCCCTTCGGCGGCTGGAAGCACTCGCTCTTCGGCGACTCCGGCCAGTACGGCGAGGACGGCATCCGGTTCTTCACGCGCCGCAAGGTCGTCACGAGCCGGTGGGCGCCGTCGGCCGGCTCCCGCGTCGACATGCGGTTCCCGGCCTAGGGGGCGCTCGTGCGACTGGAGAACAGCTTCACCGTCGGCCTGCCGCCTGAGCAGGCGTGGGCCGTGCTCACCGATCCCGAACGGGTCGCGCCCTGCATGCCCGGCGTGCACCTGGACGAGGTCGACGGCGACGACGTCCGCGGCGGCCTGCGCGTGAAGGTCGGGCCGATCGCCGCCGAGTACTCCGGTCTGGCCCAGTTCCGCGAACGGGACGAGGCGGCCGGTGTTGTGGTCGTGGCGGCGTCGGGTCGCGAGGTGCGGGGCCGGGGTTCGGCTTCGGCGACGGTCACGTTGCGGCTGGCGCCGGCTCCGGAAGGCACGCGCGTCGACCTGGCCACGGAGCTCGCGCTGACGGGCCGGCTGGCGCAGTTCGGGCGTGGTGTGCTGGGCGAGGTGACCGGGCGGCTGGTCGACGAGTTCGCGCGGGCGCTGGCGGAGGAGGTGGCCGGATCGCGGGCCCAGGCTGCGGGAGTGCCGCGGGCCGCGGTGCCCGGGGTGGCGACGGCGGCTTTTGTCGAGCCAGTGGCGGAGGTCGTCGATCTGGCGGCGGAGGAGTGGCCGGACGACGAGCCAGTGGGCGCTGTTCCCTCGGCCGAACCCGCCGCTACGGCCCCGGTCGTGAGTGTTGCCGGTGCGCGGCCGAGTCCGGAGGACCGGTCGCGTACTCGAAACGCGGACGCCGTCGTCCTGCGCGCCGTCGCGATCCCGGTCGCGAAGCGCGTGGTCCCGGCCGTGGCCGCCGTCGTCGCGGCGATCGTGCTCGCCCGGCGGTTGCGGCGATGACGGAATCTCCCGCGATGACCGGTTCCCCGTCCTCGGCCGGGCTGCCGGTGCCGTCGGTCGCCCGCGCCGCGTACGTGCTCGACGCCCTCGCCGCCGCCCCCGACGGGCTGCCGCTCAGCGAGCTCGCGCGGGTCATCGGCGCGCCCAAGAGCAGCTGCCTCGCCGTGTGCACGACGCTGGTCACCACGGGCCTGCTCACGCGTACTCCCGGCGGGCAGTACCGGCTCGGCTGGAAGGTCGTGCCGCTCGGGCGGGCGTACCTCGCGAAATCGGGGTTCGTGCTGGAGTTCCGGCGCGTCGACCAGGAGCTGGGGCTGCTGCCCGAGGACACGATCGTGCTGTCCCTGCTGGACGGACGCCACGTCGTCTACGTCGAGACGCGGCCGGGCCTGCGGACGCTCGCGATGTCCTACGAGATCGGGCTGCGCCTGCCCGCCCACTGCACGGCGAGCGGCAAGTCGCTGCTCGCGTCGCTGACCGACGACGAGATCGCGGGCCGCTACGCCGACGGCTGCTTCGAAACCCTGACCCCGCAGAGCATTTCGCGGATGCCGCAGCTCATGGCGGAGATCGAGAGCACTCGCGCCCACGGTTACGCCGTCGACGACGAGGAGACCGCGCCGGGCATGATGTGCGTCGGCGCTGCTGTCGCCGGGCGGGGTGGGCAGCCGGTGGGTGCGCTGTCGGTGAGCATGGTCAAGTCCACTGTGGACGCCGAACGCCTGAAGCACTCGACGTCCGCCATTCTCCGTCTGAGCACTGCCATCACCGAACGGCTCGGAGGACTCTGAGCGCTCCCCAAATCCGGTGGCGTCGTGGGCGTCGCGGACGGCACGATGGCGCCGGAGAGGGGGAACGATGGTGACGGAAGAAGAACTGGACGCGCTCGCCGCCGGCGACCCGCGCGAGTGGCTGGTGGTGGACGAGTCCGAGCGGCGCTGGTCGTATTACGGCCAGCGCCTCAGGCGGACCTTGCCGTGGCGTCGGCGGAGCCGCGTGCAGCTCGTCGAGGCGGTTTGCGACGCCGACGGGTATATCCGGGAGCCGGGCGTGGGGCAGCTGCGGAGCAGCCGCGACCCGGAAGCGCTGCCCCTGTTGCTGGTGCGCTGCGTCGACTGGGTGCCCCAGGTGCGGGAGATCGCCCGCGCGGCGGTGCTCGCTCGGTTCGCGCAGGAGGACCTGGCGCCCCCGCTGCCGCTGGTCGTCGTGCTGAGCCGGCGGGCCGTGGACGACTGGGTGGACGAGCACGTGCTCCAGCCGATGCTGCGCTCGCCCGAGCTCCTCGACGTGGCGCTGGCCACGCCGGACCTGCGGACCCGCCGGATCGTCCACGAATCGGCCCAACGCGCCGGGTTGCTGTCCGACGAGCGGCTGGCCTCGATCGCGGTGCACGACCACGACGACGTGATCCGCACCCGTGTCGGCCGGCTCCTGCTCGACCGCGACGACCCCCGGTTCGTGCTGCCCCTGCTCGACGGCGGCGCCCCCAAGGTACGGGCGCGGGCGTTGCAGCTGCTGGGCGTCGAGACGGCCCGGGAACGGCTGGGCGAGAGCTCGTCGCTGGTGCGGTCCATGGCGCAGGCCCTCGTGCTGCGCGCGGGCGGTGACCCGGCCGCCTACTACCGGGACGCGCTGCGGTCGGGCGCCGTCACGCGCGCGACCGTCGCCGGCCTCGGCGAAACGGGGACGCTCGACGACGTCGACCTCCTGCGAGCACAGCTCGCCGACGAGCGGCCTCGGGTGCGCGTCGCCGCGGTCCGTGGCCTGCGCCGGCTGCTGGCGAACCCGTCGGACGCGCGGGCCGTCCGCTACGGCCGTGAGCTGCTCGCCGACCCCTCACCGGGCGTCGTCCGCGAGGCCGCCGCCCTGCTCGATGGCCGCCTCGGCCCGGCGGACCGCCCGCACCTGCTCGACCTGGCCGCGCCGGCCCGCCCCCTCCACGTCCGCCGCGGCGCGTACACCTTGCTGCGCGGGGTGAGCCGGTGGTCCCGGCTCGCCACCGACCTGTGGCTGCTCAGCCTGCCGGGCGACCCCTTGGCCGCCGACGCCCGCCGCGACCTGGACGACTGGCGCCGCAACGGCTCCAGCGCGTTCACCCGCCCGTCCCCGGACCTGGCCGCCCGGATCGGCGAGCTGCTGACCGAACTGGAGCCCCACCTCGGCCCCGGCGTGGCCGGGGAGCTGCGGTGCCTTGCCCAGGCGTGAGGGCTGTCTGTCCGGAGTGGACAGCCCTCACGCCCGGCCAGGCAATCCGCTCACGGCTGAGGTGATTCGCGCGCCCGTCAGGCTCATCCGGGCAGGTCGGTCACCGTGTCGGCCGCCGAGGTGCGCCGAGCCGGTGGCCTGGATCGGCCCCGGTGTGGCCGGGGAGCTGCGGCGCCTTGCCCAGGCGTGAGGGCTGTCTGTCCGGAGTGGACAGCCCTCACGCCCGGCCGGGCAATCCGCTCACGGCTGAGGTGATTCGCGCGCCCGTCAGGCTCATCCGGGCAGGTCGGTCACCGTGTCGGCCGCCGAGGTGCGCCGAGCCGGTGGCCTGGATCGGCCCCGGCGTGACCGGGGAGCTGCGGCGCCTCACCCCGGCGTGAGGGCTGTCCGTCTGAAGTGGACAGCCCTTAGACCCGGCCAGGCAATCCCGTCACGGCTCAGGCGTCTCCCGCGCCCGTCAGGCCCACCCGGGCAGGTCGGTCACCGCGGTGATCGTTTCGACGGCGTCGGCGTCCACTGCCTGCATCGCGTCCTCCGGGACCCGCGCGCGGGCGGGGAAGACGATCGGCGGGGCGGGTTTGGTGGCGTCGACGATGACGGCGGAGGAGCGTTGGGGGGTGCGGCCGCCGGCTTCGTCGTAGGACCAGTTGGTGGGGAGCAGGCCGCCGGGGCCGTTCCAGCGGGGGATGATCTGCAGGTCCTGCGACGCGTCGAAGCGGGTGCCGATGGCCCAGGCGACTTCGCGTTCGTCGTAGACGTCGATGTCGTCGTCGACGATGACGATGGCGCGCAGGTTCTCCGGCTCGGTGTTGAGGGCGGCGAAGGCGGCGCGGGTGGGGTCGGTGTCGGAGTTCTTGCGGATCGACAGGTAGCAGTGCATGCGGGCGTGCAGCGGGATGTTGACCGCACGCAGGCCCGGCACCTTCTGCTGCACGGCCTCGTGGATGCTGGCGATGCGCGGCAGCGCGCCCATCAGCCGGTGCTCGCGGCCGGAGGCCTGGATGTCCTGGAAGATCGCGTCGCGGCGCATGGTGATGGCGTCGACCTCGATGACGGGCTTGCGGCCGCCACCGACGTAGTGGCCGGGCCATTCGGCGAACGGGCCTTCCTCCTCGAGCTCGTCGGGCAGGATGTGGCCCTCGATGACGATCTCGGCGTGCGCGGGCACGGGGATCCCGGAGGTCACCGTGGGCACCGTTTCGACCGATTCGCCCAGGTACGCGCCGGCGGCGTCGTACTCGCCGCCGATGCCGGGCACGCGCGACACCGCGCCCATGAGGAACGCCGGGTGGTGCCCGATCACCAGCGCGATCGGCGTGGGTTCGCCGCGTTCGGCGTAGCGGCGGTGGATGGTGCCGCCGTCGTGGGAGCCGAAGAACCACACGCCGAGGCGCCGCGGGCCGTAGATGTGGTGGCGGTAGATGCCGGCGTTGATCGCCCCCGACTCGGGGTCACGCGTCACGCCGACGGCCGCGGTGAGGAACGGGCCGCCGTCGAGCTCGTTGTGGGTGGGGATCGGCAGGCGGGTGAGGTCGGCGTCCTCACCGCGCCACACCACCTCCTGCACCGGAGCCGCGCCCGCGAACTCCACGGGCGGGTGCGCGGCCCGGCCCTGGCCCGCGACGGACGAACGCACGAGCGTCTCGACCTCGACCCCGAGGGCCAGGGCCATCCGCTCGTGCGTCGCGACGAGGTTGGTCAGGCAGCGCAGCTCGCTGCCGGCGACGTCGCTGAACAGCAACGCCGGGTACTCGCCGCGCTTGTCGTACCACGCTCCGTAAGCGGTGACACCGAACCGCGGGTCCACCTGCTTCGACACGTGCTTGACCTCGCCCGCACCGGTCGAGACCACCTCCGCGAGAAACGACCGCAGATCCTTCGTCACCGTGAGCCTCCCAAAAGACGTCAGACGTCTGACGCACTATAGGAACGTCGCTCCGGCCCCGACAAGGGTTCCCACCACCTGGTCAGCAGATGCTGTCGCTCGGCCTCGGGTTGGCCAGCCCGAATAGCGGCCGCAGCCGCAGCCCGACCCAGGTGCCACCGAGGGCGAACAGGCCCCACAGCCAGCCGTGCAGGCTTCCGGTGGAGATCCCGGCGAGGTACGCGCCGATGTTGCAGCCGCCGGCGAGCCGCGCGCCGACGCCCATCAGGACCCCGCCGACCACGGCCGCCACCGCCGTGCGCCACGGGATCTCCGCGCGGATCTGCCACGTCCCGGCCGCCGAGGCCGCGACGGCCGCACCCAGGATGATGCCGAGGTCCGTGAGGCTCGTCTTGTCCGTCCAGATCGGGCCGGCCAGCGCCTTGGCGTTGGTGCTCGTCTGCCAGAACTCCCACGTCTCGGGATGCAGGCCGATGAGCTGCAGGAGCTTCGCGCCCCACAGCGTGAACGCGAACGTGACACCCCACGTCGAGCCTGACACGAGGACGACCGCCGCCGCGAGCACACCGAGCACGAGGGCGCCGACCAGCAACGGCCACGAACCCCGCAGGACCCGCGCGAAACCGTGCGCGGTCGGCACGGGTTCGACCGGCGGCGGCGTGCGCCGCGCCTGCACGAGCCGCGTCACCACCACGACCAGCGCGAGCGCGGCCAGCGTGATCGCCCACGAGCCGGCCCAGCCGACGTGGTCGGCCAGCAGGAACCCGGACACCTGCGGCCAGCCGGTGAACACGGGGTAGGCCCAGCTGTAGAGCACCGAGCCCGCGATGAACCCGCCGAGCGTGAGCACGATCGTCGACTGGCCCGCGCCGACGGCGAACAGCGTGCCGGACGCGCACGCGCCGCCCAGCTGCATGCCGATCGCGAACACCGCCGCGCCGACGAACAGCGGCAGGCCGATCGGGCCCGCGGTGAGCTTGGGCGTGGCGCCGAACAGCCCGGCGCCGGTTCCGGCGATGAGGGCGATGAGCGTGGTGGCGGTGCCGAGCAGCAGCGCGTGGGCCCGCAGGCCGGACCCGTTGCCGACGGCGATGAGCTGCCGCCACGCGGAGGTGAACCCGAAGCGGGAGTGGAACAACGCGACGCCGAGCGCGAGGCCCAGAACGAGCAGGATGCCGTACTTGCCGCCGTAGGTGGCCCAGACGTACCAGCTAAGCGCGACACCGAGCACGGCGGCGACCGCCAGCGGCACCACCCGCACCGGCTCCTCGGGCGCGGGCCGGGGCGCCTCGCACGACGTCGGCGACGACAGCAGGAACTGGCCCGCCGGCAAGGGTTTCTTCACGGACATGGGAACTCCAGGGGTCGAGGGGAACCGGCCACGGCGGCGGGCGCGCCGCCGTGGCCGCGGGAATCAGCCCCAGGAGGGCAGCAGCTTGCCCGGCACTCCGCCGACCGACTGGATCAGCCCGAGCGGCGGCACACCCAGCGGGGCGAACGTCCAGATGTTGTTCAGGCCGCTCGTGTCGGGCTCGTCGACGACGACCACCCCGGGAGCATCACCGGTGGCCGCCAGGGCCGGCCCGGCCGCGACGCACACTCCGGCACCGGCGAACGCGGCGATCGCCGCGGCGCGGACGAGGGTCTTCTTCATCGGGTTTCCTTTCGGTGGAAGGTTTTCAGGAGACGGTGGTGATGAGGCCGAACCCCGGCCGCGTCGACCGGCTGCCCGGCAGGGCCGCGGTTGGTGCCGGGGATGGCTTTGGGTCGCCGGTTCGGCGTGGAGGCCGAGATGCCGTTGTGGTGTTCCTTTCAGGACACGATCGTGATGAGGCCGAACGCCGGGGCGAGCAGGTCGACCGGTTGCCGGACCGGGCCCGGGTTGGTGCGTGCGAGGGCTTGGGTAGCCGGTTCGGCGTGGATCCCGGCGCGGGGCGGGGCGTCGTTGTGGTGTTCCTTTCGGGAGACGGTGGTGATCAGGTCGAACACCGGGCGGGCAGTTCGAGCAGTTGCGCGGCAGGGCCGGGGATGGCTTGTAGTCGGTTCGGCGTGGAGGCCGAGATGCCGTTGTGGTGTTTCTTTCAGGACACGATCGTGATGAGGCCGAACGCCGGGGCGAGCAGGTCGACCGGCTGCCCGACCGGGCCCGGGTTGGTGCGGGCGAGGGCTTGGGTAGCCGGTTCGGCGTGGATCCCGGCGCGGGGCGGGGCGTCGTTGTGGTGTTCCTTTCGGGAGACGGTGGTGATCAGGTCGAACACCGGGCGGGCAGTTCGAGCAGTTGCGCGGCAGGGCCGGGGATGGCTTGTAGTCGGTTCGGCGTGGAGGCCGAGATGCCGTTGTGGTGTTCCTTTCAGGACACGATCGTGATCAAGCCGAACGCCGGGGCGAGCAAGGCGACCGGTTGCCCGACCGGGCCGAGCACGCCGCCGAGGTCGACGCCGGGCAGCGCCCAGACGGCGGGGTCCGCGTCGGCCACGCCGGCGCCGAGGGCGGTGAACACGGCGGCCGCGGTGAGGGTGAGCAGGATCCTGCGTTTCATGGGTTTCTCCTTGTGACACTGGGATTTCCGGGGGTTCAGCGAAGGACCGCGGAGATCGGCACGACGGTCCCGTCGGGGACCCACTGGCCGGCGTAGTCGCGGTCCATCACCATGCCGGGGGCGTGGGGCTCCCCGGGGTCCATCGGCATCGCGTTGACCTGGGCCGACGCGTACATCTGCACGTCGCCCGTCAGCGCGGCGGGGCCGAGCCAGCGGGCGAACCCGCCGACGGTCGGGCGCTCGCCGCCGAACGCGTCGCCGAGCGCGACGGCGTAGGCGAGCGCCGTGGGGTCGCGCGGGTCGAAGCGCAGGGGCAGTGACGAGCTGGCGACGGCGTTCACGAGCGGGGCGTTGAGCAGCCACGGCGCGAGGTACAGGCCGTACTGGTAGGTCGGGCGGCTCTGCTGGGCCGTCTTGGCCTGCGTCAGCGCGGAGTAGCCACCGGCCCAGCCGGCCACGACGACCAGCGCGGTGTCCGGTCCGGGTTCGGCCTGCACGGCCAGGCCGTGGCGCGCGGCGGTGTCGCGCACGAGCCGGGAGGCGGCCCGGCCGCGGGGCGAGGTGTCGTCGACGAGTGTGAGCGCGGCGGGTTTGCGGGTGGCCAGGAAGTCGACCAGCTTCACCAGCGCGCCACTGTCCTCAGGGGACAGTGCGTCGGCCGGGCACGACGTCAGCACGTCCCGGCGGCCCGCGACGAGCCTGCCGAGCGCCGCGGACGCGCACTCCGGCGAGTCGGCGGTGACGCCCGGGCCGGGTTCGGTGCCGGCGTCCACCTCGACGGCCGTGGTGGTGTCACCGCGAGTGATGCGCAGGTCGCTGCGCCCGGGCGGCAGGACGACGTCGGCCCACGTGCCCTCCGCGCCGGGCCGCGCGACGGACTGGACGACCGCACCGTCCGCGGCCGTCACCGCGAGATCGGCCCCGGCGCCGGCCGGGAAGTGGACCAGGTTGTGGCCCGGGCGCTGCGGGCTGACCAGGACCGGGTACCCGCCCGCGTCGGCGAGCAGCGGCACACCCGGCACGGGCAGTGGGGGAGGGGCCGGGATCGCGGCGAGCGCGGCCCACGCCAGGAACGCCGGCGCCACACCGACCGCGCCGAAGCGGTACGCGCGCCCGGTGTCGCGGCGCAGCACGACGGCCAGCACCGTCACCGCCAGCGGCAGCACCACGGCGAGCAGCACCGTGAGACCGAACAGCGTCGTGTAGAGCCGCCGGTCGAATCCGGGGCCGGACAGCGCGAGTTCGACCCCACCGGCCAGCACCAGCAGTCCGCCGAGGGTGAGCGACAGCGGCCCGGGCCGGATGGCCGTGGCCCGCCACTGCTCGCCGGGCGAAGCGCTGAGCAGGGCGAAACCGAACCAGACGGTGGCGCCCGCCACGTAGACGAGGTCCGCGGCGAACCCGAGGCCCGAGCGGCCCGCCGACGTCTCGAGCACCACCAGCGCGACGAGCGCGACCGACGCCCACCGCCCGAACCGCGGCCGGCTCACCAGCAGCGGCACGGCGAGCGCGAGCAGGACGTGCACCGCCAGCGCGACCGGGTTGATCGGCACGGCGAAGAACGAGCCTGCGGCCAGCAACGCCGATGCGCCGCCGAGTCCGAACAGGACAGTCCGCCTCCGCCGGCCGAGCGGGCCGGCCAGCGGGGCCAGCAGGCCGCCGCCGGCGAGGAAGGCGGTGGTGAGCAGCAACGCGAGCCGCAGCACGAGCGCCAGCGCGTCCACTCCGGACGAACCGGTGGCGGTCGTGAGGTCGTGGTGATCCATCGTGGACCTTCCGGGGAGGTCCGGTGCCGGGCCACCGAAGCGGACCGGCACCGGAGGGGTCACTTGACGTCGGCGTCCGCGGCCACGAACAGCTCCGAGTGCGGCTTGGCGTTGCCGAAGTCACCGTGCGGCCAGGACTTGCGGTTGAAGTTGATCCCGACCTGACCGGTGAACTCGTCGCGGAAGTTCTGGTCCACGGAGATCTTCCCGTCCGGGCCCAGGTTCAGCAGGTTGACCTTGTGGTCACCGTCCAAACCGGACCGGGCGACGAAGTAGTTCGACACCGCGAGGTGCTGCGGCTGCGTCGTCTCGTGGTAGAACCCGTCGCTGCCCAGCTCGAGGTTGTCGTAGGCGCCCCAGTGCGGGCCGGCCCCCGGCGTGCCGGGGTTGATCGGCGCCGCGCCGACGACCGTCGGCAGGTCACCGCCGCCGCCCTGCTGCGCCTTGGCCTTCGTGTCCACGCGGCCCTGGATGTCCTCGATCCGGTCGCCGGCGTTGACCAGCTTGGAGATGTCGAGCACGTAGACGCCGCCGGTGGTGCCGGGGTCGTCCGCGCCGAGCGTGCCCTTCTGCCGCCCGACGATCGCGCGGTAGAGGTACTTGTCGTCCGGGCTGGTCTGGATCCAGCCGCCGTTGGAGCTGGCGCCGTTGGCGTCGTTGCCCGGGTAGATGGCCTTGTTGGCCGCCCCGTCATCGAACACCTCGATCCAGTGCGGATCCTTCGCCGTGATGTCCGGCGTGTAGAACACCGCGCCGCCCTGCATGGTCTGCGCGAACGCGCCCTTGTGGCCCGGCCGGTTCGTCACCGTGGTCTCCATGACCGCGCGGCTTTCCGAGTGCAGCGGGTCGGCCGGGTCGGCACGCGGGCCGTCCGGCAGGTAGGAGACCGCCTTGAGCTTCGGGTGGTTGCGGTCGGAGATGTCCCACGTGCGCACGGTCGGGCGCCGCAGGTACGGCGAAGGCTGCTTCACCGGGTCGAGGATGATGTTGCGCGGCTCGGCGTAGTCACTGGTCACCAGCGTGTTCAGGTCCTCGCGGGCCTGCACGCCGTGCGGGTTGGCGCACGTCGGTTTCCCGAGCTGCGGGAGGTTGTCGCACAGCTTGGGGTTGTCGCCCTGCGGGGTCGCGGCCGGGTTCTGCGACAGGACCTGCGCGTTCTGGTCGAAGTGCACGACCTCGCCGGGGCTGCCGGCGAACCCGTTGCCGATCTGCGTGCTGCCGTCGGCGTAGGTGTACGGCCCGGGCACGACCGGCCCGCCCATGTACGTCCCGTACGCCGTGCCGTCCTTGAGCACCCAGTACGCGTCGGGCACGGACCCGCCGAGTGTCTGCGTCGGCAGGCTCACGCCCTTGAGTTTCAGCTGCGGCAGCGCACTCACGTCGAACGCGTAGGTCGCCGCGGCGAACAGCGCGCCCGCGTAGATCGTGTCGCCCTTGTGCCACACGTACTGCATGTGGTGCGGCTCGTTCTCCACGAGCGGGCCCACCGTCGCGGTGTTCACGACCTTGCCGTACGACGGCGAGCCCTGCGTCGCGTCGATCACGGCCAGGAAATCGGGGCCGGGCAAGGCGTTCTTCACCTTGTTGAGCCCGCCGCCGAGCGTGCCCGGCAGGTTCTTGACGTCTTTCACGGCGGTGTCGGCGATGTTCTCGTCACCGGCCCACACGAGCAGCCATTTCTTCGGCGTGCCGGATTTCGCGGTGAGATCCTTCGACACCAGGTGGTTCTGCACCCAGTACTGCTTGCCGTCGGCGGCGGTCTTGGTGTCGGTGGACACCTGGACCTCGGCGTACGCGCTCGTGTTCGCCCCGGTGTAGGTCACCGCCGCTATCGCGAGCGCGGTGGCCATCGACCCCGTCACCACCTTCCGCCAACGCGGACTGGATCGCATGCGCGTTCTCCTTCTGATCGTTTTCCGGGCACGACAAAGACACCCGTGGTCCCGTACTGGTTTCTGCGAATCCCGGCGGCTACTCGGTGACGAGCGTCCCGGGTTCGGACATGCGCGAAATAGTTGCGCCATTCAGACCAACCGTCAATCCGGTGATCAATCCCTGAGACGCCGCCGTATCGGGTGAATCCGCGACGCGCGCGTCTTCCCAGCTGAGCCGGTCTGCGTCACCCGACCGTGTGACTGGCACAAAACGAAAGAGGCCCGACCGTCACCGGTCGGGCCTCTGGCGGAAAGCGGGGGTGGCTACGCCTTTTCGTCGACGTCGTGCGCCGAGATCAGCGTCTCCTCGATCTTGGCGATGGCGAAACCCCAGGCCTGGCTGACGGTGGGCTTCGGCGGGATCACGATCTCCTCGGCGTTGGTGACGACGTCGAGCAGCACCGGGCCGGGGTGGGCGAGCGCGTCGCGGACGGTCGCGTCGACCTGGTCGGGGTGCTCGACGCGGACGGCGTGGATGCCGCAGGCGCGGGCGACCGCGGCGAGGTCCGGGTTCTTGAGCACGGTGCCGAACTCGGGGATGCCGCCTTGTTCCTGCTCCAGCTTGACCATGCCGAGGCGGGAGTTGTCGAACACGAAGATCTTCACCGGCAGGTCGTAGGCCGCGACCGTGAGCAGTTCGCCCATGAGCATGGTGAGGCCGCCGTCGCCGCAGAACGCGATGGTCTGGCGGGCGGGGTCGAGCTGGGCGGCGCCGAGGGCGTGGGGCAGGGCGTTGGCCATGGAGCCGAGGTTGTACGACCCGAGCAGCTGCCGGTTTCCGCGCAGGGTCACGAAGCGGGCGAGCCACACGGTGGACATGCCGGTGTCGGAGGTGAACACCGCGTCGTCGGTGGCGTGGCGGTCGATCGCCGCCGCGAGCACCTCGGGGCGGATGGCGCGCTCCCGGTTGTCGAACTGCTTGCGCACGCGGCCGACGATGCTCGAGTCGTAGCCGGGGTCGGCGAGGTGGTGCTGGCGGTCGCGCCAGCTCGTGTAGCGCTCGCGCGACGCGGTGAGGTGCTCGCGCGAGGTCTTCGCCCGCAGCAGCGGCAGCAGCGCGGCCAGCGTCGTGCGGGCGTCGCCGACCAGCGCGTGGTCGACGTGCGTGCGGCGGCCGATGCGCTCGCCCTCGTGGTCGATCTGCACCACCGTCTTGCCCTTCGGGTACCAGTCGCGGTACGGGAAGTCGGTGCCCACCATCAGCAGCACGTCGCCGTGGGTCAGCGCGTGCTGCGCCGCGGGGTTGCCGATCAGGCCGGTTTGCCCGACCTGGTAGTCGTTGTCCCGTTCGAGGGTCTCCTTGCCCTTGAGCGTCAGGACCATCGGCGCGGCAAGGGTTTCCGCCGTCGCCAGCACGTCGTCGCGGGCCGGGCGGGCGCCGGAGCCGACGAGCATGGTCACGGTGTCCGCGCCGTTGAGCACGGCCGCCACCTCGGCGAGCGCGCCGGCGTCCGGGGTCACCGGCGGGTGCTGGCTCACGAACCGCGGCTCCAGCGTGCCGTGCGGCAGCTCGCGGCTCGCGACGTCGCCCGGGAGGGTGAGCACAGCGACCCCGTTGCGCGCGTACGCCGCGTTCACCGCGAGCTCCAGCAGGTACGGGAACTGTGCCGGGTCGGTGATCGTGCGGGAGAACACCGACACGTCGCGGAACACGGCGTCGTTGTCGACTTCCTGATGGTAGTCGCTGCCCATCTCGGCGCTGGGCACCTGGCCGCAGATCGCGAGCACGGGGGTGTGGGACTTCTTCGCGTCGTAGAGGCCGTTGAGCAGGTGCAGCGAGCCGGGCCCGACGGTGCCCATGCACACGCCGATCCGCCCGGTGAGCTGCGACTGCGCGCCCGCGGCGAACGCGCCCGCCTCCTCGTGGCGGACCCCGATCCAGCGGATGCGGGGCTCCTGGCGCAGCGCGTCGGTGATCGGGTTCAGCGCGTCGCCGACCACACCCCACATCGCGGACACGCCGTGGTCGGCCAGGCTTTGCACGAGCATCTTCCCGACAGTGGTCATCGATGTCCTCTCAGCGGTACTCGGGGTTGGGATGGGTGAAGTCGAACCGCTCGCCCTCGTCCCAGGCCGCCCGCTGGTTGCCGTACGCGGGGATTCCGCCCGCGTCCTTCAGCATTTTGGCCAGGTGCATGAGGTTCCACGTCATGAACGTGGTGTTGCGGTTCGTGAAGTCGTTCTCCGGCCCGCCCGACCCCGGGTCCAGGTAGGACGGACCGGGGCCGATCGGCCCGAGCCACCCGGCGTCGGCCTGCGGCGGGATCGTGTAACCGAGGTGCTGGAGGCTGTAGAGCACGTTCATGGCGCAGTGCTTCACCCCGTCCTCGTTGCCGGTGATCAGGCAGCCACCGACTCGTCCGTAGTAAGCGTACTGGCCGGCGTCGTTGAGCAGGTGCGAACACGCATAGAGCCGTTCGATGACCTTCTTCATTTCGGACGAGTTGTCCCCGAGCCAGATCGGTCCACACAGGACGAGGATGTCGGCGGCCAGCACCGTTTCGTACAGGGCGGGCCATTCGTCGCTTTCCCAGCCGCGTTCGGTCATGTCGGGGTACACGCCGACGGCGATGTCGTGGTCGATCGTCCGGATCACCTCGACGTCGACGCCTTCGCGCCGCATGAGCTCAGCGCTCAGGCGGATGAGACCTTCGGTGTTGCTCGGCTCCGGCGAGCGCTTCAGCGTGCTGTTGAAGAACACGGCGCGCAGGCCGTCGAATCGGGGGCTCACGGGCACTCCAGGGTCGGTGGGCGGTCGCCTTCACACCCTAGGGAGCAGCACGCGGAGTCACCATTATCGGAACGTTACGGCGGTTCTCCCGGAAGGGCCGTATCCGCTTCCGGTGGCCGTTGCCGAACTGGCGGGCCGGCGCCTACGGCCGGCGCTGCTCGATCGTGAACCCGAGCTTGCCCAGCACCGCCACCGCGCCCGCCTTGCCGCCTTCGAAGTCGCCGGGGGCGAGGCGCTCGCCGGTGGCGAATTCGTACGCCGTACCGAGCAGCGCCTTGTGCGGGTACCGCTTGCCCTCCCACACCAGTTCGTAGGTGCGCGACGGGCCGAATCCGTGCTCCGCGAAGAACGCCTCCGCCCCGAGCCGGTCGTACTCCCGCGCCGCGCGCACCACGTCCGCCTCGCTGACACGGCTCCAGGACACCATCTTCGCCGCACCTCCCGGGTCGGTCGACACCTCGTGGCCCAGCGTGGGCCCAGCGCCGGGGGCTTCGCATCGGGGAACTCCCCGGTGCGTTGCCGGGCGGGGCTACGGGCGCACCGGCCGCTTGGTCGCCACCAGCAGCGCGACGTCGTCCTGGGCCGGGTTCGAGCCGACGAGCGCGGCCATCACGCGGGCGCACACGGCTTCCGGGTCGCCCGTGGTCATGGCCGTGGTCAGGGCACGCAGGCCGTCGTCGAGGTCGGCGTTGCGGCGTTCGACGAGGCCGTCGGTGTAGAAGCCGAGCGTGCACTCCGGCGGCAGCGCGACCACGGTGTCGCGCCGGTCCGCGGGCGGCAGGCCCAGGCCCACGGGCAGGTCCGGCGGCACGTCCAGCAGGCGCGCGGGCGAGCCGGGCGTGGCCAGGACGGGCGGCGGGTGCCCGGCGAGGGACAGGACGAGGGTTTCGCGGTCCGGCGGCACCACGGCGTACGCGACGGTCGCCATGATGCCCTTCTCGAAGTGGTTCATCTTGCGGCTCAGCTTGGCCAGTGCCTCCGCCGGGCTCGCGGCGTCGAGCGCGTAGGCGCGCAGGGCGCTGCGCAGCCGGCCCATCACCACGGCGGCGCCGAGGCCGTGGCCGGCGACGTCGCCCATCACGATGCCGAGGCGGTCGCCGGGAAGGGGGAACACGTCGTACCAGTCGCCGCCGACCGCGAAGTCCGCGCCGGGCACGTAGCGGGAGGCGAAGTCCAGGCCCGGCACCGAGGCGATGCGCGCCGGCAGGAGGCTCCGCTGCAGGGCGGCCGCCGCCGCCCGGTCCTCGCCCGCGCCCTCGGCCACCATCGTCAGCGCGAGCCGGGCCGCGGCGACCTGCAGGAGCTCGATGTCGTCCGCGTCGAACGCACGCTCCACTGTGGACCCGATGTGCAGCACGCCCACGAGCTCGTCGCGGGCCAGCATCGGCACGCCCAGCAGCACTTTGAGGCCGCGTTCCCACAGCAGCGCGTTGATCACGGTCGACTCGTCGACGTGGTCGATCAGCACCGGCGCCCGCTGCGCCGCGACCCGCCCGGCGAACCCCGCGCCGACCGGCACCCGCACGCCCTGGAAGACCTCTTCCTCGATGCCCGCCGACGCGATGGCGGTGAGCTGCCCGGCGGCCTCGTCGTGGCGCAGCACTGTCGCGGTGTCGACGTCGAACAGCTCGCGGACGCGCTCCAGCAGCGTGCGCAGCAGTGGCTCCAGCTCCAGCCGGCCGAGGGCGGCGTCGGTGATCGCCTCCAGCCGGTGCAGCCGGTCGCGGGCGCCGGGTTTGACGGGCATCGGACCAGGCTACTGGGACACGGAACCTGCAACAGTTGGTTGCGCGTAGAGGAGGCGTCCCCTAACCTGCAACCATCGGTTGCGGATGGAGAGGACGGTCATGGAGTACGGCACCATCGAGCGCGAGATCCGGATCGCGGCGACGCCCGAAGTCGTCTACGAGGTGATCACGCGGCCCGAGCACATCGCGGCGTGGTGGGGTTTCGACGCGGTGTTCGAGGGGACCACGGGAACCCTGAGCCGGACGCGCCGCGACGGGAGCGGGCCGGTCGTCGTGCCGGTGTCCGTCCTCGAGGCGCGGCCGCCGCGGCGTTTCGTGTTCCGCTGGGTACAGCCCGAGGGACAGGCGGCGACGCCGGAGAACTCGTTCCTCGTCACGTTCGAGCTGGTACCCGAAGACGGCGGCACGCTGCTGAAGCTCACCGAAGCGGGGTTCCGCGAGATCGGGTGGGAGGCGGCGCGGCTCGAGGCGTACCACCGCGACCACAGCGCCGGCTGGGACGAGCACCTGCCCAACCTCGCGGCGTATGCGGCCGGCCTGGTGCGCTCGTGATCGACGACGAGCTGTGGGCCGCCCTCGGCGACCCCACGCGGCGGCACCTGCTCGACCTGTTGCTGGCCGACGGGTTCGGCACGGCGACGGGCCTGAGCGAGCACCTGCCGGTGACGCGTCAGGCGGTCGCCAAGCACCTCGGTGTGCTGGAGCGCGCGGAGCTGGTCGTGGCCCGCAAGGACGGGCGTGAGGTCAGGTACGTCGTCAACGAAGCGCAGTTCGCCCGTGCCGTCGCGCAGCTGACCTCCGTCGGCGCGGCGTGGGACGCCCGGCTGCGCCGGATCAAGACGATCGCCGAGTCGATCGAGGCTCTGCGTTCGGCCGAAGGGAAGGAACCCCCGTCATGACCTCGGATTACTGCAAGACCGTCTCGATCGACGCCGCTCCCGACACGGTGTTCGACGCGCTCACCACTGTGACGGGTCTCGGCGCGTGGTGGACCCGCGTCACGGGAACCGGCGACACCGGCGGCGAGCTCCGGTTTTTCTTCTCCCACCCGGACCCGTGCGTGATGCGGGTCGACGAAGCCACCCGGCCGAGCCTGGTGCGCTGGACCGTCACGTCGTGCGACTTCCTGCCGGACTGGGTCGGCACGCGGCCGACCTTCACCCTTGTCCCGGCCGGCGACGCCACGGAACTCCGCTTCCGCCACCACGGCCTGACGGCGGAGCTCGAGTGCATCGCCATGTGCACCCGCGGGTGGAACCACTTCACCGAAAGCCTGCGCGCCTACGTGGAATCCGGCGTCGGCATGCCGAGCGGCAGCCCCGCGGACCTGGCCCGGCGCCGGTGAGTCACGGAAAACGCGAGGTTCCACGCCCTCGGTCCCTTTAGGCTCGGCGGCCTCGCGGCCCGCCGGACCGGCCGCGGAGAAGGAAGCCGTGATGAACGTCCCGGAGATCCGCACGGAAGCCGGACGGGTGCGGGGTCGCGCGGAGGACGGGCTGGCCGTGTTCCGCGGCATCCCGTTCGCGCGGCCACCGGTGGGGGAGCTGCGGTTCGCCGCGCCGCAACCGGTGCCGGCGTGGGACGGTGTACGCGAGGCGCTCGTGTTCGGGCCGCCGCCACCGCAGTCGCTGCTGCTCGGCCCGCCGTCGAACGCGGGGGACGGCGACGACTGGCTGACGCTCAACGTCTGGTCGCCGCGGCCCGAAGCAGGCGCCGCGGTGCCGGTGATGGTGTGGATCCACGGCGGCGCGTTCCAGTTCGGGCACGCGGCCGATCCGGCGTACGACGGCGCGCGGCTCGCTCGCGAAGCGGGTGTTGTCTTGGTGACGTTCAACTACCGCGTCGGTGTCGAGGGGTTCGGGCACCTGCGGGGCGCGCCGGACAACCGGGGCCTGCTCGACCAGGTCGCCGCGCTGGAGTGGGTGCGGGCGAACATCGCCGCGTTCGGCGGTGACCCGGCGCGCGTCACGGTGTTCGGCCAGTCTGCGGGCGGCGCCTCCGCCGCGGCGTTGCTCGCGATGCCCGGTGCCGCCGGGTTGTTCCGCCGGGCCATCGTCCAAAGTGGATCGGGGACGTTCTTCACCCCGGCGCCGGCCGCCGACGTCATGACCGAGATCGCCGCCCGCGCGGGACACGAGCCGACCGTCGCGGACCTGCGTGGGATCGCGGCGGCCGAACTCGTCGCCGCCGCCGACTCGGTGAGCGGCGACATGCGGCCGTACGCCGGACGCTGGGGCGCCGCCGCGCACATCGCGGTCCCGTTCTCGCCGGTCGTCGACGGCGAGGTGCTGCCCCGGACGCCGTTCGAGGCGCTGGCCGCCGGCGCGGGCCGCGAGGTCGAGCTGGTCACCGGCCACGCCCGGGACGAGAGCCGCCTGTCCCTCGTGCTGGAAGGCCGCCTCGGCACCGTCACCGGCGAGGAGGCCGAGGCCGCACTGCGGGCTCTCGCGCCGGACCCGGACCGCTACCGCCGCGCCTACCCCGACGCGAGCGCCGAGCGCCGGTACGAGCTCGTCACCTCCGACTGGCTGTTCCGCATGCCGAGCCACCGCCTGGCCGAGGCGCAGGTGGCCGGCGGTGGCCGCGCCCACGCGTACGAGCTGGTCTGGGCGGCGCCCGGCCTGGACGGCGTGCTCGGCGCCTGCCACAGCCTCGACGTGCCGCTGGTGCTGGGCAACCGCCGGGGGAGCCTGTCCGCACTGCTGCTCGGCGCCGAACCGCCCGCCGACACCGACGTGGTCGCCCGGCACTTCGTCACCGCCTGGGCCGCCTTCGCCCACACCGGCGACCCGGGCTGGCCGGCCTACGACACCCGGCGGCGCGCGGTCGCGGTCTTCGACACCGAGCTCACGATCACGGCGTACCCGCAGGAAGCGTCCCGCGTGCTGTGGGCCGAGCACGCGTTCGCGCCGTTGCCGTTGACTTGCCCGGTGATCGGCTCGCCTGCGATTCTCGCGCCCCGAGGGGGAGACCGTGGCATGACCGGCAAATGGGGCGGGCTCACGGCTTTGCTCGCGGGGTTCTTCGTGATCCTGCTCGACACGACCATCGTGGCGGTGGCGAGCCCGGCGATCCAGGCCGAGCTGAAGCCCGACGTCGCGGGGTTGTTCTGGGTGACGGCCGGCTACCTGCTCGCGTTTTCGGTGCCGCTGCTGGTGTTCGGGCGGCTCGGTGACCGCTTCGACCCCAAGCGGGTGTACCTCGCCGGGCTGGCGGGCTTCGGGGCCGCGTCGGCGTTGTGCTCGCTGTCGCCTTCGGTCGGCTGGCTGATCGGTTTCCGGGTCCTGCAAGGCCTGACCGCGGCCGCGATGGCGCCGCAGCCGCTCACGCTGATCCGGCGGCTCTTCGCCGAAGACGAACGCGGCCGCGCTCTCGGTGTGTGGGGTTCGGTCGCGGCCGCGGGCACCCTGCTCGGGCCGGTCGCGGGTGGACTGCTGACCGCGACGCTGGACTGGCGCTGGATCTTCTGGGTCAACGTGCCGCTCTGCGCGCTCGCGCTGCTGCTCGGCCTGCGCCTGATTCCCGGCAGCCCGGGGCGCGCCACGCGGTTCGACGTCCCGGGCGCGGTGGCGAGCACGGCGGGGCTGAGCCTTCTCGTGTGGGCGCTGCTGTCGTGGAACTCGCGGTCGCTGCTCGCAGTGGTCCTGTCCGCCGTGCTGCTCGTGTTCTTCTTCCGCCGGGAAGGCGGCGAAGGCCGGGAGGCCCTCGCGCCACTGGAGCTCTACCGCTCACCCGGCTACTCCTCGGCCAGCCTGGCGATGGCGGCGCTGGGCGCGACGGTGCTCGCCATGGCACTGCCGACCATGCTCTACGTGCAGGACGTGCGCGGATTCGGTCCCGTCGAAGGCGCGGCGGTCCTGGCGCCGGACGCCGTCGTGGCGATGGTGCTGTCCCCGCGGACCGGTCGTTGGGTCGACCGGATCGGACCGCGGCGCCCGGCGGTGGCGGGGATGGTCCTGTTGACAGTGAGCCTGCTGATCGTGGGCGTGGTGGTCGTGCTGCACCTGAACCCGTGGTGGGTCGCGGCGGGCGCCGCGGTGCTGGGCGCGGCCAACGCCCTGGCCTGGGCGCCACTGTCGGTCACCGCGATGGCGTCGGTCGCTCCGTCGATGGCGGGCGCGGCTTCAGGGCTGTTCAACACGGTGCGCCAGGTGGGCGCGGTCGCGGGCGTCGCGGCGACGGGGGCGACACTCGCCGGCCTGGACTCCCGGCCCACCCTGGCGTTCGGTGTGGTGTTCGGCCTGATCACGCTCACGGCGGCCGCCGGCACCTTCGCGGCCGCGCGGCTGCCGAAGACCCTGGCCGAGGCCGAGGCGGCGACCGGAGAGCGGCTTCCGTGAGCACGGTCGACATCCGGTGGCGAGTCCGCTCACCAGGAGAGCGGACTCGCCCGAACCGGCTCAGTGGTGCGCGGGCACGGCGTCGGCCGTGGCGGCGTTGGTGCGCTGGGAGGTGACGTCGGCCAGGCGCTGCCGCAGCGCGGTGGTCATGAGCTGCCAGGCGTCCGAGCCCAGCACGAGGCGGCGCGGCGGGTTCGCCGAAACCGCCGCGCGCACGACGGCGGCGATCGTCTTCTCCGGACTGTCCGTCATCTCCGACACGGGGATCGGCTCCTGGTCGGCCGGCCCGCCGCGGTACGGGGCGCTGACCGGCACGCGGTCGGCCGCGTCGAAGAAGCCCGTGCGGACCATGCCCGGCTCGATCAGCGTGGTGTCGATGCCGAACGGCGCGACCTCCTCGGCCAGCGCCTCGAAGAAGCCTTCGATGCCCCATTTCGTGGTGTGGTAGAGCGAGAACGCGGGGAACGCGAGGTGCCCGCCCATGCTCGACAGCTGCAGCAGCCGCCCGCCGCCCTGGGCGCGCAGGTGGGGCACGACCGCGCGGGCGAGCTGGATCGAGCCGGTGAGGTTGGTGGCGATCATGCGGTCGATCTGCGCGTCGGTGAGGTCCTCGGCGGTGGCGAACACGCCGTAGCCCGCGTTCGACACGACCACGTCGATGCGCCCGAGCGCGGCGAACGCCTCGTCGACGACGGCGCGCAACCGCGTGGTGTCCGTGACGTCCAGCGCGCGCACCCACAGGCGGTCGCCGTAGCGGGCGGCCAGGTCGTCGAGCCGGCCGGGCCGGCGCAGGGTGGCCGCGACGCGGTCGCCGCGCGCCAGCGCCTGCTCCACGAGCTCACGGCCCATCCCGCGCGACGCTCCGGTCACGAACCAGGTCTTGCTGTTCGGTGTGGTGTCCATACTGGGAAGAACCCGTTGTGCGGGGCGAAAAATCCATGCGAAGGATGAGAGTTCCGGGTTGCAGCGATACGGTACTCGCATGAGTGAGCTGACCGTGGCGGGGTTGCGGGTCGTCCGGGAGATCGCGTCGAGCGGATCGTTCACCGCGGCCGCGCGGCTGCTGGGGTACTCGCAGCCGGCGATCTCGCGCCAGGTGGCCGCGATGGAGGCGGCGGCCGGGCAGGCGCTGTTCGTCCGCGAGGGCCGCGGGGTGCGGGTCAGCGCGGCCGGCGCCGTCGTGGTCGCGCACGCGGGCCGGATCCTGGCCGGGCTGCAGGCGCTGGAGCAGGACCTGGCGGGCCTGGACGACCGGCTCGCGGGCCGCGTCCGGCTCGGCGCGTACCCGTCGGCGACGGCCGTGCTGGTGCCCCGCGCCGTCGCGCGGCTGCGCACCGAGCACCCGGGCCTGGAGGTGGCGCTGACCGAGGCGGCGACCCCCACGCTGCTGCGGTTCCTGCGCGCCCGGCGGCTGGACGTGGCCGTGATCGGCGTCGGCGCCGGGCTGCCGGACTACGACCTGGCCGGGCTCGATCAGGAGGTCGTGTCCGCCGGTGGCCTGTGCGTCGCGGTCCCGTCGGGGCATCGGCTGGCCGGTGCCGACGTCGTGCCCGTGGCCGAGCTGGCGGGCGAAACCTGGATCGCCGGCCCGGGCGGCGGTGACGACCCGCAGTTCCGCGCCTGGCCGACGCTCACCGAGCCGGTGATCGGCCACGCCGTGCGCGGGTGGCCGGCGCGGCTCGGCCTGGTCGCCGCCGGGCTGGGCGTGTGCCTGATGCCCGAGGTCGCCGCCCTGTCCGTCCCGGCCGGGGTCGTCACCGTCGGCGTCGAAGACCCGAGCTGGCCGGGCCGCCGGACCGTCGCGGTGTTCCCGCCGGTGCGCGGCGCGGAAGCCGGGGGTGTGGTCGCGGCCTTGCGCCAGGCCGGCGACGATCTCCGGGCCGGCCGGGAGGCGTCGTGATACACCGGTCCTATGGACTCATAGGAAAAGACAGTGAGCCCGGACGGGGAATGGATGGATCGCGCGTGATCGGGCCCTTACGCTCGACCGCATGACTACCAAGAAGCAGGCGGCCGACGCGGTGCTGGAGGCCAAGGTCCGGCTCGGGCTCACGTGGGCGAAAATCGCCGATTCCCTGGACGCTCCCTTGGCGTGGACGACGTCGGCGCTGCTCGGGCAGCACCCGGTCCCCGCGGAGAAGGCGGCGAAGGCCGTCGCGATCCTCGAGCTGGGCGACGACGTCGCGCAGGCGCTGCAGCTCCAGCCGACGCGCGGCGCGCTCGAGGAGGCCGTGCCTACCGACCCGACGATCTACCGCTTCTACGAGGTCCTGCAGGTGTACGGGCCCACCATCAAGGAACTGATCCACGAGCAGTTCGGCGACGGCATCATGAGCGCCATCAACTTCAAGATCGACGTCGGCCGCCGCGAAGACCCGGGCGGCGAGCGCGTGGTCGTGACGCTCGACGGGAAGTTCCTGAAGTACCAGTGGGGCTGAGCACCACCGGATCGCCTCGCCCCGGTGCGGGCGAGGCGATCCGGCGCCGAGGAGCTACGAAGCCGACCACACGGCCAGGACGTTGCCTTCCGGGTCCCGGAAGTGGAACCGCCGCCCGCCCGGGAAGTCGTAGGCCGGCTCGACGATCGTGCCTCCCGCGGTGAGGACGGACGTTTCGCTCGCACCCAGGTCGGCCGAGTACAGGATGCACAGCGGCCCGCCCTGGGCGACCTCGTCGTCGACGCGGAAGCCGCCGACCTCCGGGTACGCCTCGGCCGGATCGGCGCGGATGCCGGCGTACCCGGGGCCGTAGGCGTTGAAGCCCCAGCCGAACGCGTCGCGGTAGAACGCCGTCGCGCGGTCGAGGTCGGTCACGGCGAACTCCGTGTAGTCCAGGCGGTGGTGGGTCGAAGCCATGACGATCCTCTCGGCCGGCTCGGGTGGCGTCGGCCATTCTGTCCGCCGCCACCGACAAAAACCGTCACGCCGGGCGGTAGGTGAGGAGAACGAGGCTTTCCCCGACCGTCCTCGTGTCCACCAGCCGCATCGGTTTCGCCGCGCTCGTCTCGCCGAAGAGCCGTTCGCCCGCGCCGACCACGACCGGGTAGGTCATCAGGCGCAGTTCGTCGACGAGGTCGTGCTCGGCCAGCGTGCGCGCCAGCCGGCCGCTGCCGTAGACGACGAGGTCGCCGCCCACCTCCTGCTTCAGTTTCGGGATTTCCTCGACCGGCACGACCGTCGAGCGGGTCCACTCCGGACCGTCGAGGTCGGACGAGGAAACGACGTACTTCGGCAGCGCGCGCAACCGGTCCGCCCAGGCGCCGTCGCGCGACCCCCAGCCCCGCGCGACGAACCACTCGTGGGTGCGCCGCCCCATCAGCAGGGCCGCGGCACTCAGCGCCTCTTCGAACTCGACCTTCGCCCACGCCTCCCGGTCGCCGTCCCCGACGCACGTGAACCAGCTGCCGCGGCCGAGGCCGTCCTCGCCGGTCGGGTCCTGGACGACTCCGTCGAGCGAGACGTTCTCGCTGATGACGATCTTTCCCATGGCCGTTCTCCTCTTGTCGTCGGCTGTCGGGGATACCGACGCCGCGGAATCCGGAAAGGGGGCGCACCGCCCCCTTCGCACCCCGCCCGGCGTCGAGACAGGATGGGGAATGCCGACCGGAGAGAGGTAGCCGATGGAACGGGCGAGGACCGACCTGATCAGCCGGGCGCGGGGCGGCGACGGTGAGGCCTTCCGGGCGCTGACCGAACCGCACCGGCGCGAGCTGCAGGTGCACTGCTACCGGATGCTCGGGTCGCTCCAGGACGCCGAGGACGCGCTGCAGGACACGCTGCTGTCCGCCTGGCGGGGCCTGGGCGGGTTCGACGGCCGCGCCTCGATCCGCACGTGGCTCTACCGGATCGCCACCAACCGGTGCCTCAGCGTCCTGCGCGCGGCGAAACGGCGCCCGGCCAAGGAGTGGGACATCCCCGGCGTCGAGCCGCCGGAACCCACGCGGCTCGGCGAGGTCGCGTGGCTCGAACCCTACCCCGACGCCCTCCTCGAAGGCGCGATCGCCGTGCCGCTGGGCCCGGAGGCCCGCTACGAGCAGACCGAGTCGATCTCGCTGGCGTTCGTGACCGCCCTGCAGACGCTGCCGCCGCGGCAGCTGGCCGTCCTGGTCCTGCGCGACGTCCTCGGGTTCCCCGCCGCCGACGTCGCCGGCATGCTGGACACCACCGTGGAATCGGTCAAGAGCGCCCTCAAGCGGGCGCGCGCCGGTCTGCCGCGCCGGCGGCCGGCCGTCACCGAACCCGCTCCCGCCGCCGGTTCGCCCGCGGAGGACGCGCTCGTGGCGAGGTTCGTCAGCGCGTACGAAGCCGCCGACATCGACGCACTGGTGACGCTGCTGACCGACGACGCCTTCATGTCGATGCCGCCGCTGCCCTTCGAGTACGAGGGCCGCGACGTCGTGGCGGGCTTCTGCGCGAGCCTGTTCGGCGCCGGCCGCCGCTTCGACCTCGTGCCGACGCGCGCCAACGGCCAGCCCGCGTTCGGCGCCTACCTGCGCACCCCAGGCGGCGCCCGCCACGGCACCGGCCTCTACGTCCTCACCCTGACGGGTGACCGGATCTGCGCGATGAGCCGGTTCGAGAACAGCGTGTTCCCGGCGTTCGGGCTCCCGCGCTCGCTCCCGGCGCGGTCCTGACCTCGACCACTACGCCGACGACCTGGCCTAGGTCACCGCGCACCTGGGCCTGCCCGACGCGATCCACATCGGACACTCGGCGCGCACGGCCTCGTCGCCCGGCGCGGGTCCGTTCTACGGGTTCAACCGCCCAGGCGTCCGAGGCGCTCAGTACGAGGACGCCGCCCTGCTGTCGGTCAAGCTGCTGAAGGACGGCACGCTCAAGATCTACCCGGGTTTCCCGCACGGCATGCCGGCCACCGAGGCCGCGACGATCAACGCCGACCTGCTCGAGTTCATCCGCTCCTGATGCCGCCGCGCACCGCCTGATGGCGCGGCCCGGACCGGCGACCGTCGGTGACCCAGTCATCTGACGGGCGCTGGCCCGGGCCCGCTCCGCCGACGATGGTCCCCACCACGACTGCGGAGGCACGATGAGCTCGACGGACAGACCGGGCGCGGTGATGCGCGCGGCGTACTACGAAAAACAAGGCCCGGCCCGGGAAGTCCTGCGGGTCGGCGAGGTACCCGTTCCCGAGCCGGGGCCGGACGAGGTCCGGGTCCGGGTGGTCGTCTCCGGCATCCACGTCGGCGACGTCGGGAAGCGCCGCGGCTACTGGGGCTCGACGATGGCCTACCCGCGGGTGATCCCGCACGGCGACGGCGCCGGGGTCGTCGACGCGGTCGGCGCGGGCGTCGACCCGGCCCGCATCGGCGAGCGCGTGTGGGTCTACCTCGCCCAGTCCTACCGCCCGTTCGGCACCGCGGCCGAGTACACCGTCGTGCCCGCCCGGCACGCCGTCGAGTTGCCGGACGCGGTCGACCTCGACCAGGGCGCCCTGCTCGGCATCCCGGGCATCACCGGCCACCGCGCCGTGTTCGCGGGCGGCCCGGTGGCGGGCCTGACCGTGCTCGTCACCGCGCCGCTGGGCGGAGTGGGGCGCGCGGCAGTGGCCGTGGCGCGCCGCGGCGGCGCCACCGTGCTCGCGACCGTGCGGCACGCCGATCAGGTCGACGCCGCGCTTCAGGCCGGCGCCCACCACGTTGTCAACGTGCGTGAGGGCGCTGCTGCCGAGCGGATCCGGGCCCTCGCCCCCGAGGGCGTCGACCGCATCGCCGAAACGGACCTCGCCGGCAACGCGGCGCTGGACGTCGAGGTCCTCAAGTACCGCGGCTCGATCGCGACCTACGCGACGAGCAACGCCGACGCGCCGTTGCCCTACTGGCCCGCCGCGTTCAAGAACATCACCGTGCAGTTCCTGAGCAACGACGACTTCCCGGAGTCCGCCAACGAATCCGCCGCGGCCGACCTGACCGCGGCCGTCGCCGCGGGCGACCTGCGCTACCCGATCGCCGGGCGGTTCCCGCTCGACCAGGTCGCCGACGCCCAGGACGCCACCGAGCAGGCCGGCGCGGCCGGACGGATCCTGCTCGACATCTGAGACCCGAACGGAGATCCCATGGATCACCCAGTCCACCCGGCCGCCGCGGCCGGTGCCGCGACCGGCGGGCACCTTTCCCAGCGCCAGATCCTCACCGTGCTGTCCGGGCTGATGCTCGGCGTGCTGCTCGCGGCGCTCGACCAAACCATCGTGTCGTCGGCGATGAAGACGATCGCGGACGAGCTGCACGGGCAGAGCCTGCAGGCGTGGGCGACGACGGCGTACCTGATCACGGCGACGCTCTCGACGCCGCTCTACGGCAAGCTGTCGGACCTGTTCGGCCGCAAACCCATGTACCTCACGTCGATCTCCGTCTTCCTGGCGGGCTCGCTCGCGAGCGGAACGGCGACGTCGATGTACGAGCTGGCTGCGTTCCGCGCGGTGCAGGGCCTCGGTGCCGGTGGACTGATGTCGCTGGGCCTGGCGATCATCACGGACGTCACCTCGCCGCGCGAGCGCAGCAAGTACCAGGGCTACTTCACAGCGGTCTTCGGCATCTCGAGCGTGGCCGGTCCGGTGGTCGGCGGGTTCTTCGCCGGGGCCGGCACGGTCGCGGGGATCACGGGCTGGCGCTGGGTGTTCCTGGTCAACGTCCCCATCGGGCTGATCGCGCTGTTCGTGGTCAACAAGGTGCTGAACCTCCCGACGACGAAGGTCCACCAGCGCATCGACTTCCTCGGCGCCGGCGCGCTCGTCCTCGGCATCGTGCCCCTGCTGCTCGTGGCCGAGCAGGGCCGGGACTGGGGCTGGGGTTCACCCGCGTCGATCGCGATGTTCGTGGTCGGCGCGATCGGGGTGGCGCTGTTCGTGCTGCAGGAACGCCGGATGGGGGACGCGGCCCTGCTGCCGTTGCGGCTCTTCGGCTGTTCGGAGTTCCGCGTGGCCACGATCGTCACGGTGATCGTGGGCATCGGGATGTTCGGCGCGATGTTGTCGTTGCCGCTGTACCTGCAGATCGTGAAGGGCGCAACGCCGACGGCGGCCGGCCTGCAGATGCTCACGCTCACGGCGGGCATGATGATCTCCAGCACCGTGTGCGGGCTGGTCACCACGAAAACGGGGCGCTACAAGGTGTTCGCGGTCGTGGGGCTCGGGCTGCTGACCGCGTCGATGTTCGGGCTCGCGACGATCGGCGTGGACACCCCGGTCACCGTCGTCATGGGCATCGCGTTCGTGATCGGGCTGGGGCTCGGGGCCTCGATGCAGACGCTCACCCTGGCCGCGACCAACGACGTGCTGCCCGGCGACATCGGCGTGGCGACCTCGGCCTCGACCTTCTTCCGCCAGATCGGCGGCACGGTGGGTGCCGCGGTGTTCCTGTCGATCCTGTTCAGCACCGTCGGCGGAAGCATCGCCTCGGCGCTGCGGGCGGCCGCGGCTTCGCCGGCCTACGTCGCGGCGCTGGCCCGGCACCCGGAGTTCGCGCAGCAGATGAGCGGCGGTGTCGACGTGAACGACACGTCGTTCCTCAAGACCCTCGACCCGGTGCTGGCCCACCCGATCCTGGAGGGCTTCGCCGGGTCCATGCGCCTGGTGTTCCTCATCGGCGGGATCGTGGCCGCGGTGGCGTTCGGTGTGGTGTGGCTGCTCGAGGAAAAGCCCCTGTCGGACAAGTCCGCGATGGAACGGCGGACCTCGGAGGCGGAAGGGGCCGCCGCCGAGCCCGCCGTGTGACGGTCAGGCGGCGGTCCACTCGACGAGCATGTTCACCGGGCCGCGGAACGAGATGTTGCGCGGGTAGTGCACTTCCTGTCCCGGCACGAGCCGCAGGTCCGGGAACCGCCGGGAGAGCTGCCGCAGCACGATTCCCGTCTCGACGCGGGCGAGGGCGTGGCCCAGGCAGTAGTGGATGCCCCGGCCGAAGGAGATCTGGACCTTCGCGTTCGGCCGGTGGATCTCGAACTCCTCCGGATCGCCGAACACGGCCGGGTCGTGGTTGGCCGCGCCGAGACCCAGCATCAGGCGCGCGCCCTCCGGCACGACGGTGTCGCCGATCGTCACCTCGCGGGTGGTGATGCGCCGCCAGGCGATCACCGACGAGTCGTAGCGCAGGGTCTCCTGCACGGCCCCGGCGATGGTTTCGGGGTCCCGGCGGATCTCCTGCCACAGCTGGGGGCGGGAGAGCAGGTGGCGCAGCGCGTTGCCGATCAGGTTGGTCGTGGTCTCGTGCCCGGCGAAGCTCAGGGCGAACACGATGCTCGCGACCTCGCGGTCGTCGAGCGCGTCGGGGTTGGTTTCGCGCTGGCGCAGCAGATCGCTGGTGAGGTCGTCGCCGAGGTCGTGCTTGCGCGTCTCGACGTAGCGCTCGCAGTAGTCCCAGAACCGGGTGATGTTGGTCGTGGCCCGCAGCTGGTACTCGGCGTCGGGCCGGCCCCAGTTGATCTCCAGTTTCTCGCCGCACCACGCCTTCAGCCGGTCGACGTCTTCGTCCGGGAAGCCGAGGAGGCGGAAGAGAGTCAACGCGGGCAAGGGAAACGTGAGCGCCTCGACGATGTCCACGCGGCCCCGGCCGGCGAACACGTCGACGAGCTCGGTCGTGAACTGCTCGATCCGCGGCTCCAGCTGCGCGATCCGGCGCGGCGAGAACAGCGGCGCCAGCAGGCGCCGGACGCGGGAATGGCCCGGGGGGTCGAAGTTCGAGAGCACCGGGGTGTTGCGCAGTCCGTTGTGGAGGATCGCGCTCGCTTCCTCGGTGAGGCCCGACAGCGGGGCCTGCGCGTTGGCCGCGGAGAACGTCGCCGGGTCGCTCAGGATCGCCGCGATGTCGGCGTAGCGCGTGACGAGCCAGTGGTCCAGCGACGGGACGTAGTGCACCGGCGCCTGGTAGCGCAGGAGGTTGAGCTCGGGGTAGGGGCTGCTCAGGTAGCGTTCGGCGAGCGGGTCGAAGTCGTGGGCGACGGGACAGCCGGACGTGCTCGTCATGGGATCGGGTTCCCTCCATGGTGGGCGGTCCCCGAGGGCGTGGGTTCGCCGTCCGGGTCGCTCGGCGCCGTGGGCGGCTGGAGTCGTGCGAGGTGAAACGAGGTTAGGCCGCGCGAGCCATGCCCAGCCAATGCCTAAATCGCCGCTTGCCATGCCCCGTGGCACATAGCGGCCGACGCCGTTTCTCCGGCTCAGATCGCGTAGTGCCAACCGGTGAGGGCGTAGGCGCTGAACCAGCAGCCGACGAGGACGACACCGGCGGTCGCCGCGACGGCGGTGCTCCGCCGTCGTGCGGACAGTCCTTGGGCGAGGGGCAGCAGCAGGACGAAACCGGGGAGCAGGAACCGCGCTTTCGCGAACGGGATGCCCGCGGTACCGGCCACGAGCACCACCATGCCCGCGCCGAAGAGGATCAGCGGCCACCAGCTCGGGCGCTCGCGCAGCCTGAGCAGGAGCAGGACGGCCGCGATGATCGCGAGGAACACCACGAAGACGTTCCCGACCTCCATCACCGACCGGCCTTGCACGAGCTGCTGGCCGACGAAGCCGAACGTCTCCGCGCCGGCGTCGAAGCGCGTGTTCCAGCCGTGCCACTCGAGGTCGAACCAGCCGAACAGGCTGCCCGTCTGGTTCGCCACCCACAGCCAGTAACCGACCAGCCCCACCGGCGCGGCGGCCGCGGCCACGAGCGGCGCCGGCCGCGGCGCCCGCGCGAAAGCCACCACCCCGGCGAAGACGACCACCGCCACCAGCACCACGGCCGTCGGCCGCGTCAACCCGGCGGCGACACAGCACAGCGAGGCCGGCGCCCACCGCTTCTCGACGAGCCCGACGAGCGCCCACGCCACGAACGCCGTGAACAGGGCCTCGGTGTAGACCATCGACAGCGTGATCGACAGCGGCGCGCCCGCCCACAACGCGACGAGCAGCAGCCCGGTGCGCTCATTCCCGGCCCTCTTGCCCAGGCGATAGACACCCAGCGCAGCCACGACTCCCGCGAGGGCGCTGATCAGCAGCCCGGCGGTCGTGCTGTCGAGCCCGGTGCCGGTCGCCAGCGCGTGCATGAGGAACGGGTACAACGGGAAGAACGCCAGCGGCGTGTGCGGCGCGAAGTTCCCGGCCGCGTCGACGAGCCCGTGGGTGATCCCGCCGTAGCCGCCGTCCGCGATCGCCAGGTACCACTGCCCGTCCCACGCGGTGAGCCGGTCGAGCAACGGCTGCCCGGTACTCGACGCGAACAACGCCAGCACCACCACCCCGACCACCCGCACCCCCAGATACAGGGCGGCGGCCCACAGGTAACCGATCCGCGCGGACGCTCCGGTAGGCGCCGGGGCCGCGGTGGGCGTGGACAACAACGTGGTCATGGCGGGCTTCCGTTCAGGGGCAGCGCGCGGTCGGCGCTGTGTGGTGGGGACGGGGTGCTGGTCGGCGAGCTGCTGGGGCCGGTGGGCGCGCGGGGGGTTCGGGGCGCCGTTGGCGCGCGGTTGCTCCGGGGCCCTAGGCGGGTGCTGTTCGGTTGGTTCGGCGAGACTGGGGGAGCGGCCGGGGTCGGCGGGCGGGCGCGAGGTCTCGGTCGACTTCGATGTGCCTGGGTTGGACGTGGTCGGTTTCGGCAGCGCCGGGCCAAGGCGTTCGGCGGGCGGCGCGTTGCGGGTTGCGGTGGAAGACCAGCCGGCGGCGATCGAGGAGGTCCGGATTGCGCTGGGCTCGGCGTCGGGTGCGGTGTCGAGCGGCGGTTGAGTGGAGCCGGTCGAGGGTGGCGGGTTCTGTTCGGTTGGTTCGGCGGGGACGGGGTGCTGGTCGGCGAGCTGCTGGGGTCGGCGGGCGCGCAGGGGGTTTGGGGCGCGGGTGGCGCGCGGTTGCTCCGGGGCGCTGGGTCGGTGCTGTTCGGTTTGGCTCGGCGGGACTGGGTGCTGGTCGGCGAATTGCCGGGGCTGGCGGGCGCGCGGGCGCCCCGGGGCGCTGGGCGGGTGCTGTGAGGTTGGTTCGGCGGTCACGGCGTGCTGGTGGGAGGCAGGCGGTGACTGGTCGTCGGGATGCCGGGGCTTGCGGGTGCGTGGGAGGTGGCCGTGATGGGGGTGGTGGCCGGTGGGGGTGGGGTGTGGGTGGTGTCCGTGGCGGTGGGGGTCGTGGTGGAGGTGGCGGGGGGTGGTGGCGCGGCGGGGCCGAGGTGCTCGGGGGGCTGGGCGCGCAGGAGCAGGGGGACGAGCACGAGGGTCGCGGTGGCCAGTGCGCTGCCGGAGATGGCCAGGCTGCGGCGGATGGCGCGGTGGCGGCGGCCGCGGCGCAGTGCCGAGGAGAGGATGGCGTCGAGGTCGGGACCCGCCGAGCCGTCGGCACCAACGGAACCGCCCGAACCGCCCGAACCGCCCGAACCGCCGGAGCCGCCGGAGCCGCCCGAACCGCCGGAACCGTCAGGACCGGCCAGGTGAATGAGGGCGCGTGCCTGGTCTTCGTTCATCGCTCGCTCTCCTCGGGCAACGGGTCGCGGAAGCCCAGGGGGCCGAGCGCGCGTTTGAGCGCGGCGAGGCCGCGGGCGGTCTGGCTCTTGACGGTGCCCTCGCTGCACCCGAGGGCGGTGGCCGTCTCGCCGACGCTGAGGTCGTTCCAGAAGCGCAGCACGAGCACGGCCCGCTGGCGCGGCGGCACCTGCGCCAGCGCGGCGCGCACGGCGAGCCGGTCGGCGTGGTCGGTTTCGGGCAGGGCGGTGGTGTCCGGCGGGGCGGGCGAGGTCAGTTCCAGCTGGCGCCACTTGCGCCGGTTCTCCCGCACGAACGTGCGCACGAGCACGGTGCGCGCGTAGGCGTCGAGGCCGCCCTGGCGCACCAGGCGCGGCCAGATCACGTAGAGCTTGACCAGAGTGGTCTGCACCAGGTCGTCGGCGCGGTGCCATTCGCCGCTCAGGACATACGCGGTGGTCCGCAGCGCCGAGGCACGACTGTGCACGAAGGCGGTGTAATCCGCCTCCCAGTCCCGGTGACCCACTCGCTGCTCCTCGCTCGGACCGCCGTTCAGCGGCCCTCACTCCACAAAGGCCATGGACCCGCCCCACGGTTGCACGGGACCGAGGTGACGCACGTCACCCCGGTGAACACGGCAGAACGCCCGTGACCGGACAAGCCCGGTCACGGGCGCAGCAGACGGGAAAGCGTCCGGTGTGGACCGTTACGCCGGGACCGACCAGCGCTGGTTGGGGCCGCCGGAGCAGGTCCAGATCTGCAGCTTGGTGCCGTTGGCCGTCGAGCCGTCCTTCACGTCCAGGCACTTGCCGCTGCCCGCGTTGACCAGCGAGCCGTTCGCGCCGGTCGACCACTTCTGGTTGGGCGCGCCGAAGCAGTCCCAGAGCTGGACCGCGGTGCCGTCGGCTGTGCCGTTGCCGGTGACGTCGAGGCACTTGCCGAGGCCGCGGACGGTGCCGTCACTCGAAAGCGTCCACTGCTGGTTCGGTCCCGACGTGCAGTCCCACAGCTGCGGCTGGGTGCCGTTGACGGTCGAGCCGCCCGTGACGTCGAGGCACTTGCCGCCGAGGCCGGAGATCGGGCCGGTGCGGCCGGTCGGCGGGGGAGTGGTCGTGCCGCCGCCGCTGCCGGGCCAGGTGAACGTGGCCATCGAGCCGCCGGGCAGCTGGTAGCCGAACGACTGGCCGCCGAAGGAGACCTGGAAGTTCTGCGTGCCACCGGTGTTGAGCGCGACGAGCACGATCGTGCCGTCCGGGTTGCGGAACGCGACGTTCTCGACACCGCCCTCGCCGTAGGCGGTCGAGTCGATCCGCACGGCGCCGGGCTGCACGAACTTGCTCAGGTGCCCCAGCACGTAGTACTCGGCGTTGTAGGTGACGTTGCCGCCACTGACGGTCGCGACGCCGTTGCAGTTGCCGCAGCTGCCGATGACCGGGCCGTGGTTGTTGTCCAGCGCCATGTTCCACAGCGCGACGGTGCGCGCGTAGTTGCGGGTGGCGCCGATCGTGAGGTTCATGCCCTGCCACCGCAACGTGTCGGCGAAGGTGTTCGCGACGTTGTCCGAGTCGTGGCCGGAACACTCGGTGAAGAAGATGTCCTTGTGCTGGTCGTTGAACACCCTCGACTGGGCCGACGGGTCACCGCCGTAGCAGTGCCACGCCGAGCCGGCCACGTTGCTGCCGGCCTGGTTGTTCACCTGCTCGGCGAAGTCCGTGACATCCCAATTGTGGTCGTAGCCCAGGATCTTCGCCGGCAGGCCCGCCGCGCGCAGCTTCGGCGCGAGGGTGTTGATGATGTTCGCCTGCTGCGCGGGCTCCATGTACATGCTGGGGTAGCCGGGCGCGGAGAACCGCGGCTCGTTCTGCACGCTCAGGTAGTCGATCGGCACCCCCGCGGCCCCGTAGGCCTGCGCGAACTTCACCAGGTAGTCGGCGAAAACCCCGTTCTGGTCGCTGCGCAGCGAGCCGCCGATGAGGTTGTTGTTGTCCTTCATCCACGCCGGCCCGCTCCACGGCGTGACCATGACCGACAGCTTCGGGTTCAGGCTCTTGGCCTGCTTGACCAGCGGGAGGATGTAGGAGTTGTCGTGTGCCACGGAAAACCGCGAGAGACTCGGGTCCGCCGCGCCGTCGTCGTAGGTGTAGAAGCTGCGCGAGAAGTCCGACGCGCCGATGGGCTGGCGCAGGAAGCTCAGCCCGATCCCGCCGGAGGTGGTGAACAGCGCGTTCATGATCTCGTCCCGCCGCGGCGAGTTGCTGATGTTCCACGCGGCCGAGTCGGTGAACGACGCGCCGAAGCCCACCATCGACTGGTAGGTGGTGGTGGGGTTCACCGTGATCACCGGCCCGCTGCCGCCGGAGCCGAACGACACGTTTCCCTGCTGCTTCAACAGGTTCGAGCGATCGGCAGTGGTGAGCCACACGTTCGCGGTGGTGGCCGCGTGCGCGGCCGGCGCGGGCGCGGCGAGACAGGCTCCGGCGCTCGCGGTGGCGACGACGGCCGCGGCCGTGATCCGCCAGCGCGTGCGAGCTGATCTCGGATGGGTTGCTGTGCCTGACATTCCGCTCCTCGGTGGGATCAGGAGCACGCTCGCGGGGAGCGGCTCGTCTCCTGCCACAGTGGCGGCTGTCCTGCAGTTTTCAGGTCGCCAATGGTAAATTTCCATTACGAACGGTGTCAAGGTGCCGTCCGACGGTTCCTCGCGCGGTGCTGTGGCGCCGCCAGATCCACCGCCACGGCCGCGCGATTGTGCCTGGAACCGGTCGGGGAAACCACGCCTGATCGGGTCAGTTTCTGTCGCCGTCGGATCATCTGTAGACGCCGGTGGAGGCCGGTGCGAATACTGATGAATTTGTTGTACAGTCACGACTATTGACGACCGTCCCGTGTGCGCCCGAGCCTGTCGCAAACGTGGCGAACGAACAGGAGCGACCGTGGCCCCACACCCGCACGAAGACCCGCGTGCGCCGATCGAGACGGCCCGGGGCAGCCGGAGAGCACGGCCCGCGAGCCGTGACTCTCGCTGACCGGCCCGGCCCGAAGCCCGAGGGACCGACGGCGTGGGCGGCGGGAAGTGCGGGTGATCGAGCCGATCGGCTACCGCCGCCTCCGCACCGGACACCCCCCGGCACGGGACTGGGCCCCGGAAAGGAGAGCCATGCCCGAAACGGCGCGACCGGGTCAGTCCGCGGCGACAGTGCGCCGCTGGTGCTCCGCGACGTCCATGAACACGCGCTTGAACTCGGCGTAGGACTCGCGGCCCACGCGGCGGGCATGGCGGTCCTGCATGCCCGCCATGATGCGGTCGGCAGTGCGCATCTGGTCGAGGCCGCGTTCGGTCGGGCAGACGAGCTTGGCCCGGCGGTCGCCGGGGTCGGGCCGGCGGTACACGTAGCCCAGCGCCTCCAGCTCGTCCACCAGCAGGCCGATGGCCTGTTTGGCCTGGCCGGAGAGCCGCGCGAGCTCGGTCGCGCGCAGACCACCCGGATCGAGGTAGGCCAGTACCACCCCGTGCCGGGGGTGCAGGTCGTCGAAACCCTGGGCGACGAGCTTCGCGAAGAGTTCGCGTTGAACGGCGAACAGGAGCCTCGCTGACAGCACCCCGAGGTCCGGATTCGTCGCGTTCCGCTCCGCCCGGGTAACCACTCACCGCCTCCTTCGGCCGCGCGGCCGCCGAACGCCGCCGCGGGATGGCCGATCATAAACGTTCGACCTGGACCGGCTCCGGGCGGCGCGCCGCTGGACGGTCGCCCGGAGCCGGTCCGGGTTGATCCGATCTCGGCGAAAATTGATCTTTTCATGCGTAGTCGGGCCTCTTGCGGAGGCGAATGCTGGACCGTATGGACGACATGCACTTCGACCTGGTGGTCATCGGGTTCGGCAAGGGCGGCAAGACGCTGGCCGCGGCTTTGGGGAAGCTCGGCAAGCGCGTCGCGATGATCGAGCAGTCCGCCCAGATGTACGGCGGCACGTGCATCAACATCGGCTGCGTGCCCACCAAGTCGCTCGTCCACCACGCCGAGCACCCCGGCACCGGCACCCCGCCCGAGCGCCACCGCAAGGCGGTCGAGGACACGCGCGCGCTCACCGCCGCCATGCGCGGCAAGAACTTCGCCATGCTCGACACGATCGACACCGTCACCGTGATCACCGGCAAGGCGACGTTTCTCGACCCCAAGACCGTGCGGGTCGCGGCCGGGGACGACGTGCTGCGCATCACGGCGGACACGATCGTGATCAACACCGGGGCCGTGCCGACGGTCCCGGCCATCCCCGGCCTGCGCGAGAGCACCCGCCTGCTGACCAGCACCGACCTGATCGACCTCGACCACCTGCCGAAGCGCCTGGCCATCCTCGGCGGCGGCTACGTCGGCGTGGAGTTCGCCTCGACCTACGCCCAGTTCGGCAGCGCCGTCACGGTGCTCGACGCCGCGCCGCGGATCATGCCCCGCGAGGACGAGGACATCGCCGCGGCAGCCACCGGCATCCTGCGCGGAGCCGGTGTCGAGTTCGTCTCCGGCGCCCACGTGACCGGCGTCCGCGACATCGACAACGGCGTGGAGATCACCTACGAGATCGACGGCGAGACGCACACGCTCGCGGCCGACGAGGTGCTGGCCGCGACCGGCCGCACGCCCGCCACCGAGGGACTGGGGCTGGGCCGCGCCGGCGTGCGCATCACCGGCACCGGTGCCGTCGAGGTCGACGAGCACCTGCGCACCAGCCAGCCGCACATCTTCGCGATCGGCGACGTCAACGGCGGCCCGCAGTTCACCTACATCTCGCTCGACGACTACCGCATCGTGGCCGACCAGCTCCTCGGCACCGGCAACCGGTCCACAACGGACCGGAAGTTCATCCCGTACACGGTGTTCATGAGCCCGGCGCTCTCGCGCGTGGGCCTCACCGAGCGCGAGGCCGTGGCGCGCGGGCTGTCGGTGAAGGTCGTGGAGAAGGCCATCGCCGACATCGCCGCCATGCCGCGGTCCAAGATCGTCGGCGAAACGCGCGGGTTGATGAAGTTCGTCGTCGACCGCGAAACCGACCTGATCGTGGGTGCGACGCTGCTGAGCGTCGACTCGCAGGAGCTGATCAACCTCGTCACGCTCGCCATGCGCCACGACGTGACCGCGAGCGAGCTGCGCGACGCCGTCTACACGCACCCCTCGTCGTCGGAGGCGTTCAACGAGGTCCTCGGCACGCCGCCGGTCCGGACGCACTGAGCCGCACGTCGTCGGTGGTCCCTGGCGAGCTCGACTGCTGTTCGCGGGGACGCGGAACGCGTGAATCGCCGGTGCCGGTGCTTACACTGCTCGGATGAACCCGGCCGGCGCCCTTCCGCCCGCGGAGCGCTTCCGCTCCGCGGCGGGTGGCGCGGTCGTGAGCCCGTTCTTCGCGGGGATGCCGGCCGACCTGGTGGCCGGCCTGCTCGAAAGCGGGACGGCGCGCCACTACCCGCGTGGTGAGGTCATCTTCCAGACCGGGGAGCCGGCGCCCTTCGGTTACCTCGTCGTGGCCGGGAAGGTCGCGATGGGACGGACGACCCCCACGGGCCGCGAACGGCTGATGACGTTGTTCCTGCCCGGTGACCCGTTCGGCATCACCAGCGTGTTCGAGGGCAACGCGCGGGTATCCGACGCCGTGGCGATCAGCGACGCCGACGTGATCGCCCTGCCGGCGGCCCGGCTGCGCGAGTGGGTGCTGAGCGACCCACGGATCGGGGCGGCCGTGGTGCGGTTCCTTTCGGCGCAGGTGCGGCGGATCAACGAGACCGTGGGCTCGCTGCTCAACCCCGACATCAGCGGCCGCGTCGCGGCCGGGATCGTCGAGCTGGCCGACCGCATCGGGGTGCGCGGCCCCGACGGCATCCGCGTGCGGCACGACCTCACGCAGGAGCAGTGGGCGCACTACGTCGGCGCCTCGCGCGAGAGCGTGAACAAGGCGCTGAAGGACATGGCGCGCCTGGGTGTGGTGACGCTGGAGTCGCGTGAGCTCGTGGTGCACGACGAGGAACGGTTGCGGCGCAAGGCCGGCCGCTGACCTCACGCGCCGGATTCCCCGAAACCCGAGTAGCTGCGGCGGAAATACACCAACGGCGACGCGTCCGTGTGTTCCCCGTCCATGATGAGCCCGACGACGATGGCGTGGTCCCCGCCGTCGACCACCTGGTAGAGCTCGCACTCCAGGAACGCCACCACGGAGTCCTCCAGCACGGGCGAGCCGTGCCGGCCGCGATGCCAGCCAGTGGTGGCGAACTTGTCCTCCGCCCGGCTCGCGAAGTGCGCGGAAAGCTCGGAACCGTTGCTGTCGAGCACGTTCACGCCGAAACGCCCGCGGTCGCGGATCGCCTGCAGCGTCCGCGAAGCCTTGCCGAGGCACACCAGCAGCAGCGGCGGTTCGCACGACAGGCTGCACACCGTGCCCGACGTCATACCGATCGGTGAGCCGTCTTCGGCGGTCGTGGTGATGACGCTGACCGACGTCGGGAGCGAGGCGGCCAGGCTGCGGAACCGGCTGGCGTCCACGCCGTAGCCGGCGAGGTGGACGGGGGCGGACATCGACCGGGCCGAACCCAGCGCCGCGCCCGGCGAGGGCGGAGTCGAAGAAGTCATGGTTCCATGTCGCCGCCGCGGGACCACCCGCGGCAACCGGATGTGGAAACTTGCACAAGGGCGTTGTCCACGTCACACCCGCGGTCTTCCATGCCTTTCACAGCAGCGCGGTACTGCGGAAGGCGGAATCGGCATGGCGGACAACACCGGCAACTCTGGCAAGGCGCGGACACGGGCCCGGAAACGGATCGCGGCGGCGCTCGCCGGCGTCGCGACCCTGGCGGTCACCTCGGCGTGCTCCACCACGGACACCACGGCCGCACCCGGCTCGGGTTCGGGCTCCGGTCCGGCGCCGGGTGGCGCGGCGGTCGTGGTGGACGCTCCGGCGACCACGTCGTCGTCGGCGGTCTACCTCGGCGCCCGCAACGGCGGGTTCGCCAAGGCCGGCGTCACGGTGCAGGCGCACAACCACACGAGCTCCGACTCGCCGCTGGTGGGCCTGCTCGGCAACGCGTACCCGATCGTCTGGGACAACGCGGCCGACTACCTGCTCGCCGTGCAGAAGAAGCTCGCCGTCGCGGTCGTGGGGCTCAGCGACCTCGGCCGGCCGGGCCAGCTCGACGTGCTCGCCAAGGCCGACTCGCCGATCCGGTCGTTGCGGGACCTGCCCGGCCACAGCGTCGCCATCCCCGGCACGACTTCGAGCTGCGCCCTCACCATTCCCGCGCAGCTGCGGGCGGCGGGGCTGGACCCGAAGTCGGTGAAACTCGTGCCGGTCGCGCTGCCGGACGAGGGCAGCGCGTTGCAGCGCGGGATCGTCGACGCCGTCTGCGCGCCGGAGCCGTTCCTCTCGACGATCCGCAAGACGGTGCGCACGCGAAGCGTCTCCGACCAGTTCACCGGCCCGCTCACCGACACGCTCGTCGGCGTCTACGTGACCACCACGAGCTACGCCGAGCAGCACCCGGATGTGATCGCGGCCTTCCGCAAGGCCCTGGCGGCCGAGAACACCGCGCTCAACGCCGATCCCGACGCGTTGCGCAAGGCCGTGCCGACGTTCACGCGCGTCGACGCGTCGCTGGCCGCCGGCATGAAGCTGCCCGGGTTCGCCACGAACGTGACCGACACGGCGCCGCTGCAGAAGCTGGCGGAGCTCATGCAGCAGGCCGGGATGCTCACCAGCACGGCGCTGCCCGCCGGCGTGATGGCCGCGGACCGCTGACGCCGGAAAGGACACCAGTCCCATGTCGCTCGACGTCCTGCCCCGGCGCGCCGGCCCGCGCCGGGGGCACCGCCCCGCACTGTCCACCTTCGTGCTCGGGCTCTCCGGCCTGGTCCTGCTCGCCGCGGCCGAGGAGGTGGTCGCCCGTTCGGGCCTGGTGAGCACGCAGTACCTGCCGCCCGCGAGCGTGATCCTCACGCGGCTGGGGGAGCTGCTCACCAACGCGCCGTTCCTGGCCGACCTCGGCGCCACCGCGGGTTCGGCGTTGCTCGCGCTGGTGATCGCCGTGCCGGCCGGCCTGGTCGTGGGCCTGGTCCTCGGGCTCGTCCCGGCCGTGCACACCGCGACACGGATCGTCGTGGACCTGCTGCGGCCGGTGCCCGCGGTGGCGATCGTGCCGCTGCTGGTCCTGGTGACCGGCACGGGCCGCGCGTCGGTGGTGATCACGATCGTGAGCGCCACGGTGTGGCCGGTGCTGCTCAACACGATCCACGGCGTCCGCGACGTCGACGGCGTCGCGTTGCAGACGGCCCGCCTCTACGGCGCGCGGCTGCCGCGCCGGCTCGCCGAGATCGTGCTGCCCTCGGCCGCGCCGGTGATCGCGGCCGGCGTCCGGGTGTCGATCGGGCTCGCGCTCGTGATCGCCGTGGCCGCCGAGCTGCTCATCGGCACCGACAGCGGCGTGGGGGCCTACCTGCTCGCCGCGACCCAGGGTGGCAGCCACACCGACTACGCGTTCGCCGCCGTGTGCGCGGCGGGGTTGCTGGGGCTGGTCGTGAACGGGGCCGCCCGGGCCCTGGAACGACGGTTCCTGCCGTGGAGCGAAGGAGAACCGCGATGAGTGCCGTGCTTTCACCGGCGCCGGTTTCGGTGCGCCCACTGCGGACCGTCTCGGTGGTCGCGGGCCGGTTCCTGCTGCGGTTCGGCCTGCTGGCCGTGCTGTGCTGGGTCTGGCAGCGCGCCACCGAGGCCGCGGCCAACCCGTACTTCCCGACGCCGCTGCAGATCCTCGATCGCATGCGGACGCTGTGGTTCGCCGGCCCGGCGAGCCACCTCTGGACCTCGGCTCCACTGTGGACGGACGTGGCGCCGAGCCTCGTGCGGATGCTGATCGGCTGGCTCGGCGGCTCGCTGCTCGGCGCGGTGATCGGGGTGTCGGCGGGCGCGTTCCCCACCGTGCGGCGCATGGTGGACCCGGCAGCGCAGTTCCTCCGGGCGCTGCCGACGCCGGCGATCCTCCCGGTGTTCCTCATCGTGTTCGGCGCCAACGACGTGATGCGCGTGCTGGTGATCGCGTTCGGCTGCACGTGGCCCGTACTGCTCAACGCGATGCAGGCGACCGGCGCCATCGACCCCGTCGCGCGGGACACGGCCCGCACGCTGCGCCTGGGACCGGTGCGCCGGCTCGTGCAGGTCGACCTCTGCTACGCGACCCCGGCGATCCTGGCGGGCATGCGCGTGGGGCTCTCCTTGGCGCTGGTGCTGATGGTGCTGTCGGAGTGGGTCGTCGCCACCAGCGGGCTCGGCTTCTTCCTCGTCGACTCCCAGCGCCACTTCGAGTTCGCCGGCATGTGGGCGGCGATGGTCGCGCTCGGCGTGCTCGGCTACGTCTTCAACACCGTGTTCACCACGCTCGAACACCGCGCGCTGCGCTGGCACCGCCACAGCCGGGCCCGGCACGACTGATCCCCGAAGTACTCGACAGGAGTTGGTGATGACCTCCATGCAGAACCCGGTCCACGCCGCGGCCCGCCCGCTCGCGGGCGGTCCGGACGCGCCGGCCGAGCCCGCGTTGCGGGTCACGGACCTCGGCCACAGCTATCCCGGGCAACCGCAGCCGGTGCTGCACGACGTGTCGTTCACCGCGGCCGACGGCGAGCTGCTGACGATCGTCGGCCCGTCCGGCACGGGGAAGTCGACGCTGCTGCGCTGCCTCGCCGGGCTGCTGCGGCCCGGCCGGGGCGAGGTGTGCGTGCTCGGCAAGCCCGTGGACGGCGTGCCGGCCGGGCTCTCGATGGTCTTCCAGGACTACAGCCGCTCGCTGTTCCCGTGGATGCGCGTGGGCCGCAACGTCGAGTTCCCGTTGCGCGCCACCGGCGTGCCCGCGGCCGAACGCCGGGAACGCGCCGCCGAGTCGCTGGCGGCGGTCGGGCTGGGCGACGCGCGGCGCAAGTACCCGTGGCAGCTCTCGGGCGGCATGCAGCAGCGCGTGGCCATCGCCCGCGCGCTGGCGTGCCGCCCACGGATCCTGCTGATGGACGAGCCGTTCGCGAGCGTCGACGCCCAGACCCGCGCCGACCTCGAGGACCTCACGCTGTCGGTGCGCGACCGGTTCGGCATGACGATCCTCGTGGTCACGCACGACATCGACGAGAGCGTGTACCTGTCCGACCGGGTGATCGTGCTGAGCCGGCCGCCGGCCACGGTCGCCGAGCAGGTGACGGTGGACCTGCCCGCGCCGCGCGACCAGATCACCACCCGCTCGGACCCGCGCTTCGTGCACCTGCGCGCCGACGTCGCCGCGCACATCCGCGGCGACGTCTGAAGACAACCCCGCACACCTCACAGAACCCAAGGGGAGACATGAAGTTCTCGATCTACCTCAACGCCCAGTCGCCCGACGGCGCGCACGACCTCGAGGTCGTCGAAGCCGTGACCGAGCAGGCGCGCATCGCGGACCGCAGCGGTTTCGCGGGCGTCTGCCTCACCGAGCACCACTTCACCGGCTACAACACCTACGGCAACCCGTTCACCTTCGGGGCCTACCTCGCGCCGCAGCTGGAGAACCTGCACACGATCATCTCGGTCGCGGTCCCGGCGCTGTGGAACCCGCTCAACTTCGCCGAAGCGTGCACGACGCTCGACCTGCTCACGCGCGGGCGCTGCACCATCGGTGTCGGCACGGGCGGTTCGCCGCGCGAGTACCAGGGCCTCGGCCGCGACACGGCGAACCGCGCGGCGCTGATGGACGAGGTGCTCGACGTCGCGTTGCGGGCGCTGGACAAGCGGGACGACGACGGCGTGGAGATCGGCTTCACCACGACGCACTCGAACGGGCTGCTCACCCGGCGCATCATGCCCGGCAGCTTCCGCCCGTCGATCCGGTTCGCGCGCGCCGCGCTGTCCGACCAGGGCATCCTCGACGCGGCCGGCCGCGGCTGGGCACTGCAGACCGCGCGGGACGAGCTCGGCGAGACCGCGCGCAAGTGGGCGCTCTACCACGACGCGCTCGACCGCTCAGGCCACGACGAACAGACCATTCAGGACGCGCGCGACTGGTCGCTCGTGCAGAAGATGATCTACGTCGGCGAAACTGACGAGTCCGCGCTGCGCGAGGTCACGCCGGCGCTGGACTACCTCGACGCGTCGACCGCCAAGGCCTTCCAGGGCGCGGCCGGTGCGGCGAAGTTCCAGAACAGCGTCGTCGGCGTCGCGGCGAGTGACCGGGACGCGTTCGTGCGCAAGGCGATGATCGTCGGCAGCGCCGACACCGTCGCCCGCGAGATCGCGGCCCACGTTGAGCGCGGCATCGGCCACCTGGCGCTGGTTTTCCTGTACGGGCAGATGGATCCGGCCCTCGGCAATCGCTCGTTGCAGCGGTTCATCGACCACGTGATGCCGCGGTTCGCGAACACCTCGCCGGCCGTGCCGGTGGGGGTGGCGTCGTGACCACTGTGGACGAAACCACCCACCGGCCGCTGCGGACCGGCCGGGACCTGGACGGTGGACGCGGCGCACAGCCTCGTCGCGTTTTCCGTGGTGCACATGACGATCGCGCGGGTGACGGGCCGGTTCGACGTGCTCGACGGCGAGGTCGAGGTGACCCCGTCGGGCGCGTCGGTGCATGTCCGCGTCGCGACCGCCAGCGCGTCTTCGGGCCATCCGAAACGGGACGAGCTGATCCGTTCGGCGGATTTCCTGGACACCGAACGGTTTCCCGAGCTGGAGTTCACCGCGTCGTGCGACGGGTTCTCCGTGGGCGACTGGACGTTGCCGGGCCGCTTGACGATCCGCGGGGTCACGCGGCCGATCGAGCTCGCCGTGCGCACCGGCGGTGTCGTCGACCACCGCGGCGCCACGCGCGCCGGGTTCTCCGCCCGGACGTCGCTCGACCGGCGCGAGTTCGGGCTGAAGTTCGACGGCCTGCTCGCCGGCGGCGGCGCGGTGGTGTCGAACCTCGTGGACATCGTGATCGAAGCCGAACTTGTCCGGGCCTGACCGACCTCGAAAGGACGACCACATGCACACCCGCAGCCTCGTGACGAACCTCGTCGGCGGCGATTACCAGGATGCCGAGTACACGGAGGAGGAACGCCGCAACATCGACCTGGTCGTGAAGTTCCGCTCGGTCCCGCTGGAAGAACGCGCACAGTTCCTCAAGCCCGGCTCGACCGTGAACCGCGTCGGCATGGCCTCCCTGGCGGAGCTGTCCGGCCTGGGCATGGGCGGCTACCGCAAGGACTCCCTGCCGGATCGCTACGACGTCATCGAGGACATCGTGGCCAAGGGGGATCGCGTGTGGGCGGTGTGGTCGCTGACCGCCACCCACACCGGTGAGCTCTACGGCTTTCCCGCGACGGGCAACCGCATCGACATCACCGAGATGGCGATCTGGCGGTTCGAGGACGGGCTCGTCGCCGAGCACTGGTACTTCGCCGACGACTTCGCGTTGCTGCGGCAGCTGGGCGCGCTCCCGGAGTTCACCGACTACGCGGAGCTGACCCGCGGCCGCTGGCGCACGGCGGAATGAGCGGCGGGTGTCGTGCCACCGACCGGCGGCACGACACCCGGCTCGTCACGCGTTCTTGGTGAACGTCTCGTCGATCCACGCGGTGACCGTCGGCCACACGGGGTGGGCCGGCTGCACCACGTCGAAGTGGGTCGCGCCCTCGACCTCGACGTAGCGGGCGCTGCCGCCGCCGGCGTTGGTCTTCTCCGCGTAACAGCGGCTCCAGTCGGCGGGCACGGCCTCGTCCGCGGTGCCGTGCACGGCGAGCACCGGAACCCCGGGGTTGGCCAGCTCGAGCGGGGAGGTCCAGCCGTAGCGCTCGGGGTTCTCCGCGTAGTGCGCGCCGACCAGGAGCGGCACGATGCCCTTCGCGACCTGCGCGGCGACGATCGGCCACACTTCCGGACGGGCGGCCTCGGGCGCGTCCTTCGGCGGCTCGGCGTCGGGGTCGGCCAGCACCGTGCCGAACCCGGTGGCGTCGCCCGTCTTCAGGTCGAGCGCGCCGGCGAGCGAGACGATGCCGAGCGGGGTCACCTTCGGCTTCGCGCCCGGAGCTTCGGCGGGCAGAGCGCCGCGGTGGGCGGCCCAGGTGGTGAGATGCCCGCCGGCCGAGTGCCCGACGATGACGACCCGGCCCGGGTCGAGCGCGGGATCCATCCCGTCGACCGCGTCCACGGCCGCCGCGATGTCGAGGAACGTGCCGGGCCAGCCGCCGCCCGGCTCGCCGATGCGGCGGTACTCGATGTTCCACACCGCGTACCCGCGGCCGAGGAAGTCGTCGACGACGTCGGTGATCTGGCGGCGGTCCCACATGGCGGTCCAGTAGCCGCCGTGGACGACGACCACGATCGGGAACGGTCCGGTGCCCTCGGGCAGGTACAGCTCGCCGACCTGCGAGGGCTCGGGCCCGTAGGCCACGGTGCGCACGCGGCGCTCGACGGCGAGCGTCTCCTGGGCGTCGTCGTAGCGCACGCCGCGTTCGGCGCTCACCAGCGCGTCGATCGTGGCGAAGAACGCGCCGATCGCGGGCAGGTTCGCGCCCTTGGCCTTCGACTCGTCCCACGCGGCGTCGTCGGACCACTCGACGAAGTCCAGCCACGTGTTCTCGGCCACCCGCACCAGCCGCGCGGAGAGGAACCCGCGCCGGTCGGCCCGGAACGCCTCCACCATCGCCGGGCGCGCGGCCAGCATCGCCCGGGTGTTCTCCTCGGCCACCGTGAAGGTGGTCATCTCGACGACGGACATCGTCTGCTCCTGGTTCTGGTCGTTCTCCGGTGCCGCCCGCGCTGTCCGGGACGCGCACCGCCGCGGCGCCGCCGGCGGTGCGTCCGCACCGGGATTTCCCGACTGGTCATGAATCTTTACCGTCAATACATGCGACGACAGGCTACTGCCGCGTGCACTGGCTCGTCACCGCGTGCTTGCGGAAACGGGCAGGCGGAGTGCCCACTGTGGCACGGAACGCCTGCGCGAAGGCCGATTCCGAGCGGTACCCGACCTCGCTAGCCACGCGCGCCACCGAGAGGTCCGAGCGCGTCAGCAGGTCGGCGGCCACCATCATCCGGATCGAGGTGAGCAGCGTCGCGACCGTGATGCCGGTGCGGGCGGTGAAGCGGCGCGGGAACGTGGCACGCGACATCCGCGCCTCCGTCGCCATGCGGTCGATGGTCCACGACTCGCCCGGGCGTTCCACGACCAGCGCGATCACCCGGCCCAGCACGTCGTCGCCCATGGCGGTCCACAGGGCGGGCGTGTCGAGCCGCTGGTCGGGGCGGCTGCGCAGCGACATGGCGAGCAGCGCGTCGCACAGCGAGCACACGATGGCGCCGGTGCCGGGTCCGTCGGAATCCGCTTCGCCGCGCAGGACGTCGGCCAGCGCGAGCGCCGGGCGGTCCATCGTGACGTGCACCAGCGAGGGCAGCAGGCGGAACAGCAGCGCGCCCGCGGCCGAGTCGAAGCGGTAGTGGCCGCAGAACAGGTCGAGCTCGTGCTCGGCGCCGAGGGACTTGCGCGTGGTGAACGTCGCTCCCGGCTCCTCCTCGAACCGGCGCCGGCGGCCCGAGGCCGCGGTCACCGTGTGGGCGTCGCCGTGGGGGAGCAGGAGGTAGTCGCCCGGGCCCAGGTCGACTGTGGACGTGCCGGTGGTCACCGTGCAGCGTCCTTGCAGGACAAGGTGGAACTGCACCTCACCCGGCGGCGCGGCCTCGTGGTCCAAAGTGAACTGTCCGGCCATCAGGCACCGCACGTCAAGACGGCCCTCGAGGTGCGCCAGCCGGATGAGTCTGCTCACCCCGTCCATGAACCGATCCCGACAGAAAATGAGCCGATCATCCGTAGTCCCCTCTCGCGATCCAGTCCATCATGTGTCAGCGGAGAATGAGTATCAACCGAAAGGCGTTCATGTCGAACACGTCTTCCGCCGAAGGTGTCGCGGCGGGCCTCTCCGTAACCGTGGTTACCGGCAGCTTATTCCTCGGTGAATCTCTGCCGGCGCTCGGCCGCCTTCGGAGTGGGATGGACTGGTAGCCGAGGACACCGGAAGGCGGCCGCGGGTGGTTTGACCGAAGTCGAATTTCGTTGGTGTCACTGGATCTTCGGCGAACCCGGTGTCGCCTGAGATCAGGTAGTTCATTAAGATGACTTTTGTCGTTGCGTGGTTCCGGACGCCGATCGCGACGACGAGTACGAACTGTCCGGATCGATCGTTGTCTCTGCTGCTTCACCGCCGATCCGGCTTGTCGTGAATATTTCATCGACCCGGGTGGCGATTACGGCGGCCCTGAAGAAGGAACGAGTGCGGACCCACGGCATCGGACACGCGCACGGCGGCTCGGACCGCCGCGCGGCCCGCGAACTTGTCCGCTTCGGCAGGCGAGCCGCGGCTCCGGGCGGCGCCGGCCGCTCCGGCCCGGCCGGCGGCACCGGCGCGCGGCTGTGGCACCGGCTGCGGGAGCCCGGGAGGGCCGAGCCGTGCCGCTGATCGGCCGTGACGACGAGATCGCCTCGATCCGCTCCTTCTTCGAAGGTGCCGGCGTGCGCGGTGGTGCCCTGCTGGTGGTGGGGGAGGCCGGGGTCGGCAAGAGCGCCGTGCTCGACGAGTTCGCCGCCGGGGAGGCCGGCCGCGGCACGCGGGTCCTGCGGGCGGCGGGCGCGCAGTTCGAGGCCGAGGTCGGCTACTCCGCGCTCAACCAGCTGCTCTTCCCGCTCGGAGAGGAGATGGCCGCCCTCACCGACACCCACCGCACGGCGCTGCGGTGCGCGCTCGGCTTCGAGGTCGGCGCGGCACCCGACCGGCTCGTGGTGTCGAACGCGGCGCTGCTGTGGCTGCGGTCCGTCGCGGCCGAAACGCCACTGCTGATCGTGATCGACGACCTGCACTGGGTGGACCGGGCCAGCGCCGAGGTGCTCGGCTTCGTCGCCCGCCGCCTGGTCGGCAGCCCGATCGTCTTCCTCGCCGCCTGCCGTTCGGCCGAGCGCGGGTTCTTCCAGGACAGCGGGCTGGCCGAGGCCGTAGCTGCCGTCCGCGCTCAACGGGGACCAGCGGACGGACTTCACCACATTGCCCGAGGTCCTGCCGCTGTCGGACCGGCTGCAGGTGCTGTTCACCTCCCGGGTGCGGGGCCTGCCGGAACGCTGCCGGCTGATGATGCTGCTCGGGGCGCTCGGCGGCAGCGTCGAGGTGGCCCGGTTGCGCACCGCGGGCGGCGAGACGTGCGACCTCGACGACCTGGCCCCGGCCGAAGCCGCCCGGCTGGTGCAGCTGAGCGGCACCCGTCTCGGCTTCCGGCACCCGCTGATCGGCGCCGCGGTGGTCGAGGCGTCGGCGGAACGCGAACGGCGCTGGGCCCATCGCGCGCTGGCCGGAGTCGTCGCGACGCCCGAACGCCGCGTGCGGCACCTGGCCGAGTCGTCCGTCGGCGTCGACGCCGACATCGCGGCCCAGCTGGAGGAGACGGCGCAGGCCCTGTTGCGCCAGGGCGACGCACTGGGCGCGGTGGCCGCGCTGACCCGCGCCGCCGAGCTCAGCCCCGACCCGGCCGACCGCGGCCGCCGGCTCGCCGAGGCCGCGTACGTCGGAGCCGACGCCGGTGGTGAGCTGGCCACGGCCAGCCGCCTGTTGGGCGACGCCCGCCGGTCCGGCTCCCTGCCGACACATTCGCTGCCCGGCGCCGCCGCGGCGGCGCACCTGCTGATCAACTCCGACGGCGACGTCACCACGGCCCACCGGCTGCTGGCCGGGGCCGTCGAGGCCGGCGACCACGGGTTCGACGCCGGTGACGCCGTGCTCGTGGAGGCGCTGCTCAACCTGCTCCTGATCAGCTGGTACGTCGGCACGCGGCAGGCGTGGGAGACCTTCCACCGCCTGGTCGGGCGGCTGAAGCCGGAGCCGCCGCCGGTGCTGCGCGTGAACGCGACCGTGTTCTCCGACCCGGCGCGCGCGACCGACGACGACGTCGCCGAGCTCGACGCCGTGATCGACACCGTCGGCGGTGACGAGGACCCGACCCGGCTCATCCGCATCGGCACCGCCGCCGTGTTCGCCGACCGGCTGCCCCGGCTGCGGGAGGCCGAACGGCACCTCGCGCAGTCGCGCCACGCCGGCAGGGGACCGGCCCGCCGCCACCTCGGCGCGCTGATGCACCTGGGGATCGACGGCTTCCAGTCGGGCCGCTGGGACGAGGCGTGGCAGTTCGCCGACGAGGGCCTCGCCGTCTGCACCGAGCACGGCCTGCGTTTCTTCCCCTGGTACTTCCACTGGGTGCAGGCCCTCGTCGCCGCCGGCCGCGGCGAGGTCGGGGCCGCGCGGCAGCTGACCGACGACATGACGCAGTGGGCGATCGCGCACCAGGCCGCCGGCATCACGTACTTCGCGTGGCAGGCTCGCGCGCTGTCCGACGTCGGCGCCGGCGAGTACGACGACGCCTACCACCACGCGACGCAGGTCAGCCCGGCGGGAGAGCTCGCGCGGTACCGCCCGAGCGCGCTCTGGGTGGCGCCGGACCTCGTCGAAGCGGCGCTGATCACCGGGCGCCGCGCCGAGGCGAACGCGCACGCGGCCGCACTGCGCGAGGCCCGGCTGGGCAAGCTGTCACCCCGCCTGCGGCTGGTCACGGCGGCGGCGACCGCGATGACGGCGGACGACGACACCGCCCGGGAACGGTTCGAGGCGGCGCTGTCCGGTCCCGCACTCGACCGCTGGCCGTTCGACCTGGCCCGCGTGCGCCTCGCGTACGGGGAACGGTTGCGCCGGCTGCGGAGCACGAGCGCTGCCCGCGAGCAGCTGACCATCGCGCACGACACGCTGGCCGCGCTCGGTGCCGTCCCGTGGCGGGACCGCGCGGCCAACGAACTGCGCGCGACCGGCGTCACGCGGCAGTCGGCGTCGGACACCAAGTCGCCGCTCACGCCGCAGGAGCGCGAGATCGCGGAGCTGGCCGGCGCCGGCCTGACCAACAAGCAGATCGGGCAGAAGCTGTTCATCTCCCACCGCACCGTGGGCGATCACCTCTACAAGATCTTCCCCAAGCTGGGCATCACCTCCCGCGCGGCGCTGCGCGACGCCCTCACCGCGTATGACGACCGGGGCCGGTCGGGCAAGCCAGTCATGTGACGGGTGCTGTGTCTACCGGCGAAGTCCACTCTCGGGGGTATGAGCACAGGAGCACACCCGGACGTCCACTGGCCGCCCGGCTGGGGGCCGGACCGTTGCGACAGCTTCGTCAGCCACGAACGTCACGTGGCGGCACCGGCCGACGCGGTGTTCACCCGGCTCGTCACGGTGGCAGAGTGGCCGAAGTGGCAACGTGGCGTGGACCGGGTCGACGTCTCCGAAGAGCTGATCGTCGGTGGCCGGTTTGTGGTCGTGGCGGCGCCGCACACCCTCGACGGGATCGTGGGCGAGCTGGTCGTGCCGAGCCGGTTCGGCTGGGCCGCGGTGAGCGACCGGCTGAGCTTCTACCAGTCGTGGCTCCTGCTCGACGCGCCGAGCGGCGGCACCCGCACGGTCTTCCACGAGGCCTCGCGCGGTCCTTCGGCGCTGCTGCGCACTTCCGACCGGGCCGGGCTCACGTGTTCGTGGCTCGACGCCCTGCCGTCGTCCGTTTGATGCTCGACGGGGCCACGCGGTGGTGACGGTCCGCCGGGTGTTCGCCACCGGCCCGTTCGCCGAGACCGGCCGCCCCGTGACGGTCGAGGAAAGCGAGCACCACGGCCTCGTCGCCGTCGCCGGCCGGCAGGGGTGGCGGGAATGGGACGGGCGCACCCGGCTGTCGCCGCACGTGGTCGGCCTCTACGACCGGCGGGACCTGACCTGCCGCCTGCTCCTGTGCAGTCGGTTTCCGGTGCACGCGGTGGACTTCCACCCGCTGCTGCCGCTGCTGGCCGTCGGGACCGGGCGGTACGACGGCGGCTTTTTCTACTACGGACAGCTGCTGTTGTGGCACTTCGGCTCCGGCCGCGCGGTGTCGGCGCTCGCCGACAGCCGGGAGATCCGGTCCGTGCGCTGGCGCCGGTGGCGCGAGGGCCGGGTGCTGGATCTCGCCGTCGCTCCCGTGCACGAGGACGAGCTCGGCCGCGAGTCCCACACCGTCGGCTACGACGCGATGCTCGAACGCGACGACTGGTTGTCGGTCCGCGACGGCGAGATCTCCTGGCAGGAGCTCGACGGGCCCTGCCGCGAAAGCGACGATCCCCGCGACGAAACCCTTGCGCGCGAGCACCTCGAAGGCCTGAGCCCCGGGTGGCGCGAGGTCGGTGCGGTGTGGCGCGTGGAGTCCCTTGCCGACGGGGCGATCGCGGCGTCTTCGGAAGGCGGTCCGGTGACCGTCTTGTCCTCTATGGACGGTGAGCGGCCGGTCGAGCGTCCGGAGTCTCGTTCTCTGCGCGATTCCGCCGCTCCTGATCGCCGGGAGCCGCCGGGGGGGTTTCACCGCGTTGCCGGTCCGGAGGGCCTCGTCGTCGTACGTCACCGGAGTTTCCGGCGACGGGGCACGCTGGGTCGCAGTGGTGGATCCCGACGGTGCCGAACCGACCGCGCTGCCGCTGTTTCCCGTGGCTCCGTCGGAAGAAACTGCGGACCTGACGGAAATCGGGGCGGCGGTCGAGCTCGACGGCGTCGCCTTGATCTACGCGACCTCCTGGTTGCGCACCGGGCCCGAGCTCGACGTCGACGGCCCTGCGGCCGATGCCCGGCACGCCGCCACCCTCGTGACGCGGCGCCGGCTGCCGGACGGCGAGGCCGGGTGGCAGTTCGTGGTCGGGGCCCAGGTCCTGGCGATCGAAGCCGACGCCGCGATCGTCTACCTCAGCCTGAGCTCCGGCCTGCTCGTGGCGCTCGACGCCATGACCGGCGAGGTGCTCTGGACCCACCCGCTCGTCGTGGCCGGGCTGCCGGCGACGGGCTCGGCGCTGGCCCTGGCCGGGACCGGACGCTTGCTGGTCGGGACCACCGAGGGCCAGGTCGCCGACTGCGCGGTGCCGGCCCGCGGCGAGCTCACGGCCTACCCCAGCGCGCCCGCCGAAGGGCCCGTTTTCCGTGTGGTGCCCCGGAAACCGCCGCAGTACCTCCGAGGACTCCGAGCCGGCGCCATGATCGGCGCCGCGACCGGATCGCTCGGCGGTACCGGCCGGCTCCGTCACCGGTAGGTGGTCAGCCACAACGCCGCGCCCCGCCCGCGAACGGCGCCCGGCACGCGCCGCACGGCCATAAGCGCCGCCGAGCGCGCGCAGTTCCATGGCGGCCGGGGAGCCAGGCCCGACCAGGTCCGGCCACCATCGCCGTGACGACCACGCTCGCCTTGCCGCGGCACAGGGCCCGGAACAGCTCCGGCTTGCGCTCGACGTTCACCGCACCCCGTCGAGGCTCACGATCTCGACCAGGCGCACCCGGTCCGCCGCGTACCCGTGGCGCCGGCGCAGGACCGGGCTGAGGCCGTACTCCGCGGCGGCCCCGAACACGTCGCGCCGGCACACGCCGGCGCCGACGCGCGCGACGAGGCGGATCGGGTCGAGTGTCACCTCGGTCGGCCGGTCCAGGCGGTCCGTCGGCGCAGCGGTCACGGTCGTCTTCTCCGGCGGGGTCTCGGGGCGGTTCGGCAACACCCTCCTTCGCCGGAGCCCGCGCGGTGAACCGCCACACGACGGTCGCGGTGGGCCGGAGGTGTCTGTCGCCCGACCGGGGGTCATCCCATCGGGCCCAGTCGGTCGGCGGCGGCGGGGACCGTCTCCGGACCCGTCATCTGACGGGCACTGAACGCGGCCGATCCGAGCACGATGGCGTTCAGCGCGAACGCCGGGCCACGACAGCGGTTCCGGCACGGTCCGGGCCGCCGAGGGGGCGGCCCGGAATCCCACTCTTCCTGGAGCACCCGTTGACGAGCACCGCCGTCCCCGCCACGCCGTCGGCCGAGCCCGCCGGCGGTCCGCCGGCCGCAACCGCGCCGGCGCGGTACCCGTTCACGACGTTCGCGATCAGCTTCGGCCTGGTCGGGCTCGCCGGGGTGTGGACGAGGGCGGCGCCGGCACTCGGGTTGCCCCGTGCGGTACCGCAGGCGTTCTGGGCCGTCGCGGCGATCGCCTGGGTCTGGCTGATGATCGCCCACGCGGTGCGGGGCCTGAAGAGCGAACAGCAGCTGCTCGACCACCTGCGCCACCCCGCGCAGGGGCCGATCGCCTCGCTGGCCCCGGTCGTCGCGATGCTGCTGGCGTCCGACCTGTTCACGTGGTCCCCGGTGGCCGGACGGGTCCTGTACCTCCTCGCGCTGGCGACGTCGACGGTCTTCGCCGCCTGGATCCTCGCGTCGTGGTTCGAAGGGCGCCTCGGGCTGGAGGCCGTGCACGCCGGGTACCTGCTGCCGACGGTCGCGCCGGGCCTCATCGGCGCCGACGTCGCCCACGTGCTGGGCTACCCCGGGCCGGCGTGGGGCCTGTTCGCCGTCGGCGCGTTCTTCTCGGTGGTGATGACCCCGATCATCGTGCAGCGCCTGAGCTTCCACAGCCCGCTTCCCGAGGCGCTGCGGCCGACCACCGCGATCCTGCTCGCGCCACCGGCGGTTGCGGGGCTGGCGTGGTTCACCTTGCACGGGTTCGCGGTGGACCCGATCGGCCGGGCGATCGCGGGGGTCGGCGTGCTCGTGCTGCTGGTGCAGGCGATGCTGCTGCCGCGCTACCGGAAGCTGCCCTTCTCGCTGGGCTTCTGGTCGTTCACGTTCCCGCTGGCCGCGAGCGTGTCGTTGACGGAGAAGTGGCTCCAGCTCCTGGAGCCGGCGGGCTGGCGGATCTACACCGGAGTCCTGGCCGGCGCGTTCACCGTGTTCATCGCCGTGCTGGCGGCGTTCTCGCTGCGGCCCGTCGCCCGGAAGCTCGGTATCTCGGGTCACCGCACCACAATCGCGGCCAACTAGTCAAAAAAATTGACCAACATGTATATTGACGAAGTAACCGAGGAGGAGTTCCCCATGGTTGAGAGCAAGTTCACCGAGCGGTTGACCCGGGACAACGCGGTGGTCGTGCTGATCGACCACCAGGTCGGGCTGTACAGCGGCGTGCGCGACATCGCGGTGGAGGAGCTGAAGCACAACGTCGTGGGCCTGGCGAAGGCGGCGCAGGTGCTCGGCCTGCCGATCGTGGTCACCACCACCGAGGCGGACGGCATGTGGGGCCCGCTGATCCCCGAGCTGGCCGCGGTGCTGCCCGACGACCTGCCGCTGCTGGACCGCTCGACCGTGAACGCGTGGGACGACGAGCGCGTGCAGGGCGCGATCCGCGCGACCGGCCGCAAGAAGGTGATCTTCGCCGGCGTCTCCACCGAGGTGTGCCTCGCGTTCCCGGCCATCAGCGTCACCGCCGAGGGTTTCGCCGCCTACGCGGCCATCGACGCGTCGGGCACCTTCTCGCGGACGAAGCGCGAAGCGGGCCTGTTGCGGATGCAGCAGGCGGGCGTGATCCCCATCGACTACGCCACCGCCATGGTCGAGGTCCTCGCGGACAACAGCGACCCGCAGGCCGGCTACGTGTACGCGGCGCTGGAGATGCCGTTCGCCGTGCTGGTCGGGCAGATCGCCGCCGGTTACGCCAAGAACTGACCACCAGCAGGGGAGGAGAAACGTCATGAAGAGCAAGATCGTGAGGCGTGCCGGGATCCTCGGCGTGGTCGCCGCGACCGTCGCCGGGGCCGTGGTGGCGGTGTCGAGCGGCAGTGCCGAAGGCACCCAGGCCCAGTTCGGTGCGCCGGCCCAGGCGTTCGGCGTGGAGTACGACGCGTCGCACGTGTACGTGCAGCACGGTCAGCTGCCCGCCTTCATCAAGAGCTGGGAAGCGACCTTCGGTGGCACCGACAACGGCCAGAACGTCTTCGGGATCACGCCGACGCCGAGCAAGGCGCTGGCCTCGATCATCCACTCGCCGGTCGGGCTGCTCGCGGCCTACGACTACCAGACGCCCGTGCCGTTCCCGTTCGGCTCGGAGCAGACCGGCTTCGGCGTGAAGGACCCCGACGAAGCGGTGAAGGTGGCCCACCGCGCCGGCGCGACCGTGCCCGTCTCCGCGTGGACGGGCCCGGTCGGGCGGGAGGCCGTGGTCCGGTTCCCGGGCGGCTTCAGCTCCCAGATCTGGAAGCAGTTCGACATGTCCGGCTTCACCCCGCTGACCACGCAGCCGGAGTTCCGCGTGTACCTGTCCGAGGACACGGTCAACGCGTTCCTCGCCTCCTACCTGCGGTTCACCGGCGGCACCGTGATCTCCGACGTCCGCAACGCCGACGGCGGCGAGATCGGCGCCCCGGGCACCACCTACCACCGCGTCCGGATCAAGACCCCGTTCGGCAACACCGTGGTGCTGGCGAACAACGGCGATTGGAACTACCCCTATGGCCGCGACACCACCGGTTACACCGTCTCCGACGTCAACGCCACGGTCGCGAAGGCCACGGCCAGTGGCGCGACCGTCCTTTCCGGACCGTACCGGAGCAAGGACCGCACCAGTGTCCTGCTGCAGTTCCCCGGCGGCTACGTCGCCGAGGTCCACGACGGCGTCTTCCACTGATTTCCCGTTCCCGCACCCAGAAAAGGAATCACCACGATGAGCATCGAGATCAAGGCCGGCCGCTACGAGATCGACCCGGTGCACTCCTCGATCGAGTTCTCCACCCGCTTCGTCGCCGCCCGCGTGCGCGGCACGTTCGGCGCCTTCTCCGGGACCGTCGAGGTCGCCGAAGACCTCGCCAAGTCGTCGGTGACCGCGGCCATCGACACCGCGTCGCTGCACACCGGCACCGAGGCGCGCGACGAGCACCTGCGCGCCGCGGACTACTTCGACGTCGCCAACCACCCGGAGGCCACCTTCGCGTCCACCGGCCTGGAGGCCGACGGCGACCGGTACACCCTGCGCGGCGACCTCACGATCCGCGGCACGACGCTGCCGGTCGCGCTCGACCTGTACTTCACCGGCGACGGCGTGGATCACTACGGCAATTTCCGGGTCGGTTTCCGCGCCACCACGCGGGTTTCGCGGTCCGCGTTCGGTGTCGCCGGCAACGTGTCCCAGCCCGGCGGCCCGCTGCTCATGGGCGACGCCACCGAGCTGACGCTGCAGATCCAGGCGACCGCCCCGGCCGGCGAGGAGTCCTGATGCCCACGACCACCTCCGCGATGACCGTCGCCTCGGCGGGGGAGCGGTTCACGCGGCGTTCGCTGGAGCTGGCCGACCCGGCGCCGGACGAGGTGCTGGTGCGGATCGAGGCGGTGGGCATGTGCCACGCCGACCTCGCCGTGCGGGCGGGGGAGTTCCCCTTCCCGCTACCGGGGGTGGCCGGCCACGAGGGAGCCGGGATCGTCGAACAGGTCGGCTCGGGCGTGACCTCGGTGAAGCCGGGCGACCGGGTCATGCTGACCTTCGACTCCTGCGGCCACTGCGAAGGCTGTGTCTCCGGCCTGCCGTCGCAGTGCGTGGAGTTCCTCCCGCGCAACTTCACCAACGGCGCCCGGCCCGACGGCAGCCCGAGCCTGCACGACGGCGACGAGGTCGTGCACGGCAACTTCTTCGGACAGTCCTCGTTCGCCACCCACGCGCTGGCCCGGGTGCGCAACACCGTCCTGGTGCCTCCGGTCGCGGCCGACGTGCCTTCGGCGGTGCTCGCACCGCTGGGCTGCGGCATCCAGACCGGCGCGGGCGCGGTGCTCAACGTCCTGCAGCCGGGCGCCGCGTCCACGGTGGCCGTGTTCGGGGCCGGCGTCGTCGGGCTCTCGGCGGTGATGGCGGCCGCACTGCTGCCGATCGAGCAGCTGATCGTGGTCGACGTGCTGGACTCGCGGCTCGAGCTGGCCCGCGAGCTCGGCGCGACCGCCGTGGTCAACTCCCGCACCGCCGACCCGGTCGAGGCGATCCGGGACCTCACCGGTGGCGGTGCCGGCCACGTCGTCGAGAGCAGCGGCGTGCCGGCGGTGCTCGTGCAGGCCATCACGAGCCTGCGCGGTGGCGGCACGGCCGCGGTGGTGGGCGTGCCGCCGTTCGGGGTCACCGCGCCGATCGACGTGGCCGACGTGGTCAACAACAGCAAGCGCGTGATCGGCGTGGTCGAAGGGCAGAGCAACCCGCCCACTTTCCTGCCGGTGCTGGCCACGCTCACCGCCACCGGGCAGCTGCCCGTCGAGCGGCTCGTGACCACGTTCCCGCTGGGCGAGGTCGAACGCGCGGCGCAGGCCATGAAGGACGGCACCGCGACCAAACCCGTGCTGCTGCCGCAGGAGAACGGATGATCTCGCTGAGCGCCGAGCTCGCCAAGGCGCACCACCTGCTGGCGACGATGGGCGAGCACCTGCCCGTCGACGACCGGCCGGACCACGTGCGGCACCGGGACGCCTACCGGCGGTGGAGCGAGCAGTTCCCCGTCCCCGGCGACGCGCTCGTCACCGCGGCCCCGGGCTTCCCGGGGCTCGCGGTGACCACGCCGGCCTCCGTGACCGGCCGGGCGCTGCTGTACTTCCACGGCGGTGGCTACACCGAAGGTTCGGCGTACAACCACCGGGAAGTGGGTGCCCGGCTGGCCTCCGCCTCGCGGGGCACGGTCTACCTGCCGGACTACCCGTTGGCGCCCGAGCACCCCTTCCCCGCGGCACTCGACGCGGCGGTGGCGGCCTACCGGGCGCTGCTCGACGCGGTGCCCGCGAACCGGATCGCGGTCGGCGGCGACTCCGCCGGCGGCGGGCTGTCGCTGGCGTTGCTGTTGAAGCTCAAGGACCTCGCGTTGCCGTTGCCCGCGGCGGCGGTGCCGGTGTCGCCGTGGACGGATCTGACGGTTTCCGCGCCGTCGTTCGCCGAGCGCGCCGAGCGCGACCCGTTCGTCAGCCGGGAAGCCCTGCGCGGCTTCGCGGCCGGTTACCTGGGCGACCACGACCCGCGGGACCCGTTCGCGTCGCCGCTGTTCGGCGACCTCACCGGGCTGCCGCCGATCCACCTCGAGGTCGGCACCGAAGAGGTCATGATCGACGACTCGCGCCGTTTTCACGAGCGCGCGCTGGCGGCGGGCGTGGCCTCGGCGCTGGTCGAGACCGAGGGCGCCCCGCACATCTGGCAGCACTTCGTTTCGTTCCTCCCCGAGGCGGCGGCGTCGGTCGACCGCATCGGCGCGTTCGTCCGGGAGCACGTGGCATGAGCAAGGACCTGCAGTTCGGTGTCTCGCTGACGCCGATCGACGACGTGGTGGGCAACCGCCAGTTCGCTCGGGCGGCGGAGGCGGGTGGCCTGGACCTGATCGGGATCCAGGACCACCCGTACGTGCCGAGTTACCTCGACACGTTCGTGCTCGCCGGCGACCTGCTGGCGCACACGAGCAGGATCAGCGTGTTCCCGGATGTGGCGAACCTGCCGCTGCGCCCGCCGGCGTTGCTCGCGAAGACGGCGGCGGCGCTGGACCTGGTGTCCGGCGGCCGGTTCGAGCTGGCACTCGGCGCGGGTGGCTACTGGGACGCGATCACCCGGCTCGGGGTGCCTCGGCGGACTCCCGCCGAGGCCAACGTCGCGCTGGAGGAAGCGATCACGGTGCTGCGCGCGCTGTGGGCCGGCGGCGGCAAGCCGATCCGGTTCGACGGCGAGTACTACTCCGTCGCCGGCGCCCACCCGGGACCGGCGCCGGCGCACCCGATCGAGATCTGGACCGGTTCGCAGGGACCGAAGGCGCTCGCGCTGACGGGCCGGATCGCCGACGGGTGGGCGGCGCCGATCGCCTCCTACCTGCCGTACGAGAAGTGGGCCGGGGCCAACCGCATAATCGACGAAGCGGCCGAAGCCGCGGGCCGCGACCCCTCGGCGGTCCGCCGGATCGCGCAGGTGGTCGGCACGATCACCGCGAACGCCGGGCGGCCGAGCCTCGACGAGGGCGCCGACCCGGTGCGGGGCACGGCGCGGCAGTGGGCGCAGCTGCTGGCCCGTCTCGGCGAGGAACAGCCGTTCACGACGTTCGTGTTCTGGCCGGAGGAGCAGGCGATCGACCAGGTCACCGCCTTCGCCCGGGAAGTGGCACCCGAGGTCCGGCTTCTGCTGGACATACCACCCGCTTGAGAAACTCTCTCTCCTGAAAGGACAACCGATGGACCACGAAGCGATCATCGCCCAGGCGTGGGACGCGCCGGGCAGCACCACGGCGAAGCTGACGCCGGTGCGGGTCAACGACGTGCTGCGCGAGCGCTACGAGGTGACCCCGCCGTTCCAGTACACCCGCACCGACCTGTGGGACATGGAAAAGCGCAAGGCGGCGGCGCCGGACGTGTACATCCCGACCGTCGTCAAGGCCGGCAGCGCCGAGAAGTTCCCGAGTGTGGTCAACGGGCAGTTCGAGGACTTCACCCGCGTGTCGGAGCAGCGACGCTGGGCCGACCCCGACAACTACGACCTGATCATCGAGCACGTCCGCCTCGACCACGAGAACCAGCGTGCGTTTTTCGTCGGCGCGGAGCGCTTCGAGGCGCCCGACGGCCGGGTGTTCACCGCCGGCACGGGGCAGCCGATCTTCCACGTCGAGCACTCCGTCGGCGGCACGGAAGAGGACCCGCTCAACATGTGGCGCATCGTCTTCCTGACCGAGCAGGAGCAGCCGGAGCTGGCCGCGGCCTTCACCATGTACGAGAACGACCCGTACCTGCGCGTGTTCATCGAGGTGCACCTCGAGAAGCAGCTGGGGCGCAAACTCGTCCGCCGCTGAGTCCTGTTCGGACACCGGTCACGCGCCTCGGGGTCGCGTGACCGGCGTCCGTGCGTTCAGCGGTCGCGGCGCGGGTCGAGGAGCTTGCGGGAGTCGATGAACCACAACGGGATCAGCGTCGCCAGCGGCAGGATGGTCAGCTGCCACAACGCGGCGCCGTGCCAGCCCAGCGAGCCGACGAGCGAGGCGAAGATCAGCCCGGAGAACGCGGCCGCTACGTAGTAGAACGAGACGAACATCCCGGCGGCGCGGCCGACGTAGTGCGGGCGCACCGCGCGCTGCATGGTGGCGTTGAGCGTGGTGAACAGCGAGCCCGCCACGAACACGGCCAGGACGAAGGACCACGTGTACTGCCAGGCGTGGCTCGCGGAACCGTTGAAGACCAGCCATGCGCTCACGGCCACGCCCGCGTAGGTGATGAGCAGGATCGTGCGCGGGTTGAACCGGTCGGCGAGCCAGCCGGTGAGGATCGACGTCGCGGCGCCGGCGCCGACCACGCTCGTGGCGAGCGCGGCCTCCGACGCGGTGTAGTGCAGCTGCTGGCGCAGGTACGTCGGGTACAGGCCGAGGTAGCCGTAGAACACGAGCCCACCGGCGATGCACGCCAGGCACAGCATCGCGGTGTTGCGGTTGAAGGGCGAGCTCGGCACGTGGTCGGTCGGGATCTCGGCGCCGCGCACGACACCGGCGTCGAGGTCGGTCACGCCGCGCCGGACGAGCAGTCCGATGAGGACGGTCAGGACCAGGCCCGCGATGCCGTAGAACAGGAACGGCGTGTGCCAGCCGCCGAAGTCCTGCGCGATCGCGGTGCCGACCAGCGGGCCGAGGAACACCCCGGTGCCGAACACCGCCCCCAGCACGCCGAAGGCGAAGGACCGGCGCAGCACGAAGAACGAGCCGACCACCGCGTACAGCGCGGTCGCCTGCATGCCCTCGCCGGCGCCGGCGATCAGCCGGTAGACGGCCATGTCGGCGAAACCGGACGCGAGCGGCGTGGCGAGCGTGCCGGCGGAGTAGAAGAAGACGCTGATCACGAGCACCGTCTTGCGAGGCAGCTTCTCGACGAGGTACCCGGCCGGCAGGCCCGCCAGGGCGATGCCGAGGGTGAAGCCGGTCGCGAGGAGCCCGCCCTGCGAAAGGCTGAAACCGAGCTCGGCGCTGATGTCCGGGAGCAGCGGGTAGAACACCTGCCGGTCCATGGCGTTGATCAGGTAGGAGAGGACGAGCAGCGTCCAGCCGGTGATCGACACGGCGAGCGGAACCCGGCGTGCTGTCGGGACCTGGGGCGCGGTGGTTCTCTGAGAGCTGTTCATGGGGAGCCTTCCCGGGCGCCGGAGACGAGCGTCACAGCTGCGATCGATTGCAGCAATGTAGGCGGCGGGCGGCCCGAGGTCAATGCTGATCAGTGGCCTGATGCGGAAAGTGTGCAGCTAGAGCGGCGATCGGGATGGGTTTTCAGGATTGCAACGCGATGACAAACGATCGCAGCAAGCGTCAGGCTTTGGGGAGGAGTGACGAGTCGACCAAGCCGCTGCGCAGCGCTTCCTCCGCGGTGACCGGCGTCGCGGCGCGGGAGTGCCGGTTGCGCAGGTACACGACGGTGTCGAGCTCCGCGTGCTTCAGGCGGGCGTCGGGGACCAGGCCGATCGCGGGATCGGTGAGGATCGCCAGGTGACGCTCGGCGCTCGGGCCCGTCAGCCCGAGGCGCTCGGTCACCGCGGTCAATGCGATCTCCCGGTGCCGGCCCGTGGCCAGCTGCCGGGCCACGGCGGAGGTGACCGTGAGCAGGGCGGCCAGCGCGTCGGCGTGTGTGGCGATCCCGTCGGCGGTGGCGCACAGAACGGTCCCGGCGTACGGGCCGATCTCGGTGACCGACGCGACCCTCCGGGCGCCCTGGGCTTCGGCGACGAGGTCGTTGCCGGCGTTGAGCACCGTGGTGTCCACGGTGCCCTCGACCAGGGCCCGCGCGCGTTTCGGGGTGGAGCCGAGGCTGACGACCTCGTAGTCGGTGTCGCGGACCAGGCCGGCGCGGGCGAGGAGCTCGAACGCGATGAAGGCGAAGCCTGACCCGGGCACGTCGACGCCGAGCCGCCCGCCGCGTGCGGGTCCGGCGACGCCGGGCGCGGTGAACAGGCCCAGTCCCAGGCCGCGGTCGACCGCGCCGAGGATCCGCACGTCGCCGGTCCGGCCCAGCGGGTTGCCGGGGACGCAGCGGTAGGCCAGCACGTTGTCCGGGTTGGTGAACGCGGCGTCGAGGCGGCCCTCGAAGAGGTCCTCGAACTGGTGGGCCGACGTTTTCGCCGGCACCTCCGTGACCTCGAGCCGGGCCTCGGCGAGTGCGCCGGTGGCGGCGGCGACCGACAGGAGGACCGAGGGGCTGAACGTGCCCAGCTTGATCGAACGCACGCCGGTGCCGCCTTTCCTGATCTCACAGCCGTTTCGGGCGAAACCGGCTGCGGACGTTCGCAACTCGGCTTTCGGCTCGGTACTTGACGGATCCTAGCTGGCACCGCATGATGGTTGCAAACGATTGCAACAACAACGGTGACACTCGGAGGTACTGACCATGGTGACCCTCACCGACCGACCCACGATCGGCTGGATCGGTGCCGGCCGCATGGGTGCGGCGCTCGTGCGCCGGCTGCTCGCGGCCGGCTACGACGTCGCCGTCTACAACCGCACCCGCGCCAAGGCCGAAGAGCTGGTCGCCGCCGGCGCGACCGTCGCCCAGCGGCCGGTGGACCTCGCCGGGCGGGACGTGGTGTTCACCATGGTCTCGGCCTCGGCCGACCTGCAGCACGTGACGTCGGGCGAGGGCGGCCTGTTCACGGACCCGGCGAAGGCGCCGAAGGTCGTGATCGACTCGTCCACGGTCTCGGCCGAGGCCTCGGCCACCGTGCGTGTGGAGGCGGCCAAGCGCGGCACCGAACTGCTGGCGGCGCCCGTGAGCGGCAACCCGAAGGTCGTGAGCTCGGGCAAGCTGACGCTCGCCGTCTCGGGTCCGAGCGCGGTGTTCGACGAGGTGCGCCCGATGCTCGACACCCTCGGCCGCGGCGTGACCTACGTCGGCGAGGACGAGGTGGCGCGCCTGGTGAAGATCTGCCACAACGTCTTCCTCGGCGTGGTGATCCAGTCGCTGGCCGAGATCACGGTGCTGGCGGAGAAGGGCGGCGTGACGCGCGAGGCGTTCATGACCTTCCTCAACGACTCCGTGATGGGTTCGGTCTTCTCCCGCTACAAGACGCCGGCCCTGGTGAACCTGGACTTCACGCCGACGTTCACGATGCCGTTGCTGCGCAAGGACTTCGACCTCGGCCTGGCGGCCGCACGCGAGCTGGACGCGCCGATGCCGGTGGCCTCGGCGACCGCGCAGATCGTGGCCGGCGCGATCGGCGCCGGGCTGGTGGAGCAGGACTTCGCCGTGCTGATCGAGGAGCAGGCCCGCCGGTCGGGCATCACGCTGGTGTCCGAGAACGCCGAGGTTTCGGACGGTCTGGAGCCCACCGATGTTTGACGGACGGCCGATCCCGGCGCCGGGTCACAACGCCGTCGACTTCGAGGAGCGCGTGGATTTCGCGCGGCTGCGCGACTACCGCCTCGCGCGGGCGCGGGCTTCGCTCGACGCGGGTGAGTGCGGCGCGTTCCTGCTGTTCGACTTCTACAACATCCGCTACACCACGCAGACGTGGATCGGCGGCGCGCTCGGCGACAAGATGACCCGCTACGCGCTGCTCACCCGCGACGGCGAGCCGATGCTGTGGGACTTCGGTTCCGCCGCGAAGCACCACCAGCTGTACTCGCCGTGGCTCGAGCCGGAGAACTGCCGAGCCGGCATGCTCGGCCTGCGGGGCGCGATCTCACCCGAAGCAGGCTTGATGCGCGACGCCGTGACGCAGATCAAGGATCTGCTCACGCAGGCCGGCGTCGCGGATTCGCCGGTGGGCGTGGACATCGTGGAGCCGCCGTTCCTGTTCGAGATGCAGCGCCAAGGGCTGACGGTGGTCGACGCGCAGCAGGCGATGCTCGACGCGCGGGAGATCAAGTCGTCCGACGAGATCACGTTGCTCTCGCAGGCCGCCGCGATGGTCGACGGCGTGTACCAGGACATCGTCGAGGCGCTCAAGCCCGGCGTGCGCGAGAACGAGATCGTCGCGCTGGCCAACAAACGGCTGTACGAAATGGGTTCCGACCAGGTCGAGGCGATCAACGCCGTGTCGGGGGAGCGGTGCAACCCGCACCCGCACAACTTCTCCGACCGGCTCATCCGGCCGGGGGACCAGGCGTTCTTCGACATCATCCAGTCCTACAACGGCTATCGCACGTGTTATTACCGCACGTTCAGCGTCGGCAGTGCCACCGATGTGCAGCGCGGTGCGTACCGGCAGGCGCGCGAGTGGATGGACGCGGCGATCGAAGCGGTGAAGCCGGGGATCGGGACCGACGACGTCGCCCGGGTCTGGCCGGCCGCCACGGACTTCGGCTTCGCGAACGAGATGGCGGCGTTCGGCCTGCAGTTCGGCCACGGGCTCGGGCTGGGCCTGCACGAGCGGCCGATCATCTCGCGGCTCAACAGCCTCGGCAACCCCGTCGAGATCCGCCCGGGCATGGTGTTCGCGCTCGAGACGTACTGCCCGGCCACCGACGGCTTCTCCGCCGCGCGCATCGAAGAGGAGGTCGTGGTCACCGAGACCGGCGTCGAGGTGCTGACGAAGTTCCCGGCGCAGGACCTGTTCGTCGCCAACCCGTACTGAGGAGTCACACCGTGAAGGTCCCCGAAGAGTTGTTCATCGGCGGTGAGTGGCGGCCCTCGTCCGACGGGTCCCGCATCACCGTGGTCGACCCGGCCACGGCCGAGCCGATCACCACCGTCGCCAACGGCAGCGTCGAGGACGGCCTGGCCGCCGTCGACGCCGCCGCGGCCGCCCTGCCCGCGTGGGGCGCGACCGCGCCCCGGGCCCGGGCCGACGTGCTGCACCGCGCGTTCACGCTCATGCACGAGCGGGCCGAGGAGCTCGCCGAGCTGATCGTGCGAGAGAACGGCAAGGCGCTGCCCGACGCGCGCGGCGAGGTGAACTACGCCGCCGAGTTCTTCCGCTGGTACGCCGAGGAAACCGTGCGGGTGGCGGGCACCGTGCAGACCGCGCCCGGCGGCGCCAACCGCATTCTCGTGCTGCGGCAGCCGATCGGCGTGAGCGTGCTGGTGACGCCGTGGAACTTCCCCGCCGCGATGGCCACGCGCAAGATCGCGCCCGCGCTCGGCGCCGGCTGCACGGTGATCCTCAAGCCGGCGTCGGAGACCCCGCTCACCGCGCTCGCGATCGCGGCCATCCTCGAAGAGGCCGGCGCGCCGGCGGGCACGGTGAACGTGGTCCCGTCCACGCGGTCCGGCAAGGTCGTGGGTGCGATGGTCCACGACCCGCGCGTGCGGAAGCTGTCGTTCACGGGCTCGACGGAGGTCGGTCGCGCGCTGCTGCACGTGGCGGCGGACACCGTGGTCAGCACGTCGATGGAGCTGGGCGGCAACGCGCCGTTCCTGGTCTTCGACGACGCCGACCTCGACGCGGCGGTGGACGGCGCGATGGTCGCGAAGATGCGCAACGGCGGGCAGGCCTGCACGGCGGCGAACCGGTTCTTCGTGCAGCGCGGCGTGGCCGCCGAGTTCGGCCGGCGGCTGGCCGAGCGGATGGGCGCGCTGCGGGTCGGCCCCGGCACCGACGCCGGGATCGAGCTCGGCCCGCTCGTCAACGAGGCCGCCGTGGACAAGGTGACCGAGCTGGTCGACGGGACCGTCGACGCCGGCGCTCGCGTGCTGGTCGGCGGGAAACGCCCGGAGGGCACCGGGTTCTACTACCCGGCGACCGTCCTGGCCGACGTCCCGGCGGGCGCGCCCGTGCTCGCGGAGGAGATCTTCGGCCCGGTGGCGCCGATCGTCACGTTCGACACCGAGGACGAGGTCGTCCGGCTGGCCAACGACACCGAGCACGGCCTGGTGTCCTACGTGTACACCGGCGACCTCGCGCGCGGCCTGCGGCTTTCGGAGGCGCTGGAGTCGGGCATGGTCGGGCTCAACCGTGGTCTGGTCTCCGAGCCGGCTGCCCCGTTCGGCGGTGTGAAGCAGAGCGGGCTCGGCCGCGAGGGCGGGCACGAGGGGCTGCTGGAGTACACGGAGTCCAAGTACGTCGCCGTCTCTTGGTGACGTCCGGTCACTCTATGCTGGCACGATGAACAGGCCGCCGACGATCAAGGACGTCGCCGAGCGGGCGGGGGTGCACGCCGCGACCGCGAGCCGGGCGCTCAACCCCGCCACGCGCGGGATGGTCAACGCGCGGACGGCGAGCCGGGTCGCCGAGGCCGCCCGGGCCCTGGGCTACGCGCCCAACTCCGCCGCGCGCAGCCTGCGCACGCGCACGTCTTCGGTCGCCGGGGTCATCATCCCGGACCTGCGCAACCCGGTGTTCCCGCCGATCGTCCGCGGCATCGAGGACGGTCTGCGGGACGCCGGGTACATGGCGCTGGTCGGCAACACCGACGGCGACCCGGACCGCGAGAACGAGCTGGTCACCGCCATGCGCGGGCGCCAGATCGACGGCTTCATCCTGGCCACCAGCCGCCGTTCCGACGAGCTGGCGTCCTCGGTGCCCACCGTGCTCGTCAACCGCCGCACCGACACTGGCGGCATCCCGTCGGTCACCGCCGACAACGCCGCGGGCATCCACCTGCTCGTGCGCCACCTCATCGCCCTCGGCCACACGCGCATCGGCCACGTCGCGGGCCCACGCGACCTCTCGACGGGCTGGGAGCGTTACCGCGGCTACCTCGACGCCACCACGTCCCTGGGCCTCGAAGCGGCCACCGGCGCGGTCGAGTTCGCCGACGCGTTCACCGAGACCGCGGGCCACGCCGCGACCCTGCGCCTGCTCGCCGCGCACCCCACGCTGACCGCGGTGCTCGCCGGCAACGACCTCAGCGCCCTCGGCTGCTACTCCGCCCTGGCCGAGCTCGGTCGCGCCGTCCCCGGCGACATCTCCGTGACGGGCTTCAACGACATGCCTTTCGTCGACCGCCAGCGCCCCTCGCTGACCACCGTGCGCATCCCGCACTACGACATCGGCCGCGAAGCCGCCCGCCTCCTGCTCGAACGCATCGCTTCCCCGACGGCACCCGCCAAGCGCGTCGTCCTGCCGGTCGACCTGATCCTGCGCGACTCCACGGCCGCGGCGAAGCTCTAACGCCCGTTTCCGCTGCAGCGCAAAGAAAGCCCGGCAGCGCGGCGATCACCGCGGCGGCGCCGGTCACCGCCGGCCGGCGGAACGCGTCGGCGCCCCTCGGGCGCACGGGTGCGCCCGAGGGGCAAGCGGTGGAGCGGGCTAAGTTGTGAGAAATCCCTGGTCCGGCAACGAGAAACCGTTGCCGGACCAGGGGTTTCCGCGTCGAGGAGGCTCAGTCCTCCGGCAGCAAGCCCGCTCGCCGTCCCAGGGCGCGGGCGCGGTCGCCCGCGCGGCGCATCAGGTCCGTCACGTGCAGCTCGTCCACCCGGGTGAAGCGGCCGTTGTCCAGCAGCTGCTCGCCGTTCACGAAGACGTGCTTCGCGTCCGTGCCCCGGGCCGCGTGGACGAAGGTCGTCAGGGGGTGGTGCACCGGGCCCGCGTGCAGGGTGTCGAGGTCGAAGACCGCGATGTCCGCCGCGTAGCCCGGTCGCAGGGAACCGAGGTACTTGTCGGCGCGGACGGCGTACGCGCTGTCTTCGGTGGCCATCGTCACGAGCTTGCCGAGGTCGATCGAGCCGGGGTGTTCGTGGAGCTGGTTCTGCAGCAGGCGCGTCCACTTCATCTGCTCGACCATGTCGTTGGTGAGGTCGACCATGGGGCCGTCGGTGCCGAGGGCGACGCGGATCTCGTTGTCCAGCATGTGTTTCACCGGCGTGATGCCAGCGCCGCGGGCGGCTTCGGAGCTCGGGGTGTGCGCGACGGTGCTGCGCGAGGCCGCGATGAGGTCGAGGTCGTTGCCGCGCGGGTGGATGGTGTGCGCGAGGATCCAGCGGTCGTCGAGGACGCCGAGGCGGTGCAGGAACTGCACGTCGGTGCGGCCGGTTTCCAGCACCCACTTGAGGTAACCCTCGTCGCGCGACATGGTTCCGCCCGCGATGTGCGAGGTGACGAACGTGTCCTTCTCCACGGCGAGCTCGTGGCCGCCCAGCACCATCTCCTCGGAGCTCGTGCTGAGCGCGACCCAGTGCGCCGTCGCCTCGAGCACGAAGCCGACGCGGATGCGGCCCTCGGCGGCGCCGTCCCACTTCTCGAACGACTCGCGCGCGCCCGCGTAGTCGTCGCGCGCGTCGTGCGGGCGGATGACCTTCGCGAAGAACTGGCGGACGCCGGTGTCGGCCACCGGGCCCAGGATCGCCTCCTCGTCGGCGATCGTCGTCTCGTTCACCAGGTGGTTGACGGAGCTGGTGGTCCCGCCGCGCAGCATGTCGAGCGCGGCGAGCTCACTGGCCACCCGCAGGTCGTCCACGTCGAGGTTGTCCTTGAGCGGCACGAGGCAGCCGGTGATCCACTGCTCCAGCAGCACGTCGCAGCCGAGCCCCTTGCCGTAGAGGTACCAGTCGTGCTGGTGGGCGTTGACCAACCCCGGCAGCACGATCGAACCCGTCGTGTCCACGACGCGGTCCACGCCCTCCCGGCTCACCGACCCCACCGGGCCGAGCTCGGCGATGGTCGTCCCGTCGATCAGGAGCTCTCCTCCGCCGAGAAGTTCCGGGCGACCCGGCGCGACGAGCGCGCCTCCGCTGAGCAAAGTCCTCATCCGACTGCCTCCTGCCGAACTGTGCCTCTTTGCAAGACCTGCAAGACCGGCCCTGATGGCCGCAAACGATTGCATTATCGTAAGAGCTGAGTAGTCTGTGGTCAATGGCAGCTTCGGCGGTCATCCACCGCAAACGTTCACAGTCCACCGAAGGGATCTCACGATGTCCGACGCCCTGGAACCCGTCCTTCCGGCCGACGGCCGTGGCCCGCTGCCGCGCGCCCGGTGGGGCTCGTTCATCGGCGGCAGCTGGGTGACACCCGAAGACGCGCCGGCCTTCGCCGTTCTCGAGCCGGCCACCGGGGGCCACCTCGCCGACGTGGTGGAAGCGAGCGACGACGTCGTCGACCAGGCCGTCCGCGACGCGCGCCGGGCGTACGAAGGGGAGTGGGGCCGCCTCACGCCGCGCGAGCGCAGCGGGCTGCTGCGCAAGGTCGCGGCCGTGATCCGGGAGCACGCCGAGGAGCTGGCCGAGCTCGAGGCGCGTGAGGTCGGCAAACCGCTGCGTGACGCGCGCCGGTTCGACGTGGCGTTCAGCTCGGCCGGCTTCGACTACTTCAGCGGTCTCGCCGAGACGCTCCACGGCGAGGTGCTCGACCAGGGCCCGATCGAGGCGCGCGTGCACTACGAGCCCTACGGTGTCGTGGCCGCGATCCTGCCGTTCAACTGGCCGCCGATGCACTTCACGAAGAAGACCGCGCCGGCGCTGGCCGCGGGCAACACCGTGGTCATCAAACCGGGGGAGCAGGCGCCGCTGGCCGTGCTGCGGCTCGTGGAGCTGGTGAACCAGGTCCTGCCGCCGGGTGTCGTGAACGCCGTGTCCGGCCTGTCCGCCGGCCCCGCGCTCGCCGGGCACCCCACCGTCGAGCGGATCACGTTCACCGGCGCCACCAGGACCGGCCAGGCCGTGCTGCGCACCGCCGCGGAGAACCTCACCTTCGCCACGATGGAGCTCGGCGGCAAGAACGCGCTGATCGTGCTCGACGACGCCGACCTGGACGTCGCCGTCAGCGTCGCGATCGAGGGCATGTTCTACAACCAGGGCGAGGCCTGCACGTCGACCGCGCGGATCCTCGTGCACCGGTCGCTGCACGACGAGTTCGTGGAGCGCTTCGTGGCCGCCACCGAGAAGCTGCAGGTCGGCGACGGGCTCGACGCGGCCACCGACATCGGCGCCATGGTCGACGCACGCCAGCAGCAGAAGGTGCTCGGCTACGTCGACACCGCCGTGGCCGAAGGCGCGAAGATCGTCTTCCAGGCCGAGCTGCCGGACGACGCCCGCCTGGCCGGTGGCTTCTGGGTCCCGCCGACCGTGCTCACCGGCGTGCAGCCCGACCACACGGTGGCGCAGGAGGAGATCTTCGGCCCGGTCGCGTCGATTCTGGTCTACGACAGCGACGAAGAAGCCGTGCGCATCGCCAACGGCACCGCGTACGGGCTCACGGCCGCGCTCATCACGCGCGATCACTTCCGTGCCTCGAACCTGGCGCGCGACCTGCAAGCCGGCATGGTCTTCGTGAACAACTACGTCCGCCGCTCCTTCCTCGGCTCGCCGTTCGGCGGCGTGAAGGGAAGCGGGTTCGGCCGGGAGAACGCCGCCGAGACCCTGCACGAGTTCGTGCGGGCCAAGAACGTGCGGTTCCCGTCGGGCCGCGGGCCGATTCCCGTGTGGCCGCCGGTCGACTGACGCCGATCGGTTCCGAGCGTAACCGCGGGACGTGATCGACAGGGAGGTTCGGTGCCGCCGCCCGCGCCGGACCTCCCTGATCCGATCGCGGCGGAAAACGAGCCACCACCGAATGGCGTCGCGGGCCGGATCTCGGCATGATCATTGACGGTAATGTCTATTGACTTGATGGGAGCGCGTTGCGCGACGACCTGCTGTTCGGCGTTGCGCTGACGCCCACCGCCGACCTGGCGGCCGGCCGCGCCTTCGCCACGGCCGCGGACGACGGCGGCCTCGACCTCCTCGGCATCCAGGACGCGCCGTTCGCGCCGGACCGGCCGGACACGTTCGTGCTGGCCGGAGATCTGCTGGCGCACACGGACAAGATCAGCGTGTTCCCGGACGTCGCGAGCCTGCCGCTGAGGCCACCGGCACTGCTGGCGAAGACCGCGGCCGCGCTGGACATCGTGTCCGGCGGCCGGTTCGAGCTGGCCCTCGGCGCGGGTGGCTACTGGGACGCGATCACGCAGCTCGGGGTGCCGCGTCGCAGCGCGCGCGAGTCGAACGTCGCGCTGGAGGAAGCGGTCACCATCCTCCGGGCGCTGTGGGCGGACGGCGGTCCGCCGGTGCGGGTCCAGGGCGAGTTCTACTCCGTCTCGGGCGCGCACCCGGGTCCGGCGCCGGTGCACCCCGTCGAGATCTGGGTCGGCGCACAGGGACCGAAGTCCCTCTCGCTGACCGGCCGGATCGCCGACGGATGGGCGGCTCCGATCGCCTCCTACCTGCCGTACGAGAAGTGGGCCGAGGCCAACCGCCTCATCGACGACGCCGCCGTGGCCGCGGGCCGCAAGCCACAGGCCGGGCGCCGGATCGCCCAGATCGTCGGCACGGTCACCGAAACACCCGGCCGGCCGCGGCTGGCGCAGGGTGCCGACCCTGTGCGGGGCACCGCGGCGGAATGGGCGGAGCTGCTGGCGAAACTCGGCGGCGAGCTGCCGTACACCGGGTTCGTCTTCATGCCCGAGGACAATTCCGCTGCTCAGGTAGCCGCATTCGCGCGTGACGTGGTGCCGGAAGCCCGGCGGCTGCTCGCGCGGTGACGTCCGACGAGACGTCCACTGCGACGTCCACAATGGAATTCCCGGGCCGGACAACGAGTGGACAGAAAAGGCCACACATCCGATGTCTGCTTGACCCGGCCCGCTCGTTCGCTCAGTGTGGTGGCGACAACTGCACGAGCGTCCGGAAGGCGATGAAGCATGACCGACGCGGGTTCTCTGTCCAGGCGCGGGTTTCTGGTCGGCACAGGTGGGGTGGCCGCCGCCGCGGCCCTGCCCCGCACCGCGGTGGCAGCCACCGCCCGGCCGCAACCGGTGGACTCCGTCGATCCGATCATCGGATCTGTCACCACCGCGGCCGATACGGCGTGCGGCAAGACGTTCCCCGGCGCGGTCGCGCCGTTCGGCCTGGTCCAGCTGAGCCCGGACACGGTCTCCGGCGGTGACAACGGCAGCGGCTACTCGGCCGAGATGACCACGATCGAGGGCTTCAGCTTCCTGCACATGTCGGGCGTCGGCTGCTACGGCGACCTCGGCAACCTCCAGGTGCTCCCGCAGACCGGCCCGCTCGTGACCGGGCGCGACGAGGCGAAGAGCCCGTACCGCAAGGAAACCGAGACCGCCCGCGCCGGCTACTACGCCGTGGAGCTCGACCGCTACCGCGTGCGCGCCGAGCTCACCGCCACCGAGCGGGCGGGGCTGCTGCGTTTCACCTTCCACGACGCCGGCACCGGCCGCGTCAAGGTCGACCTCACCCGCCGCATCGGGCCGGACGGCTCGCACTCGATCGCGCAGCACGTGCGCCAGGTCGACGCCACCACCGTCGAAGGCTGGATCCGCTGCGACCACACGGGCGGCGGCTGGGGCTGCGGCGCGCAGAGCCCGGCCTACACCGTGTACTTCACAATGGAGTTCCACCAGCCGATCGCCGTGTTCGGCACGTGGGACGGCACCGACGTCCGCACCGACCTCGCACAGCGCGACGGCACCCAGCTCGGCTTCTTCGCCGAGTTCCCCGTCCGCGCCGGCCAGCAGGTGCCGGTGCGCGCGGGCGTGTCGTTCGTCGACCTCGACGGCTCCCGCCGCAACCTGCGCCACGATCTGCCGAGCTGGAGCTTCGACGCCGTGGCCGCCGGGGCCCGCCGCACGTGGGCGGACGCGCTGGGCAAGGTCGCCGTCGAGGGCGGCACGGCCGAGCAGCGCAAGATCTTCGAAACCGCGCTGTACCACTCGATGATCGACCCGCGGCTGTTCGGCGACGTCGACGGCCGCCACCGCGTGGGCGACACCGCGCCGGTGCGCGACGGCGTCACGCACCGCACGCTGTTCAGCGGCTGGGACGTGTTCCGCGCGCAGTTCCCGCTGCTCACGATCATCGACCCGGACGTGGTGCAGGAGACGATCACTTCGCTGGTCTCGCTCACCGACGCCGGCCTCGTGCGCGGGCTCGCCCGCTGGGAGCTGTTGGGCAAGGACACCGACACGATGATCGGCGACGCCGCGATCAACGTCATCGCCGAGGCGTACCTCAAGGGCCTGCGTGGGTTCGACGCCGAAAAGGCCTACCGCTTCTGCCGCGAGGTCGCGATGGGGCCGGCGGAACGCTCCAACCGCACCGATTTCGCGAACTGGACCTCGCTCGGTTACTGCGTCACCTACAGCCTCTCGTCGACGCTCGAAAACGCGTACACCGACTACGCTCTCGCGCGGTTCGCCGAAGCGTTGGGCAAGAAGGAGGACGCGAAGCGCCTCTACGCGACTTCGCAGAACTACCGGAACCTCTTCAACGCCGACGCCGGCTGGTTCCGCGGCCGCAACGCCGACGGCAGCTGGATGGGCGACGGCGACGGCTGCATCGAGAGCAACCCGGAGCAGCAGGGCTGGTTCGTGCCGCACGACGTCGGCGGCCTGGTGAAGCTCGCGGGCGGGCGCGCGGCGTTCGTCGACCGGCTCAACGGCATCTTCGAGCAGACGCCGCCGGACGTGATGATGAAGTGGAACGAGTTCTACAACCACAGCAACGAGCCCGTGCAGCAGATGCCGTTCATGTTCACCTACGCGGGTGCGCCGTGGCTGACCCAGAAGTGGTCCCGGTACGTCTGCGAAAACGCCTACCGCACGGGTCCCACGGGCCTCGCGGGCAACGACGACGCGGGCCAGATGTCGGCCTGGTACGTCCTCGCCGCGGCGGGCTTCTACCCCGTTTCCCCCGCGAGCGGCGTGTACATCCTCGGCAGCCCCGTCTTCGACCGCACGCGTTTCACGACGGGCCACGGCCGGACGTTCACCGTGCGCGCGATCGGCAACTCGCCGGCCAACGTCTACATCACGTCGGCGACGCTGAACGGAAAGCCGTTGCACCGCGCCTGGATCACGCACGACGAGGTCGTGCGCGGCGGCGAACTGGTGCTCCACATGAGCGCGACACCGAACCAGTCGTGGGGTGCGGGCGCGTTGCCGCCGTCGCTCACGCCGGCGTGATGGTTGCCGGGCGGTCCACGGTCAAGTGATCGCCGGCTGACCGGGCTGGGCGGGCGAGGGCCGCTGAGGGCCCTCGCCCGTATTTTGCTGCGCTTCCAGCGTTTCCACGACGCGGTCGGTGGCCTCCTCGCCGTGGACGTGCACGAGTGACAGGTAGAACAGCACCGGCGCCGCGGGCGCCCACGAGTCGCGGCGGTCGGGGCGCAGCAGGTACTCGATCGTCGCTTGTGGCTCGAACTCCACGTAGTCGAACCCGCGGTGCTCCCAGGCGTCCTGGACGCCGCGGCCGAGGTTGTTCTCGAACTGCCGGCGGGTCATCGTGCGGAGGTTCGCCAGGAACAGGCAGCACCACTGGGAGTTCACCGTGACGACGGCGAACGCGAGGAGCTTGAGGTCGTAGTGATCGGGCCTGAGCCGCAGCTCCTCCTTCAGCCCGCGCTCGGCGGCACGGAACAGGTTGGGCGGCCCGTGTTTCCCGTCGAGTTCCCGCTGCAGCCCCTCGTTCGCCGAGGAGTTCCACTCGCCTTTCCCCACCCCCACCCGCCCGCTGCGCCGCGCGACGACGAGCCACCCGTCGGCGGTGACGACGGCGATGTTGAGGCCGAAGCTGGAGCGCATGAAGTCGGGGGTGTCCTGGGGGTCGCGGCCGTCGAGGTAGAGGCTGCGGAGGGTGTCGCCGCCGGGGAGGAGTTCGTCGAGTTGTTGGCTGGCCAGGAAAGTGAGGTAGTCGGAGTGGACGAAGTGGATCGTGACCTCGGGTAGTTCCTCGGGGCCGCGGCGGTTGACCACGAAGTCGTGAACCGCGTAGCGCGACAGCAATGCGTGGTGCTCCAGGCCCCTTTTGCGGCGGTACTTTTGCTCCTCGCGCAACTTTTCCCTGAGATTTGCCACTACCGGAGGAAGAGAAACCGCCCGCGGCGTGACGAGAACGTGCACGTCACTTTCCGCGATCTCCCGTTCCCCGTTGCCTTCCAGCAGCTGAACACTCGTGCTGAGCGGCCCGATCGAGAACCCGGGGAACACCGCCTTCGCGGGCCTTCGCCGCCGGGCGTGGTGGTAACTCTCCCGCCACCGCAGTACGTGCCGTTCGAGCGCCTCCGCCGGCGGCTGCGCCTTCCTGAGCAACGCCCGGATGACGTCGAAGAGCAACTCCTCGTTGTACCGCTTGGGCTCCTCCCGGAAGATCTCCCGCGCGGTCCCGTACGCGCATCTGACGGCTTCGGGCGGCACCCCGCGCGCTGTTCTCTCCCTTTCGACCAGCGCCGGCAACGCGCGCAGCCGCACACCGGACCACTCCCGCAAAGCCCGCAACCGCACTGCGAACTCGGGCAGCGACCCGGGCTTCCCCGGCGCGGGCGGCTCCCCGAACGGCGCAGTCGTCACGGACGTCCCCTCCCCACTCCGGGCTTGTGCCATGATGCCCGACACCCCGGCCCGCCGGAGCCCACAGTGACCGGCGCTGATCGGAGTTGGTCGGAAATTTTGCGACCCCGGTGTGCCGCCCTGCATCCTGACGAGGCAAGCCGGACGGGCCCGGCGCCCGGAGAACCTCCGACGCGCCGGCCGGCCCTCCCGGCCGTCAACCCAAGACGACCCTTTTTTCGCACCACCACGCGAATCCCGATCGGGGTGACCCATGACCGCCCTCACGCCCACCCACGTCCTCGTCGCCGTCACGCTTCTGCTCGCACTCTCGTGGGCCTGGTCGTCCGGCGCCCGCCGCGCCAGGGCCGCCGCCGAGGCCTCCCGGGCCCGCACCCGCCTGGTCTCGCTGACCGGCCGCGTCCTGCTCAACGCGGGCCTGCTCGTCACGGTCCAGTGGGCCGTCATCGCGAACTCCACCAGCACCTGGCTCCTGCTCGCCGTCCTCGGCCTGCCCGCCCTCTTCGCCGCCTACGCCCTCACCCGCGCCACCACGTTGGCCACCCCCGCCCCACCCACCCGCGACGACCACTGACCGCCCCGCGCCTAGACGGTGCGAAAGAAGGCGCGAAAGAATCAGCCTTTTCGCGACGAGCCGCTTCAGGCGTGGTGCAGATGATCGACGTGACCACGGCCGAGGCGGCCGGCGAGCGGTTCCACGGCAGTGCCGTCGCGCGGTTCGCGTTCGGGCTGCTGGTGATCGCCGCGCCGGACGGCCAGGACGGTCACGACGGCTGGAACGCCGCGACGGAGATCGTCCACGCCGGGCGCGACTTCCTGTACGTGGGCGTGCGTCAGGCGGCGAGCGGACCGGTCGGGGTCACCTGTGTCGAGGAGCCGTTCGAGGTCGACGGGCTCGGGCTCCTGCACTGCGGCGAGCTGGAGCTCTCCCGGCGGTCGCTGGAGATCTCCGAGCCGAACGGGCAGCTTCGGCTGGAGCTGCCGGTGGAGCGAGCGCTGAACCGGGTGTCGGTCTACGGGGACGATGGCGAAGAGCCGGCCCGGATCCTCGTGGTGCTGGGGGATCCGAGCGAGCCGCTCGGGTGAACCGAGCGGCGAGCACCCGCCCGGCGTAACGATGTCCCGCCGTCGTCGATGAGGAGGCGACGACGTTTCCCGGGGGGCACGCAAGTGGAAGAGGAAGACCTGCTCGACTCGCACCCGGACCTGGTGGATCCGGAGTGGCGCAGACGGGCGGAGGCCGGCGCGCGGGCGGGGGCGCGGAAGGATCGCCGGCGGGCGCGCACGCGGCGCGCGCCGCTGCGGCGGCCGCGGGGGCGGTGGTGGGGCGCGACCCTCGTGCTCCTCGTGCTCGGGGTGACGGTGGCGGCGATCGTGCTGGTGGGAAGTCAGCCGAAAGCCGAGTCGGCCGCGCCCAACCCCACGGCGGTGCCGGTGGTCGCGCCCGTCGATCTGGCGCGGCCGTACGATCGGACGCCCGCCCAGAACTGGAGCAAGGGATTCGACGGGATCGCCACGGCGGCGGCCGAACCCGGAGCCGTCACGGAGGCCTACGCGCAGGTCAAGCGCGCGATCTTCGCCGCACGGCTCGAACCCGCCGTGGTGACGGGGCACGACCCCCGGGCGTTCCTCGCGCAGCTGGCGCCGGACGCGCGGCCGTGGATCGCGTCGAACGTGGCGGAGCACGGCAAGGGCCTGCTGCCCTACGTGACCGAGATCGCCGACGGCTACCGCCTGCTCGACGCGGGCCCGCGGATCTTCGGCACCCTGACCGCGCACCCCGGGGCGAAGCCGGGGGAGCTGGCCGTGGACGCCAAGTACGTGGTCGCCTACGCGTTCGACGATCCGCACCCCGCAGATCTGACCGGCCCGGCGGAGATCGTCAGCTTCGTGCGCGTGGACGAGAACTACGTGCTCCGCAGCGGCACCGGCTTCAGCAAGACCAGTCAGGGCCTCTGGATCGACGGCGAGCACAGCGGGTTCTCCTCCGTCGGCTGCGCCGCCGCGAAGACGGGTTTCCTTGCGCCCGGCTACGCCAACCCGCCCGTCGGCCCGGCGCCCACGGGCGGGCGCGACGCGCCCGGCTACTACGACCCGAAGTACCCGGTGCCGACCCTCGACGGCTGCCGGGACTGACGCGGACGCGTCACCGCGGCCGCACGCACGAGTGCGACCCGGCGGTCGCGATGATGTCGTCGAGCTTGTCACGCGCGTTGGCCAGTTCGCGCGACTGCCGGTCGAGGCGGTCGCGCTCCGCGGTGAGCAGGGAGAGCGCCTCGGGGGTCGCCCGGCCCTCGCGCACGGACGGCATGAGCGCGAGGATCGACTTGCTCGACAGCCCCGCCGCGTAGAACTGCTGAATCAGCCAGACCTGGTCCACGGCGGCGTCCGGGTAGTGTCGCTGCCCGCCCGAGCTGCGTGACGGCACGAGCAGCTCCTGCTCCTCGTAGTACCGCAACGCCCGGACACTCACACCCGCCTTCCGGGCGAGCTCCCCGATGCGCATCGGACCTCCGTGACCCGTCCCACAAACCGTGGAACCTCACGTCCACGGCAGGTTCTAGCGTAGCAGGAGATCACGACCGGGGAGCTGATTCCTCATGAAAACCCCTGCGGCACAAGCACTTTCCCGTCCGCTGACCCTCGGCGGGCTGACCCTGCCCAACCGCGTCGCCATGGCGCCGATGACCCGCGCCTTCTCGCCCGGCGGCGTGCCCGGCGAAGACGTCGCCGCTTACTACGCCCGCCGCGCGGCCGGCGGCGCGGGCCTGGTGATCACGGAGGGCGCCTACGTCGACCACCCCGTCTCCGGCCAGCACGACCGGGTGTCCCGGATGTACGGCGACGACGCCCTGGCCGGCTGGGCCCGCGTCGTCGAAGCCGTCCACGGGCACGGCGGGCTGATCTTCCCGCAGCTCCAGCACGTCGGAATGGCCCGCAAACCCGGCGAGCCACCCGACCCCGGTACGCCCGCCATCGGACCCTCCGGCGTGCCGATGCACGACGCAGGCGAAGGCCGCACGATGTCCCAGCGCGACATCGACCAGGTCGTCACCGCGTTCGCCGAAGCCGCCGCCACCGCCGAACGCCTGGGCTTCGACGGCGTCGAACTGCACGGCGCCCACGGCTACCTCATCGACCAGTTCCTCTGGCCCGGCACCAACCACCGCACCGACGCCTACGGCGGCGACCTGCGCTCCCGCACGCGCTTCGCGGCCGAGGTCGTCACCGCGGTGCGCCGCGCGGTCTCGCCCGGATTCCCCGTCGTGGTGCGGTTTTCGCAGTGGAAGATGACCGACTACGACGCCCGCATCGCCGACGACCCCGAACAGCTCGGCGTGATCCTCGGCGCGCTCGCCGATGCGGGCGCCGACGCCTTCCACGCCTCCACGCGCCGCTACTGGGAGCCCGCGTTCGCCGGGTCCGACCTGAACCTGGCCGGCTGGGCCAAAAAGCTCACCGGCAAGCCCGCGCTCTCCGTCGGCTCGGTGGGCCTCGACACCGAATTCACCGCGAACCCCGCCCAGGCCCGCAAGACCGGCATCGAAGGCCTGCTCGACCGCCTGGAAGCCGACGAGTTCGACATGATCGCCGTCGGCCGCTCCCTGCTCGCCGACCCGTCGTGGACCGCCAAGATCCTCGCCGGCCGCGAAGGCGAGATCGTCCCCTTCCCACCGGCCGCGCTCGGCGCCCTGCACTGAACGGCTTACGGCACGTCCAGCACCAACGTGGCCGGCTCGCCGTGCACCGAAGCCGCGCGGCTCACACAGGTGCACAGGTGGTCGTCCGGCGCGTGCTGCTCCGGGCTCAGGAAAACGTCGCGGTGGTCCACGATTCCGGTGCAGCCCAGCACTTTCACCTCGCACAGCCCGCATTCGCCGCGGCGGCAGTCGGACATGAGCTCGGCGCCCGCGGCTTCCAGCGCGTCGAGCAGGGACCGGTTCGCCGGAACGGTGGTGCGCAAGGACAATCTCGGGATCTCGACCACGAACTCCTCGGCCGGGTGCCGGCCGCTGCTGCCGAACGTCTCGAACCGGAAGTGGCTCGCCGGCCGGCCCGCGGCGTGCCAGGCCGACCGAAGCGCCTCCAGCAGCCCGATCGGCCCGCACACGTACAGCTCGTGTCCTTCGGGAAGGTCGGCGACGAGCCGGTCCGGGTCGATCACCCGGCCCTCGTCCTTGGCCACCACGTCCACCCGTGGATGGCCGAGCTGGTCGAGGAACGCCATCCTCGCGCGGCCGCGGCCCGCGTAGACGAGGCGGACGTCGGCGTCCTGCGCGACGAGGGTGCGAAACATCGGCAGCAACGCGGTGATGCCGATGCCGCCGGCGACCAGCGTGTAGCCGGGGCGGCCGCGGGTGAGCGGAAAGGTCTGCACGGGCTCGGTGACGCGCAGGCGGTCTCCGGCGGTCAGCCCGTGCAGGTAGCGGGAGCCGCCGGAGCTGGTGGCGCCGAGCCGGATACCGAGGTCGATCGTGCCGGCCTCGGGGTCGTGGGCGACGACGGAGTACGACCGCGTTTCGTCGCGGCCGTTGAGATGGACCACGACGTCGACGTGGCTGCCCGGCGCGGCGTGTACGCGCTCGCCCAGTTGGAGCCGGAGCGAACGGACGCCCTCGGCGGCCTCGGTGGCCGCGACGACCGTGGCGGTCAGCCGGCGCGGCGCGGTCATCGGCTTCCCGCAACGGAAGGCGCCGGCCGGCCGGTGGTCTCGGCGTCGATCAGCGCGTCGATCGCGCGGCGCGCCCACATGCCGCCCGCGTCGATGTTGAGGTTGGCGAAGTCGTGCCCGGGGTTCTCCGTGAGGGCCTGCTGCTGCGCCTCGATCATCGCTTCGTCCTCGCTGAACACCCGCGCGACGCCCTCGCGCAGCGGCGTCGTCACCTGCTGGTCGCGCAGGTCGTAGTCGCGGGCATTGGCCCAGAAGTAGTGGCCGGGTGCGGGTTTCCGGCGTGACGGTGTTGATGATCCGGTTCGCGACGCCCTGGCTGCGGTCGCCTTCGGGGGCGCCGGTGCCGGCCTTGGCGACGCCGACGTCGATCGTGATGGTGCACGGCGCCTCGAACCGGATGATCTGCCAGCGGTCGACGAGCCCCGTCCAGCCGGGGAAGACGCGGTTCAGCTGCGCGGCCCAGAAGTTCGGCGCCGAGACGCCCAGCATCCACTTGGTGGCCGTCACGGTCCGGCCTTCGTGGGCCACGTCGAGCCGCTCGTGGTTGATTTCCTCCTGGTGCAGGGAACTCGTGTGCACGAAGGCCTCGTGGGTGAGGTCCATGAGGTTGTCGACGACCAGCCGGTAGTCGGCGGCCAGGTGGATCATGCCGCCGTCGCCGGCCCACTCCGGGTCGAGGTTCCAGTGCAGGTCCGGGATCAACGCCGGATCGGCCTTCGCCGGGTCCCCGGGCCAGATCCAGACGAACCGGTGGCGTTCGACGGTCGGGTAGGAGCGCACGCAGGCGCTCGGGTTGATCGTCTGCTGGGCCGGCATGAACGTCGCGCGGCCGTCGCCGTCGTAGCGGATGCCGTGGTAGCCGCAGGCGACCTCGTCGCCTTCGAGGCGGCCGGTCGACAGCGGCACCAGCCGGTGCCAGCACGCGTCGGCCAGCGCGACCGGGGTGCCGTCGAGCCGGCGGAACAGGACCACCGGCTGGTCGGCGACGCGGAGGGGCCGCAGCGTCCGGCCGATCTCGTGGTCCCAGCCGGCCGCGTACCAGGCGTCGAGGGGGAAGGACGGGCGGTCCGGGTCGTCGAGGCGGGCGGGCTTCGTCATCGAAAGTCCCTTCGCTGGGCATCGGGTGCTGCGGAAGATCGAGTGCTGCCAATGCGTCTCGCTGCCGCCACGAGAATCGTCAGCATACGGATGAAAATCGCATCTGCCTACGGCCGGTGTCAAGCATTCTGCCGGAGGCAAGTGCTGGGGCGTTCGTCGGCCGATCCGCGTAGTCATCCGTATGCAGATCGACTCGGCGGCCGGCCGCAGCGCGGGGTGCAGCCGGACGAAAGTCACCCGGACGGGGGTCTGTTGGCCGTCTCGCGCGCGGGTCCGCTGCGGTTACAGTCCGGGGTGCCGGCAGACCGACGAAGGCGGGGAACCCATGGCAAGCGCGTCCACCGATCTGGTCGTCGGGGTCGACGAGAGCGACTCGTCGCTGATGGCGGCGCGCTGGGCCGCGCGGATGGCCCGCGAGCGCCGCCTCGGGCTGCGGCTGGTGCACGCCGTGGACGAGATTCCGGTGACGTACCCGCACCGCGCGCCGACGTATGAGGACGCGCAGCGCGTCGTCGGCGAACGCGGTGAGCGCGTGCTCAGCCGGGCGCAGGCCGCCGTCGCCGAGGTGGCGCCGGAGCTGGCCGCCGAGGCCGTGCTGCGGCCGGAACAGCCGGCGTCGGCGCTGCGTGCCGAGTCCGCGTCGGCCGGGATGCTGATCCTCGGCTCGACGGGGCTGCACCGGCTCGGCCGGTTCGTGCTGGGCTCGGTGTCGGTCTCGCTCGCTTCGCACGCCGAGTGCCCGGTCGCGTTCGTGCGGCCCCACGTCGCCGAGGAGGCGCCGCCGGTCGACGGCCCGGTCGTGGTCGGCGTGGACGCCACGCCGGTCGGGGAGGAAGCGATCGGCGTCGCCTTCGAGGAAGCGTCGTGGCGCCGGACTCCGCTCCTCGCCGTGCACTGCTGGAAGGAAGGCTTCCTGGCGTCGGTGTTCGAGGAGTCCGGCTCGTCCGCCGACGCCGACGCCATCGAGGCCCACGAGCGGGAACTGCTCGCCCAGCGCCTCGCCGGGTGGCAGGCGAAGTACCCCGACGTGCAGGTCGAGCGCCTGGCCGTGAAGGAGAAGCCGGCCGACGGGCTGCTCGACTTCGCCGACCAGGCGCAGCTGCTGGTCGTCGGCAGCCGCGGCCGCGGCGGGCTCGCCGGCCTGGCGCTCGGGTCCACCAGCCAGAGCCTGATCTCCTACGCGCTGTGCCCGGTGCTGGTGGTGCGCGGGAACCGTCCGGCGGATTCGCAGGACTGACGGATTCTCCGGAGCCGGCCCGGCGTCGTCGCTACGATCGACGCGCTTCGCTGTCCGTCGCACCGCGGCCGGCGCGGTCCCGGCCCTGGAGTGTCCACTGTGGAAACGACCGATCCGCGTGCGATGCGCGACGCCATGCTCCACGCGGTGCCCAACCGCGCGACCGACGAAGTGCCGGCACCACTGGAGCACACTGGCGGCGCGATCATCGTCCTCAAGCGCGCCCCGCTGCTGCCCAGTGCCATCCGCATCGGCCGGCCGACAGCGGTCGCGCTGACCTAGCAGTCAGCGCGGTACCAGGGCGTCACGGAGAACGTCACGCTCTCGTGCTCGCCGAGCAGATCCGGCGCTGGCGTGGCCTCGACGAGGTGACGTGGCGGGGGATTGCCGGTCTCGTCACCGCGCGGCTCGGGTTGCCGCACAGCGCCGACCAAATCGCCGGGCGGCGGCTCTGCGAGGACGCGGCCCGGGTGCTCGGTGAGGACCCGGATCGCGAACCTGGGAACTAGCGTCTCCGGACCGCCCGGACCGCTGAGCGGCGTCAGAACCAGTGCAGGCAGTGCGGCTCGCGGTCGCCCCGGAAAAGCGCGTCGGCGACGGCCGCGGCTTCGGGGTGGTGTGCGTGGATGTGGCCGGCGCGGACGAGGGTGCTGGGGGTGGTGCCGCCGAGGTAGAGGGAGCCGAGGTCGCGGATGTCGAGGGACAGGTCGGGGGTGCGGTCCGTGGGGACGCACTCGGCTTTGCCGTCGCGGACAGTAAGCAGGTGGCGGGCGCGTTCGGCGAGGAAGGGGTCGGTGACGTCGAGGACGAGCTCGCCGTCGGTGAACCAGCCGCGGGCGGTCAGGGCGCGCGGGACGTCCAGCAGCCGTACCCACAGCCAGTCGTCGTCGCGGGCCTCGCTGGCGCGGAAGTCCGCGAGCTGCCAGCGCAGCGGGTGCCAAGGCGGGACGTGCTTGAACACCACGCTCTTCACCAGGTCGTGGCCGAGCACGAAGCGGGCCAGGGCGGTGAAGACCGCGTCGTCGGTGGCGATGGTTTCGTCGACGGCCAGCGTGCCGGGCTCGCCGAGCGAATAGCTGGCGTAGCCGTCCGGGGTCCCGTCGGCGTCCCGGTGCACGGCGATGTACCGCGGCGCCGCGGTGATCGGCGGCTGGCCCGCGCGCAACGCCCACCACCGGTGCGGCCGGGACAACGCACCGGGTTGCGCGCGGCGGTAGCGGTCGTAGACGTCTTCCAGCAGGTCGCCGCACTCGTCGCGCTTCAGCACCTCGACCGAGCCGGTGTCGGCCGGCGCCTGGGCGCGCGGCGCGGCGAGCGCGGCCTGGTGGTGGCGTGCCACCGTCAGCTGCCCGGTGTAGGTCGCCGGCCCGTAGCCGAAGCGGCCGTAGATCGTGGCCTCCGACGCGAGCAGCACGGACAGGAACTCCCCGCGCGCCCGCAGCTCGGCCAGCTGGTGGCGCATCATCGCGCTCAGCACGCCCCGGCGCCGATGCGAAGGCAGCACCCCGACGGACGTGATCCCCGCCGCCGGCACCACGACCTCACCCGGCAGCGTGAGCTCGAACGAGTAGGCCGCCGCGGTCCCGACCGGCCGCCCGTCCGCCAGGGCCAGCACCCCGCGGTCCATCTCGAGCGCCGACCACCACAACCCGCCGCCACCCTCGGCGGGCGTTTCCGGGAACCGCGCGAACGCGGTGTGGACGGTGTCGACGAAGACGTCGAAGTCCTGCTCGGTCGTGGTGCGGATCTCCACTGCGTGCGTGTCCACCGTGGCGGTCTCCCCGGGAGTCGTGGCTGTCGCGCCACAGTGCATCGGCGTCGGAAGGCCGGGTCAACCGAATTACCGGCACCGTCCGGGGGCACCGGAGCCCGGATGAGCAGCCGGACCGTACGCCCGTCGATGCCGACGTCTCGATCTCCGCCGAGCTCGGCGACGGCCGCGGATCTCGCTCGGGGCACCGGCGTTTGTACCCCGCGAGCCGCGGGTAGTCCGACGTGCCGCCCGCCGGGGAGGTGGTGATCGACAGGAGGAGCTTCGATGATCGCGTTGCTGGGGATTCTGCTGGTGGTCTGGCTCGTGTGCGTGGTCCTGGGGGTCGTGATCAAGGGCTTGTTCTGGCTGGTGGTCGTCGGCGCGGTGCTGTTCGTGGCGACGGCGGTGATCGGGTTCGTCAAGCGCAGGACCGTGGGCAGCCGCTGACCGGCGCCCGTCCACACGGGACGGTTCCGGCGGCGGGACCGGTCCCGCCGCCGGCCCCTTAACCTCCGACCCGTCCGGAGGTCGAGCGGGAACGGGGGGAGCGGGCATGGCGGACCGTCCCAAGGTCGAGGTCGTCGGCGTGATGGTGGGGGTGACGGCGGGGATCCTCAGCGATCCGCTGGTGCCGTGGTGGCTGTTCCTGCTGATCGCCGCCGGGGTGGCCGCGCTCGCCGGGGGGATCGCCGCGCAGGCGCTGTCCGGCCTGCCGTCGGTGCGGCCCGCGGCGCTCGCGGGCGCGACGGTGTTGTTGGGCCTCCTGGGCGGCCTGGGCGGTGTCGCGGTCGCGGGCTCCCGGGCGAACGCGTGGCAGGACGTCGCGATCCTGCTGTCCGGCTACGTCGTGCTGCGCCTGGCCGGCGCCACCGCGGACCGCCTGGGAGCGGGCATCAACGTCTCAACGTCTCCCTGATCGCGTCCCTCACCGGCGAGGCCGTCGCCTTGGCCACGGTGCCGCTGCTGCTCGCGGGCCACCCCAGCTCTCGGTCTGGGCGGCCTTCGGCATCGGCGCCGGCGTGGGCTGGCTCGCGGGTGCCGTCACGGCGATCGCGTTGTCACCCGGCCGGACGGCGGCGGAGAAGGACTACGACCGGCTCCGTCGAGGGCTGAGCAGGAGGTCCGCTCGCCGGACGCTGCGTAGCATGGGCTCGGACGTGTTCTCTCGCGTGGAAGGAACCCCGGGTTGTCGCCGCCTACGAGCCAGCTGTCGAGCGCGGGCGAGGCGACCCCGGCGGACCCGGGTCCGGCCCCGGCGGGCCGGTTCGGGTGGCTGCGGCGGTGGGCCTTCGCGCTCGTCGGGTTCGCGCTGCTCGGGCAGATGGCGTTCGCGATGGTCACCACGGCCGTCGAGCAGACCCCGACGATCGACGAGCCGGTGTACGTCGGCGCGGCCGTCGTCTACCTCGACCAGCACAGCCTGCGGTACAACCCGGAGCACCCGCCGCTGGGCAAGCTGATCATCGCGTCCGGCCTGGCCTTCGCCGACGTGCACCTCGACCCCGCGTTCGCCGGTGACGAAACGCAGCTCGGCCGGCGCGTGCTGTACGAGTCGGGCCAGGACCCCGGACACCTGATGCTCCTGGCCCGCCTGCCGATGATCGTGCTGACGCTGCTGTTCGGGCTGGTCGTCTTCGCGTTCGCGCGCGACCTGGCCGGCCCGGTCGGCGGGCTCATGGCGCTCGCGTTGTACACCTTCTCACCCGACGTCATCGCGTACGGCTCACTGGCCACGCTCGACGTGCCGATGGCCGGGTTCCTGCTGACGTCGGCCTGGCTGGTGTGGCGGGCCCGGCACAGGCCCCTGCTGTACCTCCCGTTGGCGGGACTCGCGCTGGGCGCGGCGATCGCCACGAAGATGAGCGCCCTGCCCGCGGTTCCGGTGGTGCTGTTCCTGGCGGCGCTCTCGGTGTGGCAGTTCCGTCGCGGCTCCGGTTTTGGCTCGAAACGGACAGCGGCCGAGTTCGTCGCGACGGTCGTCGGCACGGGGGTGATCGCCGTCGCCGTCGTCTGGGCTGCCTACCTCGCCGTCGATCCGCGGTTGCGCTGGCAGGCACCGCCGGGCCTGCCGACGCTGCACGGCCTGCGCGCCCTCGCCGACTGGCTGCCGGTGCCCGCGCCGTACCGCGACGGCATGCACCTCCAGTTCGGCTTCGAAGACCAGGTGTGGAGCGGCTTCCTGTTCGGCCGCCTCTACTTCGGCGCCCTCTGGTACTACCTCCCGGCCGCGATCCTGGTGAAGACCCCGCTCGGCACGCTGGCGCTGTGGCTGGCCGGGATCGTGGTGCTGCTCGCGGTTCCCCGGCTGCGCCCCGCCGCGCCGTACCTGCTCGTCCCGTCCGCCGTGCTGCTCGCCGCCGCGATGACCGGCAGCCGCGACTTCGGTGTCCGGTACACGGTGTTCCTCCCGATGTTCCTCGCCGTCGCGGCCGCCGGCGTCGTCCTCCTGCGCCGCCGCTGGGCCTACGTCACGGCGGCGGCGCTGGTCGTCTTCACGGCCGTCAGCTCACTGCTGACCTTCCCGTACTACCTGCCCTACTCCAACGAGGCGTTCGGCGGCCCGGCCCAGACCCACCTGCGTCTGCACGACTCGAACGTCGACTGGGGCCAGGACCTCGGCCGCCTCGCCGACCGCCTCCACACGACCTACCCCGGCGAGCCCGTCTGGCTGATCTACAAGGGCAGCGGCGTCCCGGCGTTCTACGGCATCGCCGCCGCCGACCCCCTCCGCGTGCCGCCCGATCAGGTCCACGGCCTCCTCGCGGTCTCCGACTCCTCCATCGCCAAGGCCGACGCCCACCTGAAGGCCGTGCTGGCCACCAGCACCCCGATCGACGAGGTCGGCCACTCGATCACCATCTTCCGCCGGCCGTAGACCTGGTCACGGCCCGGGCTGCACCGACGGTGTGAACGTGGGCGGCGTCGCGGCCGGGTTGGGGAGTGCCGAGGGCGTGGTGACCGGTTCGTCCGCGGGACCGGTGTTGCCCGTTTTCGTCCCGAGCACGGGGCCGAGACCGGGCACCTGGCCCGAAGGACGAGCGTTGATCGGTTGTTTGTAGACGTCGGCGTCGCTCCGGGAGCTGCCGGAATTGCCGCTGGTGTGCTTCGGCGACTGAATTGCCCCGGACCCGTGTGCATTGTGGACATCCACGGGGTCGGCGTGCGCCGGCTCACTTGACGCGGTCACCGCGGGCGAAAGGGGCTGGGGCGGCGGGGAAACGGGTTTCGACGCGACTGGAGCCGAACCCACGGCGGGCGCTGCCGGAGTCATCGGCGCCGGGTCTCCGCCGGTCACCAGCCCGGCTGTCACGGCGACCGCCGCACCACCGAGCACGAGCGCAGCCGTCGTCGCCATGACGAGCTTTCTTCGAGGCACGACACGGGATCCAACATCGCGGCCGTGGGGGTGTCAAGGTTCGAATCGTGATCCGGCAGCCAGGCGGACACCCCGCCTGGCTGCCGCACCCGCGCACCCCCGCACCCGCGCACCGTCCAGTTCCCTCCGCGTCCAGCACTCCACAGTGGACGCACGCCGGCTCTAAGCGGTTCCCCGGCGTTTCGTCCAGATGTCGTACGCGACGGCCGCGAGCAGGACGACGCCCTTGACCAGCATCACGCGCTCGCTCGGGGCGCCGATCAGCGACATGCCGTTGTTGATCACGGCCATGATGAGCCCGCCGGTGATCGCGCCGACGACCTTGCCCACGCCGCCCTGCACGGCGGCGCCGCCGATGAACGCGGCGGCGATCGCGTCGAGCTCGAAGTTCACGCCGGCCGTGGGACCGGCCTGGTTCAGTCGGCCGGCGAAGATGATCCCCGCGAGCGCGGCCAGCACGCCCATGTTCACGAAGATCCAGAACGCCACCGACTTGACCTTGACGCCCGACAGCGTCGCGGCCTGGAGGTTGCCGCCGACCGCGTAGATGTGGCGGCCGAACACCGAGCGCCCGGCGACGAGCGAGTAGCCGACCACCAGCACGGCCAGCAGGATCAGCACCCACGGCAGGTTCTTGAACCGCGCGAGCTGCACCACCACGGCGAGCACCAGGATCGCGGCGCCGGCCACCTTCGCGACGAACACCGGGTACGGGTCCACCTCCTGCCCGTACCCGAGCCGCGCGGAGCGCTTGCGCTGCTGGGTGATCGCGATCGCGGCGACGGTGAGCACGCCGACGATGAGGCTGACCAAGTCGGCGCCGCCGAGCGGGCCGAGGCCGATGTTGCCGAGGTAGCCGTCGGTGAAGCCGTTGGACAGCGTGCGGATCGCGTCGGGGAAGGGGCCGATGCCCTGGTTGCCCAGCACGGTCAGCGTCAGCGCGCGGAACGCCAGCATGCCCGCCAGCGTCACGATGAAGGCCGGGATGCCGAAGTAGGCGACCCAGTACCCCTGCCACGCGCCGATCACCGCGCCCGTCACCAGGGTGATCAGCACCGCGAGCGGCCACGGCACGTGCAGGTTGACCATGAGCACCGCCGAGACGGCGCCGGTCATCGCGACCACCGACCCGGCCGAGAGGTCGATGTGGCCGGAGATGATCACCAGGATCATGCCGATCGCGAGGATCAGCACGTAGGAGTTCTGCACGATGATGTTCGAGATGTTCTGCGGCTCGAGCAGCGCGCCGCCGGTGAGCACCTCGAACAGCACCACGATGAGGGCGAAGGCGACGTAGATCCCGCTCTGGCGCGGGTTGATCGAGATCCGCCTGCCCGGGGTGGCGGCCGGGGGCGCGGCGGGCCGGGCCGTGTCCGTTGTGGTCATGGGCGTTCCTTCGTCATGTACTGCATCAGCAGCTCCTGGGTGGCGTCCTCGCGGGCGACCTCGCCGGTCACCCGGCCCGCGGACAGCGCGTAGATCCGGTCGCACAGGCCGATCAGCTCCGGCAGCTCGGAACTGATGACCAGCACGGCCTTCCCTTGCGCGGCAAGGGAGTTGATGATCGAGTAGATCTCGAACTTCGCGCCGACGTCGATGCCGCGGGTCGGCTCGTCGAGGATCAGCACGTCCGGGTCGGTGAAGATCCACTTGGCCAGCACGACTTTCTGCTGGTTGCCGCCCGAGAGCTTCCCCGTCACGCTGCGCACGGTCGGCGCCTTGATCCGCAGGTCCCGGCGGAACCGTGCGGCGGTGTCGTGCTCGGCGTGCTCGTCGACCCAGCCGCGGCGCGCCAGCTTGCCCAGGCCCGCGGCCGAGACGTTGCGCTGCACGTCCTCGATCAGGTTGAGCCCGTAGCGCTTGCGGTCCTCGGTGGCGTAGGCGATGCCGTGGCGCACCGCGTCGCGGACCGAGCGGACGTCGATCGGCACGCCGTCCTTGATCAGCCGGCCGGAGATGCCCGTGCCGTAGGAATGGCCGAACACGCTCATCGCCAGCTCGGTCCGGCCCGCGCCCATCAGCCCGGCCAGGCCGACCACCTCCCCGCGCCGCAGTGTGAGGTTGGCGCCGTCGACCACGACCCGGCCCGGCTGGGTCGGGCTGTGCACGGTCCAGTCCTCGATCCGCAGCACCTCGTCGCCGATGTCGGGCTCGCGCGGCGGGAAGCGGTGCTCCAGGTCGCGCCCGACCATGCCGGTGATCAGCCGCTCCTCGGTGAGCCCGGCCGCGTCGAGGGTCTCGATCGTCCGGCCGTCGCGCAGGATCGTGACGGTGTCGGCGATCGCGATCACCTCGCCGAGCTTGTGGGAGATGATCACCGACGTCACGCCGTCAGCGCGCAGCCCGCGCAGCAGGTCGAGCAGGTGCGCGGAGTCGTCGTCGTTCAGCGCGGCGGTCGGCTCGTCGAGGATGAGCAGCTTCACCTGCTTCGACAGCGCCTTCGCGATCTCCACGAGCTGCTGCTTGCCCACGCCGAGGTCGCGCACCGGCGTGACCGGGTTCTCCGCGAGGCCGACGCGCCGCAGCAGCTCGCCGGCCTCGTGGTTGGTGCGGTTCCAGTCGATGAACCCGCGCCGTGCCCGCTCGTTGCCGAGGAAGATGTTCTCCGCGATCGAGAGCTGCCCGCACAACGCCAGCTCCTGGTGGATGATCACGATACCCCGGCGTTCGCTGTCCCGCACGGAGCCGAACTCGCACGCCTCGCCGTCGAACCGGATCTCGCCGTCGTAGCTGCCGTGCGGGTGCACCCCGGAGAGCACCTTCATCAGGGTCGACTTCCCGGCGCCGTTCTCCCCGCAGATCGCGTGGATCTCCCCGCGGCGCACGGAAAGGGTGACGTCGGCGAGCGCGGTGACCCCGGGGAAGGTCTTCGTGATCCCGCGCATGCCGAGCAGTTCCGTCATTTCAGCTGGCCCGCGGTGTAGTAGCCGGAGTCCAGCAGCTCCTTCTGGTAGTTGGTCTTGTCCACGACCACGGGCTGCAGCAAGTACGAGGGCACGACCTTCTTGCCGTTGTTGTAGTCGGTGGTGTTGTTGACCTCCGCCTTGCCGCCCTTGAGCACGGTGTCGGCCATCTTCACCGTGACGTCGGCGAGCTTGCGGGTGTCCTTGAACACCGTCGAGTACTGCTCGCCGGCGATGATCGACTTGACCGACGCGACCTCGGCGTCCTGGCCGGTGACCACCGGGTAGGGCTGGCCGGCGGTGCCGTAGCCGTTGCTCTTGAGCGCCGAGAGGATGCCGATGGACAGGCCGTCGTACGGCGAGAGCACGCCGTCGACCTTCGCGCCGCCGCCGTAGGTCTTGGTGAGCAGGTCCTCCATGCGCCGCTGCGCGGTGGCCGGGTCCCAGCGCAGGATCGCGGTCGGCGCGAACGTCGTCTGGCCGCTCTTCACCACGAGCTTGCCACTGTCCATGAGCGGCTTGAGCACGGACATGGCGCCGTTGAAGAAGTACGTCGAGTTGTTGTCGTCGGGCGAGCCGCCGAACAGCTCGATGTTGAACGGGCCGGGACCGGTGCCGAGGCCCTTCACCAGCGAGGTGGCCTGCTCCACGCCGACCTTGTAGTTGTCGAAGGTCGCGTAGTAGTCCACGTTGGGACTGTTGAGCAGCAGGCGGTCGTAGGCGATCACCGGGATCTTGTGGTCGGCCGCCTCCTGCAGCTGGGTGGTGATCGCGGTGCCGTCGATGGAGGCGATCACCAGCAGCTTGGCGCCCTTGGTGATCTGGTTCTCGATCTGGTTGACCTGCGTGGGGATGTCGTTCTCGGCGTACTGCAGGTCGACCTTGTAGCCGAGCTTCTCCAGCGCTGCCTTGATGTTGTCGCCGTCGTGGATCCAGCGTTCCGACGACTTCGTCGGCATGGTGACGCCGATCAGCGCCCCCGCCGACGAGCCGGCGGCCGGCTGCTGGTCGGCCGTCTTCACGCTCGAACCGCAGGCGGCCAGCGTCAAAGCCAGCGCCGCGACGGTGACCCCTCGGATTCCTCGGATGAACTTCATTGTTCGTGCTCCTTTCAGAAGCCCTGGGCGAGCCGGTGGTAGGCCTGGTTCCAGTCAGAAGCCCTGGGCGAGCCGGTGGTAGGCCTGGTTCCAGCGGATCCGGTCGGCGAACCCGGAGGTGGTGGTGCCGGCGTCGATGGTGAGGAGCTCGACGCCGAGCAGGTCGGCGAAGTCGCGCAGCGTCTCGACCGGCACCGCCTGGGTCAGCACGGTGTGGTGCGGCGCGCCGGCGGTGATCCACGACTCGGCCGACGTGGCGAGCGACGGCGCCGGCCGCCAGACCGCGCGCGCGACCGGCAGGCTGGGCAGCGGCTCGTCGGGCGGGACGACCTCGATCTCGTTGGCCACCAGGCGGAACCGGTCGCCGAGGTCGGCCAGGCCGAGCACCACACCGGGGCCGGGGGCGGCGTCGAACACGAGCCGCACCGGGTCCTCGCGGCCGCCGATGCCGAGCGGGTGGATCTCGCACGACGGGCGGGCGGCGGCGATGCTCGGGCAGACCTCGAGCATGTGCGCGCCGAGGATCTTCGGCTCGCCCGGCCCGAAGTGGTAGGTGTAGTCCTCCATGAACGACGTGCCGAGGCCGGTGCCGGCCCCCATCGCCTTCACCGCGGCGAGCAGGGCCGAGGTCTTCCAGTCGCCTTCGCCGCCGAAGCCGTACCCGTCGGCCATCAGCCGCTGCACGGCCAGCCCCGGCAGCTGCCGTAGGCCGCCGAGATCCTCGAAGTTCGTGGTGAACGCGCCGAAACCGCCCTCGGTGAGGAACCGCCGCAGCCCCAGCTCGACTTTCGCCGCGTACCGCAGGGACTCGTGGCGGGCGCCGGATTCGGCGAGCTCCGGCGCCAGGTCGTAGGCCGACGCGTACTCGGCGACCAGCTCGCCGGTGTCCTTTTCGGACGCGCGGTCGACGAGCTCCACGAGGTCGTTCACGCCGTAGGTGTTGACCGAGACGCCGAAGCGCAGCTCGGCCTCGACCTTGTCGCCTTCCGTCACGGCGACGTCGCGCATGTTGTCCCCGAAGCGCGCCAGCCGCAGCTCCCGCAGGTGGTCCGCGCCGATCGCGGCCCGCGCCCACGCGTCGATCCGCGCCACGACCACCGGGTCGCCCGCGTGCCCGGCAACGGTCTTGCGCGGCACGGAAAGGCGGGTCAGCACGTGGCCGAACTCGCGGTCGCCGTGCGCGGCCTGGTTGAGGTTCATGAAGTCCATGTCGATGGACTGCCACGGCAGGGCTTCGTTGAGCTGGGTGTGCAGGTGCAGCAACGGTTTGCGCAACGCGTCGAGCCCGCCGATCCACATCTTCGCCGGCGAGAAGGTGTGCATCCACGCGATCACCCCGACGCAGGAAGTGTCGGCGTTGGCTTCGAGCAGCAGCCGGCGGATCGCGGCGGCCTCGGTCAGCACCGGTTTCCCGACCAGCTCGGCCGAAAGCCGTCCGGTCGAGGCCAGCAGCCGCTGGATCTCCAGCGACTGCCCGGCGACCTGCGCCAGCGTGTCCTCGCCGTAGAGCGCCTGGCTCCCGGTGAGGAACCAGACCTGGGGTTTGTTCTGCGAAGCCATTTCTCTCCTCGTCGGGTGCGCCGGCCGGGCTCAGCGCTGGCCGTAGACGTTCTGGTAGCGCGCGTAGAGGCGGTCGACGTCCTCGGGCGGCAGCGGCGCGGGCGCGCCGAGCTCGAAGGCCTTGTGGACGGTCCGGGCCACGTCCTCCACCAGCACCGCCGCCTTCACCGCGTCGCGGGCGGTGCGCCCGACGGTGAACGGGCCGTGGTTGCGCATGAGCACGGCGGGGGAGCGGCTGGCCCGCAGCGTCTCGACGATGCCGCGGCCGATGGAGTCGTCGCCGATCAGCGCGAACGGCCCGACCGGGATCTCCCCGCCGAACTCGTCGGCGATCATCGTGAGCACGCACGGGATCGGCTCGCCGCGTGCGGCCCACGCCGTGGCATAGGTGGAGTGCGTGTGCACGACCCCGCCGACCTCGGGCAGGTGCCGGTACACGTAGGCGTGGGCGGCCGTGTCGGACGAGGGCGCGAGATCGCCGTCGCGCAGCCGCCCGTGCAGGTCGGTGACGACCATGGTGTCGGCGGACAGCTCGTCGTAGGACACCCCGGACGGCTTGATCACCATCAGCTCGCGCCCGGGCACCCGCGCCGAGACGTTGCCCGCGGTCCACGCGACCAGCTCGTTGCGGGTCAGCTCGCCGTGCAGATCGGCCACCGTCTGGCGCAGTTCGGCGACGGTGCCGAGCAGTTCGTCGGTCAGCGACATGTCAGGACTGTCCTTTCCGGCCGGGGGCGGCGGCGTGGCGACGGGCCGCGAGGCGGTGCAGCACGTCGCTGCCGCCGCGGCCGAAGTGGTCGTGCAGCTCGCGGTAGTCGGCGTAGAGCTCGTCGTAGGCGCGGACGTGGGCCGGCACCGGCCGGTACACGTCCCGGTGGACCGAGCCCATCGCGCGGGCAGCCGCGGCGATGTCCGGGTGGGCGCCGGCCGCCACCGCGGCGTGGAGGGCCGAGCCGAGCGCCGGTCCCTGCGCGGACCCGATCACCGACAGGGGCAGGTTCACCACGTCGGCGTAGAGCTGCATCAGGAAGGCGTTGCGGACGAGTCCGCCCGCCACGACCAGCTCGGTGACCGGCACCCCCGAGTCCCGGAAGGCTTCGACGATGGTGCGGGTGCCGAACGCGGTGGCCTCCAGCAGCGCCCGGTAGGTGTCCTCGGCGCGGGTGGCCAGCGTCTGGCCGACGACGACGCCGGACAGCTCGTGGTCCACCAGCACGGAGCGGTTGCCGCTGTGCCAGTCGAGCGCGACCAGCCCGTGGGCGCCGATTTCCTGGCCGGCGGCCAAGGTCGTGAGGTGCTCGTGGAGCGAGACGCCCGCTCGTCGCGCGTCCTCGTGGTAGCCGGGCGGTACGCCGTGCTCGGCGAACCAGGCGAAGATGTCGCCGACCCCGCTCTGCCCGGCCTCGTACCCCCACAGCCCGGGCACGATCCCGCCGTCGACGACCCCGCACATGCCGGGGACCTCGCGCAGCTCCTCGGCGTTGAGCACGTGACACGTCGAGGTGCCCATGATCGCGACCATCCGGCCGGGTTCGACGGCCTGCGCGGCGGGCGCGGTCACGTGCGCGTCGACGTTGCCGACCGCGACGGCGATGCCTTCCGGCAGCCCGGTCCACGCGGCCGCTTCGGCCGTGAGCGAGCCGGCGCGGTCGCCGAGGCGCCCGAGCGCCCGGTCGAGCTTGTCGGCCACGAAGTCCGCGAAGCCGGGGTTCAGCTCGCGCAGGAAATCGGCGCTCGGGTACTCGCCGTCCTGCAGGATGCCCTTGTACCCGGCGGTGCAGGCGTTGCGGACGTAGTGGCCGGTGAGCCGCCAGACAATCCAGTCGGCCAGCTCGACCCAGTGCGCCGTCGCCGCGTAGACGGCCGGTGCCTCCTCGCACACCTGCAGCGCCTTGGCGAACTCCCATTCCGACGAGATCCGTCCGCCGTAGCGGGGCAGCCACTTCTCGTCGCGGGCCCGTGCGAGCTCGGTGATCCGGTCGGCCTGCGGCTGGGCGGCGTGGTGGCGCCACAGCTTCACGTACGCGTGCGGCTCGCGCTCGAACTCCGGCAGCTCGCACAGCGGCGTTCCGTCCACAGTGGTCGGAACCACCGTGCACGCAGTGAAGTCGGTGCCGAGACCCACGACGTCGGCGGGGTCGGCGCCGGCGTCGCGCAGGGCGGCGGGAACGGCGGTGCGCAGCACCTCGACGTAGTCCGAGGGGACCTGCAACGCCCAGTCCGGCGGCAGCGGCTCGCCGGTCGCGGGCAGCGCCCGGTCGACGACGCCGTGCGGGTACTCGTGCACGGCGGTGCCCAGCTCGGCGCCGTCGGAGACTCGCACCACGACGGCGCGGCCCGAGAGCGTGCCGAAGTCGACGCCGACCACGAGAGGCTCGTGGATGTTAGCGTTAACATTCGGAGAGTGCGGGGACACGGGGTTCTCCTTCGGTGGGGACCGCGCTCAGCGTGGTCCGGTGCTCTCCCGGACGATCAGCTCGGGCTCGACCAGGTGGCGCACGTGCTGGTCGCCGCCGCCCATCCGCTCGGTCAGCAGCCCGAACGTGCGCCGGCCGACTTCGATGAAGTCCTGGCGCACCGTGGTCAGTGGCGGCGTGAAGTACGCCGCCTCGGGGACGTCGTCGAAGCCGGCCACGTGCACGTCCGCCGGCACGCCGACGCCGGCCTCGGTGAACGCGCGCAGCAGCCCCAGCGCCATCTGGTCGTTGGCGGCGAACACCGCGTCCAGCCCGTCGGGCACTTTCTTGGCCAGCACTCGCCCGGCGGCGTAGCCCGAAGCCGGGCTCCAGTCGCCGCGGACGACGGGTGGCACCTCGGCGCCGTGGCGCTCCAGCGTCTCGCGCCAGCCGCGTTCGCGTTCGAGCGCCTCCAGCCAGTCCTCCGGCCCGGCGATGTGCCACACCGTGCGGTGCCCGAGCGCGAGCAGGTGCTCGGTGGCGCGGCGGGCCCCGTCGTACTGGTCCACGGAGATCACCGGAACCGGCGCGCCTTCGCCGCCGCCGACGGCGACGACCGGGACCGCCGAGGGCACCCCCGCCAGCGCCTGCCCGGCCGTGACGTGCGGGGCGATCACCACGATCCCCTCCACCGCCTGGCGCCGCAGGATCTCCACCGCGTCCGCGATGGACGACCGGCCCGGGCGGCTCACGCTCGAGATCGTGATGGCGTAACCGGCTTCCCGGGCGGCGTTCTCGATGCCGTGCAGGGTGCTCGCGGGTCCGTACAGATTGGACTCGAGCGCGACTACGCCGAGCGTGCCGGACCGGCCCGTGACGAGCGCGCGGGCCGCGGAGTTGGGCCGGTAACCCAGCTCCTCCACCGCGGCCATGACCCGCGCCCGGGTCTCGGGGCGGACCGGGCCCGTGCCGTTGATGACCCGGGAGACGGTCATGTGGGAGACACCCGCGAGGCCGGCCACGTCCGTGAGGCTCGCCTGCCGGTCGCCGGCCGCTCCTGCTGACACTTCGTCACCGCCTTCCTCGTCCGGGTGGTCCGCGTCACTCTTTCCGGCGCATAGTGTTAGCGATAACAGTCACCCGGTCAAGACTCGGCTGGGTCACGACTGGGTCTCCCCGGCCTCCGGTGATCACCCGGCCGGGGGTGGGTGTTCAGCGAGCCACGCGGCCGCGCGGCGGGTGGAGGCGCGCGAGAGCCACGCCTCCTGCACCACCTCCGCCAGCTCGCCCCGGCTGAGTTCGCCGAGGCGGCACGCCCGCGCCAGCACCGAAAGGTGGCCGCGGAAGTGCGGGGTGGTGAAAAACGGCGTGGCCTCGTCCTGCACGAGCGCTTCTTTGTCGGCGTCCGACGGGACCCAGAAGACGATCACGTCGGGGTAGCGCTCACCCGTGTCCGGGTCGAAGGCGTCCGGGCGCGGGTTGCGGAAGAAGACGAACGACTTGCCGCCGACCTGGTACACGGGCTTGCCTTCCGAGCCCGGCCAGATCTTGACGTGCGGCATCGCGAGCGCGAGCTCGTGCACGTCCTCGACGCACGCGGGACGGTCGTTGTCCGGCATCGGTCGAGTGTAGGGGCCGGGTCGCGCCGACGCGACGATCGCGGCACTCCGGGCGGTGTCCACTTCGGACACCGCCGTGACGGCCGTCGCGCTCGGCCGGGGTCGAGCCCGTGCGGGCACTCCGGGTCGACGCGGCCCGCTGGGTTCAGCGCCGGCGCCGCGAAACGCGCCGGGCGGTGCGCCGCGAGGTGCGGCGGGCGATCCTGCGGGATCCGAACATGGTCTGCCTCCTGTCTCAGGTGCGGCTGGGGGTGGCTGTTTCGAAGGCGTGCAGCTGCTTCGCTTCCTCCGCGCTGACCAGGCCGATGGCGACGAGGTCGAGCGGGCTGATGAAGCCGTCGGAGATGCGGAACCCGCCCGCCTCGGCGATGGCGTCGCGCAAGGGGATGGCCCAGCGGTGTTCCAGCAGCACGAGGGCGGCGGCCGAGCCGTCCGGGATCTCCGACAACACGTCCCAGGCGTCTTCGTCGGAGAACACGTCGATGCCTTCCGCGGCCTCCTCGGCACCCGCGAGGGCGCCGGCCTCCATGCCTTCCTCGCCGTCGATCCCGAGCCCGATCAGCGCGCCGACCTTGCTGCCGAGCTCGACGGCTTCTTCGTCACTGATGTTGCTCAGGTGGGCGACCTCGATCCCGCCGTCGGAATCCTTGTGCACGGCCAGCGCGTCGACCACGTTGACGGTGCCGCTCTCCCTCAGCCGTTCGAGCTCCGCGATGACCGCGCCGTGGAAGTCCGGGTCCGGAAATCCCAGTACGACGAGCTGGATGGGTCCGATCGTCATGAGTCTGCCTCCGTTCTGCGTCCCTCAAGGCGAGCATCTGGGGGCGGGTCGCGGACGGCCTCATCTGCGGGAGGTGAGCTTGCCCCGTGCGTCAGATCTCGAGCGCCCAGCGGACGTAGGGCCGCTTGGCCGTGAACCCCGCTCTCGCGAAGATCCCGGACACGCCCTCGGGGCTCGCCGAGTCCACGTCCGCGTCGGCCCGATCGAAGCCGTGCTCGGCGGCCGCCCGCAGCGCGTGTCCGAGCAGCGCGGTGGCGACGCCCTGGTTGCGGTAGGCGGGGATCGTCCCGATGGCCATGAAATGCACGCCGCGGACGCCGGTGACCGCCGCGTCGGCTTCCCAGCGGTTGGCCACGAGCATGCCCGCCGCGGTGCCGTTCGCCGGGTCGCGGAGCAGGAAACTGGCCTCGGGCCGCAGGGTGTGGTTGGCGATCTTGTTCCGCCAGTTGTCCGCGGGCGACGGAGCCGGGTTCCAGTCGTCCGCGTACGCCTTGTTGCGGGTCACGCGGAAGTCCTCGTCGCTGTCCTCGGACCACGGCTCGATCCGCAGCCCGCCGGGGATCGCCGGTTCGGGGAGCGCAGTACCGAGCGGGCGCTCCATGCGCTGGAAGTACCGGACGGGTGCGAAGCCCCGCGGGGCCAGGACTTCGGCCAGGCCGTCGATGTGGCCGGACTTGTGGACGTCGATCGCGAGCGGCAGCGCCGGGTGGTGCAGCGCGTGCAGCGTTTTCGCCGCCGCCACCCCGGCTTCGACGAGCGCGGCGCCGATTCCGCGGCGCCGGTGGTCCGGGTGCACGCCGCCGTCGAGGACCACGCGGTGGACCTCTGCCGCGTGCCGCTTGTAGCGGATCTTCATGTACCCGACCATCACGTCGCCGTCGAAGGCCGCGAGGCTCGCGCGCGCCAGATCCGCGTACGGGTCGACCAGCTCCTGGAGGGTGTCCTGCGCGGTGTAGTTCTCGCCGATCCGGTCGACGGTCTCCATCGCGTTGAGCAGATCGGCCGCCGCCTGGGCGTCATCGCGGGTGAGCGGCCGCCAGGTGAGCGACGTGGTGTCCATGCGCCCGAAGCTATTCACCCCGTGGGCGGGCTGTCGCTTCGTTTTCGGCAAAACGATCGCGGCCGGCCGCACGTCCTGCACGCGCGATGCCGGCCTGACGCAAGGGAAAGGCCCACGGCGGCACCCAAGCCAGAACCGGTGCCGCCGGGCCCGCGCCCGAGATCAAGCCGACTTCTCCGCCTCGTGCCGGGCCTTCGCCTCTTCCAGGGCCTGGCCCTGCCGGCTGTGCAGCTCGGCTCGCAGCTTCTTCGCCTGCGCCTCGGTCGCGGCGAGGCGGTCGAGGCGCTGCTGGAAGTGCGGGGCGACGGCTTCGGCGAACAGCTCGTAGTGCCGCGCCGCGGCGGCCGGCGTCGCCCACTCGTGCGCCATCATCAGGTACGAGCCGAAGCCGCCCTTCGACTGCGCTTCGAGGGTGCCGATCTGGCGGATCGCGTCGTCCGGGGTGCCGATCACGCCGATGCCGCTGGCGTTGATCCAGTCGACGCGCTCGGTGAAGGTCGCGCCGCCGGGTTCGAAGTGGGGGACGGCGGCGACGTGCTGCAGGTAGTTGCACCAGTCGTCGAGGCCGTGCTCGACTTCGGCGTAGGCCTGTTCCTTCGTCTCGGCCAGGTGCATCGGCCCGACGAGCCGCCAGCCGTCGCGGTTCATCGTGGTGCCGAACTGCGTGGCGCGTTCCTCGGCGACGTCCCAGTGCTGGGCCAGCAGGTCGAGGTCGCCGGTCAGGGTCGCGCCGATCGACAGGAGGCTGAGGCCGTGCTTGCCGGCGATGCGCGGCCCCGACGGCGACGCGATCGCGGCGACGCCGACCTCCAGGCCGCCCTGGGTGAAGGGCCGCAGCTGGCACAGCGCGTCGCGCAGCCGGTAGCGCTCGGTCTTGACCGTGACGGGTTCGGCGCCGTTGAGCAGCTGCATCAGCACGTCGGTGTCCTCCTCCAGCGCGCCGCGCTGGCTGAGGGGGTCGAGCCCGATCATGGACGCGTCGGTCGGCAGCGAGCCCGGGCCGAGGCCGAGCATGAACCGGCCGCGCGTGAGGTGGTCGAGCAGGATCGCGCGGTCGGCCACCCACAACGGGTTGTGGTAAGGCAGCGAGAGCACGCCAGTGCCGAGCTTGATCGTCTTCGTCTGCGCCGCGACGTGGGCGATGAAGATCTCCGGGCTCGCGATGAGCTCGACGCCGCAGGAGTGGTGCTCGCCGATCCACGCCTCGTCGTAGCCCAGCCGGTCGAGCAGCTTGATCGTCTCGATGTCGCGAGCCAAAGCCGCCACCGGGCTCTTGATCGGTGAGGCGTGGAACGGGGCCATGAAGACGCCGAAACGCATGAGTCCTCCTTGACTTCGCCGGCCGGGTGATCGACGGTAACGCCGGTGCGGCGCGCCACACCGGGCTCGCGGCGGAACCGTTCAAAAGATGAACACCCCGCCCGTTCGGGGGCTGGCAGCGCGCTCCACCGGTGCTGCACACTCGGGTTTCCCGGCGACGAAGCCAGGAGAGGAGCCGCCCGTGCCCGCCTCGGACGTCTGGCAACAGTTCCTCGAGGCCGATCGCCGCGGGGCGGCGCGCCCGGAGATCGAGGAGTCGTGGGTCCGGTCGCGGCAGTCGGGCGTCGATCCCGAGCGGCTCGACCTCGCGCCCGCCGAGTTCGACCCCGAAACCCTGCTCGTCGCGGTCGGCAGCCGCGTCATCCCCGGCACGGCCGATCTGCTCGTGGGCGACGCCGCGTCGGTCGCGCTGGTCGACCCGCGCGGCACGCTGACCTGGCGCTGGGAGTCCGATCCCGCGTTGCGGCGCGACCTGCAGCAGGTGGAGGTCGAGCCCGGGCACCGCTACGTCGAGGACGGCGTCGGCACCTGCGGGGTCGGGCTGTCGATGGCGGTGCGGTCCGCGTCGATGGTGGTCGGGGCCGAGCACTACAAGCAGGCCTGGCACCCCTACACGTGCGCGACCGCGCCGATCGTCGACCCGACCACGCGGCTGCTGCTCGGTTCGGTCAACGTGTGCTGCCGCGCCGAGCACACCAACCGCTTCGTGATGGCCGCCGTCGTCGCGTTCGCCGAGCGCCTGCGTTCGGCGTTGCGGGACGCGGCCACGCCCCGGCAGCGCCGGCTCGTCGACGCGCACATGACGTTCCGCTCCCTGCCCGGCACCACCGTGATCACGCTCGACGGCGAGATCATGATCAGCGACGGCGGTCCCGCCGCGACCCTGCCCGACCGTGCGACGCTGTGGGCGATGCTCCGCGAAGCCGGCCCCTCGGCCACGCACCTGCCGCTGGGCGACGGCCGCGTCGCCACCGTCCGCCCCGTCACCCCGGGCCGCTTCGAGGACGGCTGTGTCCTGATTTTCAGCGCGGTTTCGGTGTCGGAGCACGAAAATCCGCTCCAGAACGCGGAAGCCGAGATCATCCGTGAGGTCCTCGTCGCCTGCCGCGGCAACAAGACCGCGGCGGCGCACCGGCTCGGGATGGCGCGCGGCACCTTGTACAAGCGCATCCGCCGCTACGGCCTGGGCGACTGAGCTTCACTGCTGCGCGTGCTTCGGCAGGAACCGGACCAGCAGCAGCACCAGCACGTAGACACCGGCGCAGAGGCCGAACACCAGCTCGGCGGCGGACAGGTACGACGCGGCCGACGGCGGCCCGACGCGGGCGAAGAACACGGTGCCGAGCGCGGCGACGCCCAGGGCGCCGGCGAACTGCTGGGCCGCGTTGAGCACTCCGGCGCCGGTGCCGACCTCTTCGGTGGTCGCGTCGCCGAGGACGAAGTCGAACAGCGGCACGAACAGCAGCCCGGAACCGAGTCCGGTCACGAGCAGCGCGGGGGCCAGCTGCCACCCGGCGATGCCCGCGCCCCAGTGGGCGATCGACCACCGGAGACCGAGCAGGCCGACGATCGCGATGGCCAGTCCCCGTGGAGGTTCGCTCGCCCGAGCTTCGCGGCGAGCACGGCGCCCGACAGCAGTGTGGCGACCGCGGTGCCGACGGCCCACGGGATCAGCGCGAAACCGGTCCGCAACGGTGACCAGCCCAAGCCGGACTGCGGCAGCAGGTTGAGCACCAGGACGAACGCGCTCAGCGCGGCGTAGAACCCGCCGACGATCACCAGGCCCACCACGAAGCTACGCCTGCGGAACAACGACGGCGCGATGACCGGGTGCGCGCTGCGGCGTTCGGACACCACGAACAGCCCGAAGGCCACCAGGCCGGCGGCGATCATCACGTAGGTCCACGCGGGCCAGCCGAGGTCACGGCCCTGGATGAGCGGCACGATCAGCAGCGCCGAACCGGCGGTGAGCAGGCCGACGCCACGCACGTCCAGGCGCGCGGTGCGGTCTTCGCCGCTGTGGCGGGGGAGGACCCACCAGGCGAGCGCGCCGGCGAGAACGCCGAACGGGACGTTGACCAGGAAGATCGAGCGCCACTCACCGCCGAACAGGTCCAGGTGCAGCAGCCAGCCGGCCAGCACGGGGCCGGCGACGGTGGCCAGGCCCATGATCGGGCCGAACGGCATGAGCGCCTTGCGCAGGTGCTCGGGCGGGAAGACGATCTTCACCAGCGCCAGGCCCTGCGGGATCATCACCGAGCCGAACAGGCCCTGGACCACCCGGGCGGCGATGAGGAACCCGGCACCGGGCGCGAATCCACAGGCCAGCGACGCGACGGTGAAGCCGGCCATGCCCAGCAGGAACAGCCGGCGGCGGCCGAGCAGGTCACCGAGGCGGCCCGAGGTGATCAGGCCGAGCGCGAACGCCGCGGTGTAGGCCGAGAGCACCCACTGCAGCGTCATCGGCCCGCCGCCGAGATCGGCGCGGATCGACGGCCCGGCCAGGTTGGCGACGCTCGTGTCGACGAGATCCATCAGTTCCGCGACGACCACGACGACCAGCATCAGCCAGGCTCGGCGGACGGGTAGCGAGGCCGTTGCCGACCCGGCTGACGAACTAAGTTCAGTAGTCACGAACAAAGTTCTAGATGACGAACTAAGTTCGTGTCAAGGTAGGGTGGTGGTCATGCCCGCCGCTTCCCGCCGTGCTCAGCGCTCCGCGTCTGCCGCTTCCCGCAAACCGCCCATCACCGCCGAGCGGATCACGGACGCGGCCCTGCAGGTCGTCGCCACCGAGGGCTACGACGCGCTGACCATCCGCCGCGTCACGGCCGTGCTGGGCACCGGGCCGTCGTCGCTCTACGCCCACATCACCACGAAAACCGACCTCGACGACCTGCTCATCGGCCGGCTCTGCTCGGAGATCTCGCTGCCCGAGCCGGACCCCGCGCGGTGGCGGCAGCAGATCCACGACGTCTACGCCCAGCTGCGCGACCGCTACCTCCAGTATCCCGGCGTGTCCCGCGCGGCGCTCGCCCTCGTCCCCACCCATCCGGAGACCCTGCGCGTCAGCGAGGGCATCCTGGGCCTCCTGCTCGCCGGCGGCGTCCCCGCACAGACCGCCGCGTGGGCCCTGGACTCACTCACGCTGTACGTCACCGCGTACGCCTGGGAACGCTCACTGGTCCACCAACGGCAGAAGAACCCGGACGACGCCTGGGTGCTCAGCCGGGAGGATCTGGTCGAGCGGCTGGGCGCGCTGCCGGCCGAGCGGTTCCCGCACACCCGCCGGCACGCGGCCGAGCTGACGTCGGGTGTGGGTCACGAGCGGTTCGAGTTCACGCTGTCGCTGATGCTCGACAACCTCACCACTTCTTGATCAGGGCTCGCGAAGCGGTGAGGTTGTCGAGCCGGACCGGGTTCACAGCGGTCAGCCGTGCGGGTCGTCGACTTTCAGCTGTTCTCCGGTCGTCGCCACGAACACCACCAGCAGTTTCGCCGGTTCGGTCGCGCTGACGTTGTCCGTGGACACGTGGTGCGCGCCGGGCTGTTCGGTCCAGTTGTCGCCCTGGTGGTAGGTGCGGGCGGGCTGGCCTTCGAGCTGGCTGCGGATGGTGCCCTCGAGTACGTAGGCGTAGACGAAGGCGTCGCCGTGGCGGTGCGGGGCCGCGCTGGCGGACGGGGGGAAGGTGACGATCGACGAGGTGAACGTCTTCCCCGGGATGTTCGGGAGGGCCTGGGCGAGGAGCGGGGTGAGGGTCTCGGCCGGATGACCGGAAGCCGGGGCCGGAGCGGAAACAGAAGCCGGAGCCGAAACAGGAGCGGCCGGCGGGGACTGCGTGGCGGACGAGCAGCCGGCGACCGCCACCGCGGTGAGCAGGAGGCCGCCGGCGACCCGCGGGCGGATCACTCCGCCACCTGGATGATCGTCTTGCCCGGAGTCCGCTGGCGGCGCGCGAAGGCGTCCGCCGTCTCGGCGAGCGGGCGTACGGTGCTGACGATCGGCTTGAGCCGTCCGTCGCGGACGCGCTGGGCGAGGTCCGCCAGGCGCAGGCGGTCCGGTTCCACCACGAAGAAGACGGCGCGCCCGTCGGCCGGCTGGACCTCGGGCGGGGCGGCGATGGTGACGACGGTGCCGCCGGGGCGCAGCAGCTTCGTCGAGCGCTCGAGGACCTCGCCGCCGATGACGTCGAGGATGACGTCGGCCGGGCCGGCCGACTCGAAGGAGGCGGTGTCCACAAAGGAGTGCGCGCCGAGGCCGAGCACGAAGTCGCGGTCGGCGGGGCGGCCGGTGCCGATCACCTGAGCCCCCGCCTCGTGGGCGAGCTGCACGGCGATGGACCCGACACCGCCGGCGGCGCCGTGAATCAGCACGGTCTGGCCGGCGGACAGCGAAGCGTGGTCGAACAGCGCCTGCCACGCCGTGAGCCCCGAGATCGGCAGTGCCGCGGCCACGGTGTGGTCGATGTCCGCGGCGAGCGGCGCGAGGTTGCGGGCCTCGACGGCGGTGTACTCGGCGAGGGCCCCGTCGCGCAGCCAGTCGGTGAGGCCGAACACGCGCTGCCCGACGCTCAGGCCGGTGGTGCCGTACCCGAGCTCGGCGACGACGCCGGACAGCTCGTGCCCGGGCACGCTCGGCGTGCGGTCGCGCCCGGCGCGGTCGGTCCAGGTGCCGGGCCAGTCGAGCTCGCCCGGGGTGAAGCCGGCGGCGTGGACGCGCACGATGACGTCGTTCTCGGCGGCGTGCGGGTGGGGCACCTCGGCGAGCTTGAGGCCGGCGATGCCCGCGTTCTGGTTCTGTGCGGTGATGGCTTGCATGTCGGGTCCTTTCCGGACAGTCACTCAGTGGTGTTGGGATGCAACGAGTTGGGCGACCCGCCGGGACGAAGAGGACTGCACGGCGGCGCTCACGGACAGCACCCCGACGAACGCGAGGTACGCGTAGCCCGTCGTCTCCAGGCCCCAGTACGGCTCCAACAGCCCGGCCGCGAGCGACGGGAGGCTCAGCGCCGCGTAGCTCACGACATACGCGGCGGAAAACACTTCCGAGCGTGTCTTCGTGGTGGTGGCCGCGCTGATCCCGCGCAGGGTTCCGGTGAACGTCAGGCCGACGCCCAGCCCGGCGATCACCGACCCGACGAGGAAGCCGGCCGCGGAGCCGAAACCCAGCGCGCCGGCCAGCACCGCCGAGCCCACGACCAGTCCGACCGCGCCCATCAGCGTCGCGATCCGGGCCGAGTGCCGCGCCGCCCACAACCCGCCCGCGCTGTTGGCGAGGAACAGCACCGCGATGGCGAGACCGCCCGCGGCGCCGAATCGCACGTGCAGGACGTCGGTCACCAGCGAAGGGGCGAGCGCCAGGAACAACCCGGTCAACGCCCAGCCCGCGACGATGGCGGGCACCGCGCCGAGGAACGCCGGGCGCGTCTCGCGCGGCACGCGGACGCGCGGGCGCAGCGACGCCAGCACGCCGGGGCGCCGGCCGGCGGTCTCGGGGATGGCGAACACCAGCGCGGCGACGACCATGAACGCCACGGTGAGCACCGGGAAGACCACCGCGTCGGGATGCGGGCCGGCCTGCACGAGCAGGCCCGTCAGCCCACCGCCGGCGGCGAGCCCGAAGCTCGTCCCCACCGCGGTCATCATCGGGCCGCGGTGCGGGCGATCGGCGGGGGAGAGCTCGACCAGCCCGGCGGCCAGCGCGCCCGTCGCCATCCCGGTGGCGAGGCCCTGCACGATCCGGGCGGTCACGAGCGCGCCGACCCCGCCGGCCGCCCAGAAGATCGCCGTGCCGGCCGCGGCTACGAGGAGCGACGCGACCAGCACCGGCCGGCGCCCGACGTGGTCACTCAGTGAACCGACCGTCAACAGCGCGCCGACCAGGCCGGCGACGTACACGGCGAACACGACCGTCAGGATCGTCACCGAAAAGCCCCACCGCTGCAGGTACACCGGGTAGATCGGCGAGGGCGCGCTCGTCGACGCCATGAGGAGCACGTTGGCGAAGACGAGCAGAGCGAAGGAAGCCCCCCGGCTCAGGCTGTGTCGGTCGTCCATCTCGACGTCCGGGTCAGCTTGACCAGGGCGAGCCGGTGATGCGCTCGACCGTGGTCGTGCGGCGGAAATCGGGGATGAAGTGCTCCAGGATGTCGGAGTTCACCGTTCCGTTGGTGGTTTCCGGGCGGTGCTTCAGCGCGTCGACGAAGGTGCGCAGGAAATCGTTCTTGAAATCGCCGCGCGGGTGGAAGGCGAGGATTTCCTCGACCTGGGCGAGGTCCAGACCGTCGAAGCCGAAACCGAGCACGTCGGTGAGCACGCCGAGGTGGGTCGTGGCGATTTCCGGGCCCATGCGCCCGGGGATTCCCGGCGTGGTGTGCAGGGCGATGGCCGTCCACACGGTGTCCGCGGCCTCGCGCGAGAAACCCCGGTCCAGCAGGAACTTGCGTCCGTGGTCGGCGCCGTCGACCTCGAAGCGCTGCTCCACGTCGGAGAACGGCGTGATGAGCCCGGTGTCGTGGAACATCGCGGCCAGGTAGAGCAGTTCCGGATCGGGTTTCACGCCGAGCCGCTGCGCGTGGAACTGGCTGAAGAAGTAAACCCGGCGGGAGTGGTGGTAGATGAGCGGGTTGGTCGTTTCCTGGATGAGGCGCGACGCCTCGGCGACCGCTTCCGTCTCCGGGATCTCCACACCCGCGATGATCTCTGACATGACTGCTGCGCTTCCGTTCTTTTCTCGACGGATTCTGTCCTTCTCCATGGTGCCGATCGAGGCGCCCGCGGTGCCGCCTTTGTCCGGCCAGGAACCACTCAGATCGGGACGCGCGGTTCAGCCGTCGACGGTGTGTGAATGCAGGAGTGCCGAGACGAACGCGTCGGGCCGGGTCAGAAACGCCTCGTGGTCACCCGGAACGGTGATCGGCTCGACGCCGAGCCGGGCCGGGAACCGCGGGCACCACGCGTAGTCGCCCGGGGGCATCGCCAGGTCGCATTCGCCGGCCAGGTAGCTGATCGGCAGGCCGAGCGTCGACAGCGCGGGGGCGTGCAAGGGCTGTTCGAAGTAGCTCATCGGCTGGGGGACGAGCAGTTCGTAGATCAGCTTCTGCGTCGGTTCGGGCGTGTCCTGGGCGAAGGCGCTCTGAAACACCGGGTAGGGCAGGACCACGGAATGGTCGCCCGACTCCTGCGCGAGCTGCCGGAAGAGCGCGGCGTGCCCCGGCGGGACGTCGTCCACGAGGGCCACGCCCTGCTCCGGCACGAACGCGCTGTGGAAAACGAGGCGGCGCACCCGGTGCGGAACCCGGTGGGCCGCACCGAAAACGGGGTAACCGCCCCAGCTGTGGGCGACCAGCGTGACGTCGGTCAGGTCGTGCGCTTCGAGGAAAGTCACGACGAAGTCCACTGTGTCCTCGAGCGTGAAACGCCGGGGATCGTCGCCGTCCGCGAGGCCCGGCAGCGTCAGGGCGACCACGTTGTGCCCCGCGGCGCGCAGCCGCTGGGCGACCGGCCGCCACGCCCACGCGCCGTGCCACGCGCCCGGAACCAGAACGTACGTCTCCACCATGGTTCGATTCACCTTCCTGTGGCTTCGTTGCCAGAGGGCTCGCGGCCCGTGCCGGACCTGCTTCTCGGTCGGGCCTGTGACGTAGGGAACGTAGCGAGCAGTTCCGTTACGGTCAAGTAGTGTAACGAAACTCGTTCGGCTCACTTTTGTGGTGACGGTGTGCTACCAATGCCCTGTGCGCCCGTCTCCCGCCTCCACGACCGCCCGGCCCGGTTCCCCTGAGCGCGTCGTGGCGATCCTGGTCTTCGACGGGGTGACGCTGCTGGACGTCGCGGGCCCGGCGGAGGTGTTCAAGGAGGCCAACCGCTTCGGTGCCCACTACCGGATCGTGCTCGTGTCGCCGACGGGCGAGGACGTGGTGTCGAACCTCGGGTTCAAGGTCGCGGTCGAGGGCTCCGTGCGCTCCGAGCCCGCGCCGGACACCTACCTCGTGGCCGGCTCGGACCTCTTCCCGAGCACGCCCGTGCCGTGCGACCTGGCCGAAGCCGCCCGCGTTCCGGTCGACGGCGCCCGCCGCGTCGCCTCGATCTGCACGGGCGCGTTCGTCCTCGCCGCCGCCGGCCTGCTCGACGGCAAGCGCGCGACCACGCACTGGAAGGTCACCCACGAGCTCGCCTCCCGCTGCCCGACGTGCCGCGTGGAGCCCGACGCCATCTACGTCCGCGACGGCACCACCTACACCTCCGCCGGCGTCACCGCCGGCATCGACCTGGCCCTGGCCCTCGTCGAGGAGGACCACGGCCCCGACCTGACCCGCGACGTCGCCCGGTCGCTGGTCGTGTACCTGCAGCGCTCGGGCGGGCAGTCGCAGTTCTCGGCGCCGCTGCAGGGCCCGCCGCCGCGCTCCCCGGCCCTGCGCACCATCACCGACCTGGTCACGGCCAACCCCGGCGCCCGGCACTCGCTGGGCGACCTCGCCAAGCACCTGAACGTCAGCACCCGCCAGCTCACCCGCCTCTTCCACGACGAACTGGACACCACCCCGGCCCGCTACGTGGAGAACATCCGCTTCGACCTGGCCCGGGCCCTGCTCGACCAAGGCCACAACGCCACCCAGGCCGCGACCCTGGCCGGCTTCCCCAGCTACGAAGCTCTGCGGCGCGTGTTCGCGCGGAAGCTGTCCATCAGCCCGGCGGCTTACCAACGCCGGTTCAGCACGGCTCGGCGCGCCAACGCGGGGTAGTTCTTCGCGGCCGTCAGGGTCGGTCGGCAGCTCGACGTCGCGGCCGTCGTTCGCCGGGCCGACCCAGGCTCGCGGCGACGTCGGCCGGCTTGTGACGAACGCCCGGCGTTCGCCGCTCGGGCGCTCGGCGTGCGTGTCGCTGAGTGAACACCTCAAGCCTGACCTGCGTGGGTGACGTTTGGCCCCCCGCGGCAGGACGTCTGGCGTTGCCGGCTCGGCTTGCTGAGTTGCGGGTCGCAGTGCAGGTCCGCCGTGTCCGGCGAGGTTTCTGTCGTTCGTCAGGCTGGTCGCGACTGCCACGCGGCTCGCACTGTCTCCGGCGTGACCTGGGTTCGCCGCGGCGAGGCCGATCCGGCTCACCTGGGACGGGCGATGTTTCGCGGAGCCGCGGCGAGCACCGTTGCGTCGTCTGCCTACGTCGGTGCGAGTGGCGTGCCGGCGTGGCGGGGCCGACGGCGGAGGAGGGCGGAGCATGGCGGACACGGCTACGCCTGCGTCGGCCGGCGGTACCTCGGACGGGCCGGGCCGGGCGGATCAGCCGCGCGGGCAGGTGCAGCCGGGGCAGCCGACCCAACCCGGTCAGCCGACCCAACCCGGTCAGCCGAGCCAACCCGCTCAGCCGGGCGCTGCGGCGCGGCTTCGCTCACCCGCCTACCTGCGTCTGCTGGTGCTCGCCGCGATCATCGGGGTGCCCATCTCCGCGGCGGCGTACTTCTTCCTCCAGCTGGTCGGCGCCCTCCAGAGCTGGGTGTACACCGATCTGCCGCGCGCGCTCGGGTTCGGGGGGCCGCCGTGGTGGTGGCCGGTGCCGCCGTTGGTGCTGTGCGGGGTGCTGGTCGCGGTCGCGGTGCGGTACCTGCCCGGTGGGGGCGGCCATCCGCCCGTCTACGGGTTCACGCCCGGCCAGCAGCCGACGCCGATACAGCTGCCGGGAGTGCTGCTGGCCGCATTGGCGACGCTCGGGCTGGGGGCGGTGCTCGGGCCCGAAGCGCCGCTGATCGCCCTCGGTGCCGGCCTCGGGGTGTGCGCGGTGCGGCTCGCCCGCCCGCATGCGCCGAAGCAGGTCGGTGCCGTGGTGGCGGCGACGGGGAGCTTCGCGGCGATCAGCGCGCTGCTCGGGTCGCCGATCCTGGGCGCGTTCCTGCTGATGGAGGCGTCCGGGCTGGCCGGCGCGACCATGGGGCTGGTGCTGCTGCCCGGTCTGCTGGCCGCCGGGATCGGCACGTTGCTCTTCATCGGCCTCGACTCGCTGACCGGCCTGGGCGCGGCGTCGCTGGCGTTGCCCGAGCTGCCGCCGTTCACCCACCCCGACCTCGCGCAGTTCGGCTGGGCACTCGGCATCGGCGCGGCCGCGGCGGTGCTGGGCACGGGCATTCGCCGGCTGTCGCTGCTGCTGCACTCGCGCGTGGAAAACCACGTCCTGCTGCTGACCCCCGTGGCGGGCCTCGTGGTCGCCGGGCTCGCGATCGCCTACACCGCCGCGGGCGGCAGCCTGTCGGACGTCCTGTTCTCCGGCGAGACGGCGCTGCCGACGCTGCTGGAGACCAGCGCGGCGTACTCGGTTCCGATGCTGCTGCTCCTGCTGGCCTGCAAGGGACTCGCGTACGGCGTGACGCTGTCGGCATTCCGCGGCGGCCCGATCTTCCCGGCGATGTTCCTCGGCGCCGCGGGCGGCATCGCGCTGTCGCACCTGCCGGGGCTGCCGCTCGTCGCCGGGGTGGCGATGGGAATCGGCGCGATGTGCGTGGTCATGCTGCGCCTGCCGCTGACGTCCGTCCTGCTCGCCACGCTGCTGCTTTCGTCCGACGGGCTGGCCGTGATGCCGCTGGTGATCGTGGCGGTGGTCGTGGCCCACGTGGTGGCCGCGTGGCTCGGCCCGCGCGAGGGTTCACTAGCCGGGGGTGATGAGGCGACGGCGCCCGCCGCGCCAGTCTCCAAGGGCCCTGAAACGGCTGCCCCGGGAGGAACCGGCATGGCTCAACGTCCGAACATCGTTCTCGTCCACGGCGCGTGGGCCGACGGTTCCAGCTGGAGCGCGGTGATCGAGCGCCTGCAGGCCGACGGCTTCCGGGTCACCGCGCCGCAGTTCGCGGAGGCGTCGCTGGCCGGCGACGTCGCGCGGCTGCGCCAGGTGCTGGCCCGCCAGGACGGCCCGACGATCGTCGCCGGACACTCGTACGGCGGTCAGATCATCACCGCGCTGGGGACCGACGCGCCGAACGTCGTCGGCCTGGTCTACGTCGCCGGGTTCGGCCTCGACGAGGGCGAGACGATCGGCAAGCTGCTGGAAAAGGGCCCCGTGAGCCCGGCGCTGGCGCACCTCGACGTCGACAAGCAGGGCTTCGCGTGGCTGCCCGAGGACGACTTCGTGAACCACTTCGCCGCCGACGTCGACCCGGTGAAGGCGCGGGTCATGTTCGCCGTGCAGCAGCCCCTCGCGTTCTCGGCCCTCGAAGAGGTGATGGGTGCTCCGGCGTGGAAGTCGCACCCGGCGTGGTTCCTGGTCGCCGAGGGCGACCAGGCGATCCCGCCTGACGCCCAGCGGCAGTTCGCCGCGCGCATGAAGGCCACGACCGTCGAGGTCGCGACGAATCACGTCGCGATGGTCTCCCACCCCGACGACGTGCTGCGGCTCATCGCGAGCGCGGTCCAGGCCGTGCGGTGACGAGTGTCCCGGGCGCACTGGCCGCCGCCGCGCTGCCGGTGATGCGGTACGGGCTGACGACGTGCTTCGTGTGGGTCGGGGTGCTGAAGTTCCAGGACTACGAGATCGAGAACGCGGAGCCCCTCGTCACCGCGAGCCCGCTCACCGCGTGGCCGCGGAAGAAGTGGGGCGCCCGCAACCTCGGCCGGGTCATCGGGACCACGCAGATCGTGCTGGGCTCCCTGATCGCGGCGAAGCCGCTCGTGCCCCGTGCGTCCGCCGCCGGCAGTCTCGGGGCCGCGGCGATGATGGTCGGCACGCTCAGTTTCCTCGTCACCACACCGGAAGCGTGGCGCGAGGGGCACCGGATGTCGCAGCTGTCCGTGCTCGGCGAGGCCCTCCTGAAGGACGGGGTGCTGCTCGGCGCCTCCCTTCTGACCGCCGCGGACTCGCTGAGCGCCGCCGACCATTCGTAGGTTCAGGCCCGGTGCACGGCCTCGAGGATGACTCGGGTGACGACGTCGGGATGCGTGATGAACGACAGGTGGCCCGAGTCGACCACCGTCGTGCGCGCCTTCATCCGGGCGGCCACGAAGCGCTGGAGCTCGGGTGACGTCGTGCGGTCGGCCGTGGTGATCACGTAGCTGCTCGGCTTGGTTTCCCAGGCGGCGACGGTGGTTTTGGTCGCGAAGAGATCCTGCGCGACGCGGCCCTGGACGGCGTAGAGGACCCGCGCCTGGGCGGTGGGGACGCCGTTGGCGAAGTCGTTGAGGAACGCGTCTTCGGTCAGGTGGCCGAAACCGTTCTGGTACACCAGGCCCGCACTGGCCGGCGCGGCCGGGAACCGCGCGGTGAGCGCGGGGTAGTCCTCGCCGGCCCTCGGCGCCCGCGCGGACAGGTAGACGAGCGAGTCGACGGCGGGGTGGTCACCGGCCTGGCTGATCACCGAACCGCCGTAGGAGTGGCCCACGAGGACGGTCCGGCCGCTCTGCAGGTCGAGCTCACGCCGCGTCGCGGCCACGTCGTCGTCGAGCGAGGTCAACGGATTCTGCACCGACGTGACCGTGATCCCGGCGGCTTGCAGCCGCGGGATCACCTCCGCCCAGCACGACCCGTCGGCGTACGCGCCGTGGACGAGCACGACGGACCGCCGCGCCACGGGCCGCGTGACCGCGCCCGCCGAACCCGGCACGGCGAGCGCGACCCCGGCGGCGCCCAGCGCAGCGATGCCCGCGAAGGACCGCCGGGTCAGTCGCGCCGGGGATCCCGTGGTGCCCGGATTCTCGGGATGGTGCGGTTCTGTGCGCTTCATGGCTGAGAACTCCCCTTGTCGGCAGTCGATACCGTCTGTCCACTGTGGCCCCACACGGCGTCCGGCCATGATCACGTTACGCCGCGGCCCGGGGCCCAGCTGGAGGCTTTCGGGTAAGGACTGTCCCTTGACAAGGGGACTCAATCGGCCTCGGCGGTCGGATGCCAGACACCGAACCACTGCTCGGCGCCGAACTCTTCGAACTTCTCGACCTCGGTGAACCCCAGCTTCGCCGCGAGCCGCATCGAGCGCTCGTTGGCGGTCCGGGTGCAGAGCACCACCGGTTCGCCGGCTCCTGCGAACCAGCCGAGCACCGCCGTGCACGCCTCTTCGGCGTACCCGAATCCCCACGCGCGCGGCAGGAACAGGTAGCCGATCTCGGTCGTCTCGGCGCCAGGCCGGAACCGGCCCGGACGCGCCGCGTCGCGCCGGTCGAGCGTGATCATGCCGATCGTCTCCCCGTCGAGTTCGACCACGAAGAAACCGAAGCGCCGCCCGGGCACCTCGGGCGCGGTGCGTTCGAGCTCGTCGCGCGATTGCGGGCCGCCGAGGTAGGTCCCGACCTCGGGTGAGGCGAGCAGTTCGATCACGGCCGCGCGGTCGCGCGCCTCGGACTGGCGGAGCACGAGCCGCGCCGTCCTGATCGGGGCGGGGGGCCAGGAGGTCATGAAGCGCAACCTATCGCGGGACCACGACTGCCGCGGCTTGCGCTCGGACGGCTTCGGTGATGCCCCACTTCGGCGGGAACCACGGAGCCGGCATCGGGTCGCCGTTGCGGTGGTACTGCTGCTTGATGCGGGTCCGTCCGGAGATGCTGGGGACGGCCGGGTGCGCGACGCGGGCGTATTTGTCGACTTCGCAGAACAGGTTCTGGCAGTCGACGAGGTGCAGGCGGCGGCCGCCCAGGGACGCGAAGCGCAGGCCGAGCCGAGCGAAGTGGGCTTCTTGCGTCTCGGACATGTACGCGATCACCGCGTCCTCGATGCCGTGGGCGGCGGGGCCGAAGCACTTGCGGATGCCGTCGCGCGCGCCCGGGCCGGCGACGACGAAGTCGTTTTCCGAGAAGTCCAGCACGGCCGTGTAGTTGAGGTCGATCGAGAACTGGAACGCCAGGAAGTCGCCGAGGCCCGGATAGGCGCGCAGCAGCGCGAACACGTTCGCCAGGCCGTGGGCGTCCTGGAGCTTCTCGGCGAGGCCGTCGTGGATCATCGTCTCGGCGAGCAGCAGGTGGTCGTGGTGCTTGCGGGTGCCGCCCAGCCGGGGTGGCGGGATGATGTAGGCGGGGGAGTACAGCGCGTGCCGGGCCGCGTCGAGGACCGCGCGGGCCGCCGCCGGCTGCCACGACGCCCACGTGACGGTGCCGAGCTCGGCCTCCAGCAGGCGCCAGGTGTCGATCTTGTTGAAGAACTTGAACAGCAGCATCCGGAAGACCACGTCGCGCGGCTCTTGCGGGCCGCCGTAACCCACGTCGTGGATGGCGAACTGGCTCACCCGGTCCGCCGCGCGGTAGCAGTTCGTGAACCGGTGGCGGGCGAGGATCGGATCAGTCGGCGCAGGCCCGTTGTCGCGCAGCCGCGCGAAGTACGCGTCCTGGCGCGCGGCGGCGAAACGCCAGTACGTGTCGAAAACCGGGCTCGGCCGCAGCCGCCGTCCCGCGACGGTGATGTCGGGAACGGGTTCGCTCACCGCGGCGGTGGGAGCGGCGTTCTGCATGGACCGAACGTACCGCGGCCGGGTAGGGCAAACGCCCGACTGCCGCCCGGCCGGCGGGTGCCACAAGCTGCTCGGTGCCCGTGTGCCGAGTGAAGGAGCTTGAAGGTGCAGCCACATGTCGAAGACCGGTTGGCCGGTCTGTCCGGACGGGAGAGGGCGCAGCTGCTCGCCGAGCTTCGTGCGGTGCGGCGGCGCCGGGCGGAGGAGGAGCGGATCGCGCCGGTGCCGCGGGACGAGCCGTTGCCGCTGTCCTACGCACAGCAGCGGCTGTGGTTCCTCGAGGAGTGGGGCGAGGGGCAGGCGGGGTACAACAGCCCGCTGGCCCTGCGGCTGCAGGGCCCCCTCGACTCGGATCTGCTGAGGTCCGCGCTGGCCGCGGTGGTCGCGCGGCACGAGACGTTGCGCACGCGCTACGTGGCGACCACGGACGGCCCGAGGCAGGTCGTCGAGCCGCCGCGGGAGCCGGAGCTGCGGCACGTGGACCTCACGGCCGTGCCGCAGGCTAGGCGGGACGAGGAGATCCAGGCGCTGGCCGACGCCGAGGCGCGACGGCCGTTCGACCTGGCCTCGGGCACGATGCTGCGGGCGACACTCGCGTGCGTGGCCGAGGACGACCACGCGCTCGTCCTCGCCATGCACCACATCGCGACCGACGGCTGGTCGACCGAGCGCCTCATCGAGGAGCTGGCCGAGTGCTACCTCGCCGGTGCCGCCGGGCGTGAGCCGGTGCTGCGCGAGCTGCCGGTGCAGTACGCGGACTACGCCGTGTGGCAGCGCGGCCGGGTCGAGAACGACGCGGCCGGCCTGCTGGCCTACTGGCGGGAGCGGCTCGCCGGCCTCCCCACGCTCGAGTTCCCGACGGACCGCCCCCGCCCGGCCAACCCGACGTGGACCGGCGACGTCGTGACGGGCGTGCTGCCCGCGCCGCTGCACCGTGACCTCGAAGCGTTCGCCGGCGCCGAGCGCACCCGCCTTCTGCCGGTCCTGGTCGCGGGGCTGAGCGCGCTGATGACCCGCTACACCGGGCAAGAGGACGTGCCGCTCGGGTCGGTGTTCTCCGGCCGCAGCCGCACCGAGGTCGACCCGTTGATCGGGTACTTCGCCAACACGGTCGTGCTGCGCACCTCGACGGCGGGCGAGCCCACGTTCCGCGAGCTCGTCGCCCGCGCGAGCGAGGCCGTGTTCGACGCCCACCGCCACCAGGACCTCCCGTTCGAGCAGGTCGTCTCGGCGCTGAGCCCGGACCGCGACCCGAGCCGCAACCCGCTGTTCCAGTTCGCGATCTACCCCATCGGCAAGAAGCTCGACACGATGCGCATGGGCGACATCGAGCTCACCGGCGTGCCGCTGCACATGGGAGCGTCGAAGTTCGACTGCACCGTCGGTATCTCCGAGCGCCCGGACGCGGGCGGCATCGAGCTGATGACCGAGTACGCGACGGAGCTGTTCGACCGCGCCACGATCGAGCGGATGCTGGGCCACCTGCGCCGGCTGCTCGAAGCGGCGCTCGCCCGACCGGACGTGCCCGTCGGCGAGCTCGACATGTTGACCGCCGAGGAACGGCACGAGCTGGTGGTGCGCGCCAACGACACCGCGGTCGACGTCCCGCCGAGCGCCGGGGTGCACGCGGAGTTCGCGCAGTGGGCGCGGCGGACGCCGGACGCCACGGCGCTGGTGCACGACGGTGTCGAGATCGGTTACGCCGACCTGGACCGCCGCGCCAACGGGGTCGCGCACCGGCTGCGCGCGCTGGGCGTCGGCCCGGGCTCGCTCGTGGGCGTGTGCCTGCGCCGGTCGCCGCAGCTGATCACCGGGCTGCTCGGCGTACTGAAGGCAGGCGCCGCTTACGTGCCGCTCGACCCGGCCTACCCGGCCGCGCGGCTCGGCCACGTGCTCGCGGACGCGGAGCTCGCGGCCGTGCTCGTCGACGAGGCCGGCCGTGAGGTGATCGACCGGGCCGGCGCGAGCCAGGCGGACGCCCCGCGCCTGCTGGAACTGCTCGAGTCCGACGAGCCGGCCGACGAACCGCCGTCCGCGGAAACCGACGAGCACAGCCTCGCCTACCTGATCTACACCTCGGGCTCCACCGGGCGGCCGAAGGGCGTGATGGTCGAGCACGGACAGCTGCTCAACCTGTTCACCGGCCTCGACGAACGTCTCGGCGCCGACCGCGGCACGTGGCTGGCCACCAGCAGCGTGTCGTTCGACATGTCCGGTGTGGAGCTCTTCTGGACGCTCACCCGGGGGTTCACGGTCGTGCTGGCCGACGGCAAGCCGCACGAGCTGCTGGGCACCGACCGCCGCGCCGCGCGCAAGCCCGTGGACTTCGGGCTGTTCTACTTCGCGAGTGACGACGGGCCGTCCGACGACCATTACCGGCTCCTGATCGAGGGCGCGAAGTTCGCCGACCGCAACGGGTTCTCCGCCGTCTGGACGCCCGAGCGGCACTTCCAGGAGTTCGGCGGACTGTTCCCCAGCCCTTCGGTGACCGCCGCCGCGGTCGCGATGGTGACCGAGCGCGTCTCCGTGCGCGCGGGCAGCGTGGTGCTGCCCCTGCACCACCCGGTGCGTGTCGCCGAGGAATGGTCGGTCGTCGACAACCTCTCGCACGGGCGCGCCGGCGTCGCCTTCGCGTCGGGCTGGATGCCGGACGACTTCGTGTTCGCCCCGGACGACTACGCCGACCGCAAGCAGGTGATGATCGACGCGATCGCCACCGTGCGGAAGCTGTGGGCGGGGGAGAAGGCGACGTTCCGCGGCGGCCACGGCAAGGACGTCGAGGTCGGCATCCGGCCGCGGCCGGTGCAGGACGAGATCCCGGTGTGGCTCTCCTCCGGCGGCTCCGACAGCACGTTCCGCGCCGCCGGCGAGCTGGGCGTCAACATCCTCACCCACCTGCTGGGGCAGGACCTCGACGAGCTCGAGCGGCTCATCGACGTGTACCGCGTGGCCTATCGCGAGCACCACGGCGAGGGTGGCCGCGTCACGCTGATGCTGCACGCGTTCGTGGACCCCGACCGCGAGAAGGTGCTGCGGACGGTGCGCGAGCCGTTCAAGAACTACCTGCGCACCTCGCTGGGCCTCGCGAAGATCCTCGGCCAGCGGATGGGCATGGACTTCGACCCGCGCACCATCACCAAGGACGACCTCGACGCGTTGCTGGACCACGCTTTCGACCGCTACGTCGGCTCCAGCGGCCTGTTCGGCACCCCCGACGAGTGCCTCGCGCTCGTCGACGAGCTGGGCGCCATCGGTGTCGACGAGGTCGCCTGCCTCGTCGACTTCGGCGTGGGCACCGACGACGTGCTGGCGAGCTTGGAGCACCTCAACACCGTGCGCGAGCGCAACCAGCGCCCGCAAGAGCCCGGCGACGAGCGTCCGACGTGGGCCGAGCTCGTGCGCCGCCACGGCGTCACGCACTTCCAGTGCACCCCCGCCATGGCGCAGCTGCTCGCCGACGACGAGGACGCGGCCGACGCGATGACGGGCCTGCGCCGGCTGCTGGTCGGCGGCGAGGCGCTGCCGACGGGGCTCGCGCGCCGCCTGCGTGAGCTGACCGGGGACGCCCTGCACAACATGTACGGCCCCACTGAAACCACCATCTGGTCCACCACGAACCCGGCGGACGGCACGGACGACGACCTCGTCACTGCGTCGCTCGGGCGGCCGATCGCCAACACCGAGGTGTACGTCCTGGACGCCCGGCGCCGGCTGGTGCCCGCCGGGGTCCCCGGCGAGCTCTACATCGGCGGGCTCGGCGTGACCAGGGGCTACTACCGGCGCCCCGAGCTGACCGCCGAACGTTTCGTGCCCAGCCCCTTCGGCGCCGGCCCGCGCCTCTACCGCACCGGCGACGTCGTGCGGCGCCTCGCGGACGGCCGCCTGGAGTTCCTCGGCCGCGCCGACCACCAGGTGAAGGTCCGCGGCTTCCGCGTGGAGCTCGGCGAGGTGGAGAACGTGCTGCGCGAGCACCCGCACGTCTCCGGTGCCGTCGTGGTGGCGAAGGGGGAGATCGGCGCGCAGCACCTCGTCGCCTACGTGGTCGGCGCGGCGGCGCCGGACGCCGAAGCGCTGCGCGCGTTCACGGCGGGCCGGCTGCCGGAGTACATGCTGCCAGCCCGGTGGGTCCGCCTCGACGATTTCCCGTTGAACCCCAACGGAAAGGTGGACCGGTCGAAGCTGCCCGACCCGGGCGCGGAGTCGGGTCCGGTGTCGCAACCGCCGCGCACGCCGTTCGAACGCGAGCTGGCGAAGGTGTGGGCCGAGGTGCTCGGCGTGCCCGAGGTCGGGATCCACGACAACTTCTTCCACCTCGGGGGCCACTCGATCGCCGTGATCCGGGTGGTGGACCTCGCGACCCGGCGCGGGCTCGCGATCACGGCCCGGCAGCTGTTCGCGCACCAGACCATCGCCGGGCTCGCCGCCTCCGCGGGCACCGACGAGCCCGGCTCGGGCACCCTCGTCCGCCTGACCGCGGACGGCAGCGAGCCGCCGCTGTTCCTCGTGCACTCCAGCACGGGCAACACGGTGCCCTACGTGGCGCTGGCCCGGCTGCTCGGCACGGACCGGGCGTGTTTCGGCGTCGACGCGGACGAGATCGTGCCCGGCGCGCAGGTCGAGAGCATCGACACGCTGGCGCAGCGGTACGTCGCCGCGGTCCGGGAGGTGCAGCCCTCCGGGCCGTACCACCTCGTGGGCTGGTCGCTCGGCGGCGGGCTCGCGTGGGCGATGGCCGCCCGGTTGCGCGCGGCCGGCGAGGCGGTGGAGCTGCTCGCGCTGCTCGACACCCAGCCCCCGACGGGCCTCGACGAGCCGCTGGGACACGCCGAAGCGGTGTGCGCCTTCGCGGAGAGCTTCTCGTTGTCGGTGGGTGCCGGGCGGGTCGTCCCGGACATCACGCGGCTGCGCGGCCTCGGGCACGAGGAGCAGTACACGGCCGTGCTGGGCGAGCTCGCCGCCGCCGGACTGATCCGCGCCGAGGAACGGGACCACGTGCTCGGGCGCGCCCGGATGTTCGTCGCGCTGACGATCGCCGCGTCCGTGTGGCCCGCGCCGGCCTACGACGGCGACGTCGACCTGTTCGTCGCCGAGTCCGGCGACGAACACTGGCTGCGCGACGGCTGGCAGCCCTACTCCCCCGCCCTGCGCGTGCATCGGGTTCCGGGTGACCACTTCGGACTGCTGCGGCCCGGCAACGTCGAGGTACTGGCGGGCAAGCTGCGGGCGGTGATCACGAAGAGCTGACCTCATCGATGGCGAAGCCGCCCCTGGGACGTTCCCGGGGGCGGCTTCGTTGTCGTGTGTGGACAGTGGCTGGGTTGTTGATGAACCTGGGCGGGGAAGCCGGGTGACCCCGTCCGGCGTGCTGCTGTTCCCGGGCCGTCGGGCGGTGTTGTTCTTCTGGTGTTTCTGGGTACTCGGGCGGGCTTTGACGTCGTGTGGGCGGTGGTTCGGCCGTGCTGGACCCGGGCGGGGAAAACGGACGACCCTTGGGGCTGCCCGGCATGCAGCTGAACCCGGACAGCGAAAAGCCGGGCGACCCTGTCGGGCCGCCCGGCTTTCCTGTGCTTTCCCGGTGCTCAGGCGGGGATGGTCTCCAGCTGTTTCTTCACCGGCCTCGGCCGGGCCTTGACGGCCGAGCCGCCCACCAGGCTGGCGATCTCGCTTCGCGACGAGACCTCCAGCTTCCCGAAGATCCGGCTCAGGTGCGTCTCGACCGTCTTGTGGCTCACCCCGAGCGTGCGGGCGATCTGGCGGTTCGTGCGCCCCTCGCTCACGAGCTTCGCGATCTGGAACTCCCGCTGGCTCAACGTGAACGAGGTCCCGGCCGCCGGGGTTGCGGTCTCGCCGCGGGCGGCGGCCACCGAGGCGGCGAGCATTGCCGAGGAGCACTGCTCGGCGAGCACCTGGGCGCTGTCCAGGTAGGCGGCGGCGCGGCCGGGATCGCCGAGCTCTGCCGACGCCAGGGCGGCCGCGACCTGCGCCCGACACACGACCGGGCGGTGGCCGGCCGCCGTGGCGAGGCGGAGTGCTTCGAGAGACCGGACGAGCTTCTCCACGGCAGTGGGCGCGAACCGGGCGGCGAGCAGTTCGGCACGGGCCAGCTGGCCGGGCAGGCCGAGGCCGGTCGCCACGGCGAGGGCCCGGCGTGCCCCGTCGGCGTCGGACGGCGTGGCCGCCTCGGCGAGGTCGAGCACGGCCCACGCCGGCAGGACATCCGATGTGGACGGCCCGGGCGCACCCGCTGCGGCGGCGACCGAGCGCAGGTGCGGCGCGAGCGCCGTGTCGGTGCGCAGCGCCTCCTGGCACAGAGAAAACGCCTCCTGCGGATCCGCGGCGGCCAAGGCGACACGCGCCGCGAGCCAGCACGCCAAGGCCCGCAACCCGGCCCGCTCCGGTGGCGCCAGGCGCAGGGCGGTGGCCGCGTGTTCGCGAGCCGCGGCCTGCCGGCCCTGGCGCAGGTGGACGGTTCCCGCACCGACCAGCAGCGGGACGAGCGCGGGCCACCGGCCGGCCGAGCGGGCGAGCTCGATCCCGCGGTCGAAGTGCCGCAACGCCGCGGAATCTTCCTCGAGGTGGGTTTCGGCCCACCCCACCGCCGCCACCAGGCCCAGTTCGGTCAGCAGATCGTCGTCGCTGTGGCGGTCCGTGAGTTCCGCGGCCGCGGACGCCGAGCGGCGGGCCGAAGCGGGTTCGCCGGCGGCGAGGCGGGCGAGCGCGTGCAACGCCAGGGCGTGGGCACGCACGAGTTCGGGCGCCCGGCTCGCCGCGAGCACGGCTTCGGCGGCCCAGTCGTCCGGCGCCGGGCCGAACATCGTGGTCTCCGCCAGCGCCACGGCGTGGGCGCTGCGGTCGTCGCCCGGGCCCATCCGGGCGAGCGCGTCCTGCAGCACGCGCCGGGCCTCGGCGTCCTCGCCGGTCACCCTGGCGAGCCCGGCCGCGACGAGGGCGGCGTCCTGGTCGCCGACCGGCAGCGCCGCCAGCGCCGCGGCGGTGTCGGACGTTCGCCCCGCGGCGAGGCTCGTGCGCGCCAGCGCGGTCAGCAGGCCGCGGCGCCGGGTGTCCTGCGCGGGGGGTTCCGGCAGCAGCCGCAGGGCCGCGGCGTACCAGTCGGCGGCGGTCGCCGGGTCGTGGACCTCGGTGGCCGCAGCGGCTTCGGCGAGCGCCCCGGCGCCGAGACCATCGCCGGCCCGGCCCGCCCGTTCGACGTGCTCGGCGAATCGCACGGCCGGCTGCCCGTCCGCCCGCAGCGCGTCCGCGGCCCGGCGGTGGGCGCCGATCCGCCAGCCCGCCGGGGCACTGCGGTAGGTGACCTCGCGCAGCGCGGGGCTGCGGAACACGAACGCCGCCGGGCCGGGGCCGGCTCGGACGACGTCGGCCGCCAGCAGCTCGTCGAGAGCGGGCAGCACGGTGCTCGCCTCGACATCGGCGACGCGGGCCACCAGCTCGGGCTCGAACGGATCGCCGGCGACGGCGGCCGCCTGGGCGGCGAGCCGGGTTGCCTCCGGAAGCCGCGCCGTCTCCGCGAGCAGCGCGTTCGCCGCCGGACCGTCCGGTCCTTCGAGCATCAGGGCCAGCCGACCGGGGTTTCCGGCGCACTGCCGGTGGGCGCGTTCGCGCTCCTCGCCGTCGAGCCACCCTTCGCACAACGGCTCGAAATCCTGTGCTGCCAACGGTTCCAGCACCAGCTCGACCCGGGCGTACGACGTGAGCGCCGCGGCCAGCGCCGGGCCGGTCTGGCGCGGCCGCCGGGCGAGCACCAGCACGATGCCCCGGCGCGGCCTGCGGGCCAGCGCGGTCACCGCGTCCGCCCACTCGGCGTCGGCCAGGTGCGCGTCGTCGGCGAGCACGACCAGCGGCCCGAGCACGTCGGGCACGCCGGCCTCGATCGCGGTCACGACGTGCGCGCCCGCGTCACGGGCCAGCCGGCCGAACTCGGCCAGCAGCCGGCTCTTGCCGAGCCCGGGATCGCCTCGCACGTCGGCGATCACGGTGCGCCCCGCCGCCGATTCGGGCAGCAGTCTGGTGAGCACGGCGAGCTCACGCGTGCGGCCGGCGAACCGGCCGTCGGATTGGTGAAGCATCTGCACTCCCGTATCCATCCCCAGTCTGGTGCGGGCGAGCCCGGAGCGGACTCGCCCGCGCGGCTCACTGGGCGCGGTCGCCCGCCATCGCGCGGCGCAGGCTCAGCGGCCGCATGTCGGTCCACACCTCGTCGATGTGCGCCAGGCACTCGTCCTTCGTGCCGGTCACCCCGGCCTCGCGCCAGCCGGCGGGGATCTCGCGCGCGGCGGACCAGATGGAGTACTGCTCCTCGTCGTTCACGACCACGCGGTAGGTGGTGGTGTCCTCGTCGTTTTCGAACATGGCGGTGCCCTTCCAGGAATTGCGGGAATCGGGGAAAAGGAGTTCAGCTCGGGAAAAGGTGTTCAGAACTGCGGTGCGTAATGCAGCGCGAGTGCGGTGGCGCGCCGGCGGATCGTGGTCAGGACGGATTCGTCCGCAACGCAGCCGCCGTGTCCGTCGGGACGCAGGACGGCGAGCGCGTCGTCCAGCAGCCGGGCGCAGGCGTCGAACCCGGTGGCGTCACAGCCGTGCTGGGTCAGCGATGCGGTGGAGACGAGCAGCCCGCCGGCCGCCCGTTCGTCGCCCGGGTCCACCGGAACCCGGTGCGGGGTAACGGAAATCCCGGCCGCGGCGAGTTCCCTGGCCGCGGCGGTGCCGCTGAAACCGCGCGCGGTGAGATCGAGCAGCACGAGATGGGTGTCGGTGCCGCCGGAGACGAGTTCGTGCCCCTCGGCGCGCAGGCGCGTGGCCACCGTCCGGGCGTGGCGGACCATGCGCTTGGCGATGCGGTGGAACCGGTCCGAGCCGGCCATGGCGAGCGCGCCCGCTTTCGCGGTCAGCTCGTCGACGTCGGCGCTGTCCGGGGGCGCGGCGTACACGAGCTTGCCCAGGCGTTGCGAGAGCGTTCGCCCGTTCCCGCCGAACGGGACGCTCGCGTCGCGGCCGGAGAGGATCATCGCGCCGTCGCCGCCGCCGAGGTGCTCGTCGGTGGCGGCCACCGTCACGTGCGCGACGTCGACGGGATTGGGGTGGACCTGGGCCGCGACCAGTGCCGTCATCGCCGAGATGTCGGCCACCAGAAGGGCTTCGTGCTCGTCGGCGATGCGCCGAAGCCGCGCGAAGTCGAAGCGCCGCGGGTGCGCGGCCGATCCGCAGAGGACGACCGAGGGCCGGAACTCGCGGGCCAGGTCCTCCGCCGCGTCGAGGTCGACGTGGCCGTCCGGCCCGACGCCGTAGGCGATGCGCCGCAGGCCGTTCGCGGATGGGGGTGCGACGTGGATTCCTTGCGCCAGCCAGAAGTCGAGGACGGTGTCCCCGGGTTCTGCCAGCCGGGACAGCACGTGGCCGAGCGCTAGCGCGGTGGTGCGCGGGGTGGGGTCCACGTGCCAGGCCCCGAAAACCCTGCGGCCCAGTGCGGCGGCGGTGCGCTGCGCTTCGGCGAGCTTCGCCCGATCGGCGGTGGTGCGCGGGACCCACGCGGCGCGGGCGGGCTGTGCCGTGCCGGGCGCGGCGAGGATGAGGGGCGCCGGCCGGGCGGGCGGATCGGCCCGGTCCCGCACCACCTCGGTGGCGTTTGCGAGTGTCATGGGAGTGGACGCTCCTGGTTCCTGCTCGGGGCAACGGATCGGCGTCGCCGCGGTGCGTGGATCACCGCCGCGGCAGGGGGTTCACCACTCGATGCCACCGGCGTCGGAGCCGCTGCCGCCGTCCTTCGGGTTGTCCGAAGAAGCGGACACGAAGTGCTGGGCGGCGGTCTGCGGCGCGGCGGTGGCGAGGTCGGCGGCGACGGCCTGGACCGTCACGGCGGCGGCGGCGAAAGCGACGAGGGCGACAGCGCGACGGGCGACGTTCGACATGCGGGGCTCCTTGGTTCGGTGTCCGGGGAGGTGTTTCCCGGTGGTTCCCGGGTTCCTCCGGCACGACCGAGTTTTCCCGAACCGAGGAGGGGAAAACAGGGGTTACCAACCTCAAGAAGCTGCGTGGCAACAAGTTACGCGGGCGGCGCCGCCCAGTCAGTCGAGCAACCCACGCTGGTGGGCCAGCACTCCGGCCTGGAATCGGCTCTGCGCGCCCAGGGAGTTGGTCAGGTCGGCGATGTACCGCCTACAGGTACGTACCGAGATGCCGAGGCGGCGCGCGATCACTTCGTCCTTCGCGCCGGCGGCCATTTGCATCAGGATCGACTGCGTCAGCTCGTCCAGCGTCTCGTCCGTGTCGTCGGCCGCCAGCACCGGGAACGGCCGCGCCGAGTGCCACAGCAGTTCGAACGCGTCGAGCAGATGGCTCACGACGGCCGGTTCGCGCACGATCACCGCGCCACCCTTGGGATCCCCGTCCACGGGCGGCAGGAAGGCCACCTCGCGGTCGAAGACGATGAGTCTTCGCGGCACGATCGGAGTCGTCCGCACGTGCGCGCCGCCCTTCGCCACCGCGGTCACGTACCGCTGGGTGGGAATGTGCTGGCGCGCCGAGTGCTGCAGCATCGAGCGCATGACGACGCCGCGCTCCAGCACCATGAGGTCGCGGCCCAGGCTCCGGCTGAGCTGGTCTTCGGCCATGCCGCTGCCCGGGTGCGCGATGTGCACCTCGCGGCGGCAGCGCCGCGCGAGATCGGCGAGCAGGTGCCGGACCATCGCGACGTCCTCGACCACGTCGATCGCCTCGGCCTGACGTCGGACCTGGCGCGCCTCGAAGTAGGTCGGCAGCAGTGCGAGCAGCTCGCGCCGCACGGCCTCCTGCGCGGCCTCGCGCCGGCGCAGCTCGGCTTCCTCCGACGTGAGCAAGGCGGAAACGGCCGAGTCGGGCCCGATCGCGTCGTACTGGCGGTTGGAGTCGAGCGAGGGGCGCAGCAACATGAGATCGGTGAGTGAACCGATGAGCTCCCGGAGGTAGTTCTCGTCGAACCCGAGCTGCGTGCTCGCTTCCGCGATCGTCCAGGCCGGATGGCCTACTGCGAGTTTGTACAGAAGGACTGCGTCCGGGGTCAGTCGGGTCACCAGATCGGCGAGATCGCCGACCACCTGCACTTCTCGCGTCACAATCCGCAGTATTCCGGGCGCGCAAGAGTTCGGTCGAACACTGTCCGGCGTTGTGGCTGGTGGCGTCTGACAGTCTTCCCCATCTTGTCCGTATTGGGCAGAAGATCGGGCAGATTCTCTGCCCTGGAGTGCGCTGCGGCCGGGGTCGTGCTTGTCCACGGTCCGCACCCGGACGGTCGCGGAAAAGTCGGGGCAATGCCCGACGTGTCCAGACCACTGGCGGTTGACACGCTCGATGCCGGGTCCCGCCGAGCGAGACCCTCCGATTCCGTTCGAACCCGGGAATTGCGAGGCTGTCATGATCACCGACCCCTCGGGCGCGGTGTCCCTTCTGCGTGAAATGGTCGGTTTACGCTCTTTCTCTGGTTCTGAGCGTGAGCTGGCCACCTGGCTCGTGCGCCGGCTCACCGGCGCGGGGCTGAGGTCCTGGCTCGACGAGGCCGGCAACGTGCACGCGGTCGCCGGCTCGGAAGACGGCCCGGAGCTGATGCTGCTGGGCCACCTCGACACAGTCCCCGGCGAGGTGCCGGTCCGCGTCGAGGGCGACGTGCTGCACGGGCGCGGCGCCGTCGACGCGAAGGGACCCCTGGCGGCCTTCCTCTGTGCCGCGGCCCGGCTCGACGGCCGGATCCCGGCCCGGGTACACGTGGTCGGCGCGGTGGACGAGGAACGGACCTCGACCGGCGCGCGCCACCTCGTGCGTTCGATGCCCGCCCCCGACGCCGTGGTGATCGGCGAACCGAGCGGGGCCGACGCGGTCGGGGTCGGTTACAAGGGCATGCTGCGCTACCGCCTCGACGTGCGCAGGCCCTCGGCCCACACGAGCTCGCCGGACGCGACGGCGGCGGAGGTCGCCGCGGCGCACTGGGCGCGTGCGTGCGACTGGCTCGACCTTGCGTACTCCGGCACGAGCGCGCGGTTCGACCAGGCGTCGCTCGCGCTCGTGCGGATCGAGGGCGACCTGGAGACGGCGGAGCTGGAGGTTTCGTGCCGCGTGCCGCCGGACTTCGACGTCGAGCGGTTCGCCGGGCTCCTGCGCGAGTGGGCACCGGGCGACCGCGTGACGGTCCACGAGAGCGTGCCCGCCGTGCGATCGAGCCGGACCGACCCGGTGGTGCGCGCTCTGAGCGCGGCGATCCGCGGCGGCGGCTTCCGGCCCGGGACGAAGCTCAAGCTCGGCACGTCGGACTGGAACGTCGTCGGTCCGGTGTGGGACGTGCCCGTGGCGGCGTACGGACCGGGCGACTCGAAGCTGTGCCACACACCCGAGGAGCACCTGTCGCTGACCGAGTACCTGCGGGCCGTCGACGTGCTCACCGAAGCGCTGCCCCGGCTGGCCGGTGCCCTCCGGCCCGTGGTGACCGCCGGGGCGGGGAGAAGGGCGACACCGTGACCAACGACCGACGACCCCTCGCGGTCCTGACCTCCCGCATCAGGCTGGAGGAACGGCTGATCCTGCAGGAGCTGCGCCGACGCGACGTCGAGTTCGAGCAGGTGGACACGCGCCGCCTGGTCTTCCGCCTCGACGGCCCGCTGGAGGTGCCCTACCGCGGGGCCGTGACCCGGGAGATCTCCCACACCCGCAGCGCCTACGGCGCCCGGCTGCTCGAACACGCCGGGGTGCCGGTGGTGAACGGCTCGCGGCTGATCACGCTGTGCGGGGACAAGCTCCTGACCACGCTCGCGCTGCGCGAAGGCGGGGTCCGCACCCCGCGCACGATGGCGGCGCTGGTGCCGGAGGCTGCGCTCGACGAGCTGGACCGCTTCGGCTACCCGGCCGTCGTCAAGCCGCTCACGGGATCGTGGGGCCGGCTCGCGGCGCGGCTGGCCGACCACGAGAGCGCCGAGGCGATCCTCGAACACCGCGCGGCGTTCCCCGGGCCCGTCAACCAGATCACCTATGTGCAGGAGTACGTGGACAAGCCGGGCCGAGACATCCGCGCCTACGTGTTCGGCACGGAGGTCGTCGGCGCCACCTACCGCGTGTCCGACCACTGGCGCACCAACGTCGCGCGCGGCGGCCGCTCGGAGGTGTGCGTGCCGACCGACGAGCTGACCAAGCTGCTCTCCGCGACGGCCGAGGCGATGGGCGAGGGCGTGCTCGGGGTGGACGTGTTCGAAGACCGGGAAGGCAGGTTGTATGTGAACGAGGTCAACCACACCCCCGAGTTCCACGGCGCGGTCGAGGCGCTGGGCGAGGATCTCGTGACGCGGTACGTGGACTACGTGCTCGGGCAGCTCGACCTCTGGGCGGCGTGATGGACCTGATGCTGACGCCCATGCCCGAAACCCGCACCGTGCCGGGGCGCTGTCCCGAGCTCGCGGCGGGACCGCTGACCTGCGCCGGGCAGACGCTGACCGTGCCGCCCGGCCGCTACGACTGGCTGTGGCTCACGGTGAGCAGCTCGGTCGCGCTCACCGCCACCGCGTGGCTCACCTACGCCGGTGGTCTGGACCCCGAACCGCTGGCGGTGCCCGCGGGTCCCGGCCGCACCGTGCGGCTGCCCGTGACCCGGCGCGACGACCTGCGGGCCGTGCGCCTGCCCGACGAACCCCGGCTGCGGCTGCACGAGGTGACCTTCGTGCAGCCGAGCCGTCCCTACCCCGAGCCGTACCCGGGTTCGGAGAAAGTGGTGGCACCCTCATGACGAAGCTCGCGATGTTCGGCGGCGCGCGGACCGTTGGCCCGCCGAAGACGCTGAAGGCCGGCATCGGCTGGCCGGTCGTCACCCCGGAGGACGAGGCCGCGGTCGCGGGCGTTTTGTCGGCGGGCCTGTTCACCTCGAACGACGCCGGCCGCGGCGAGGTCTCGTGGCTGCAGCGCGACTGGGCCGGCTACGTCGGTACCCGGCACTGCGCGGCGGTGGTCAACGGCACGGCCGCGCTGGAGCTCGCACTGGCCGCGCTCGATCTGGAGCCCGGCTCGGAGGTGCTGGTGCCGTCGCTGACGTTCATCGGCAGCGCCGTGCCCGTGGTGCAGCGGCTGCTGGTGCCGGTCTTCGTGGACGTCGACCCCGTCACCTTCACCATGGACCCGGACGCCGCGGCCGCGGCGATCACCCCGCGCACCCGGGCGATCATGGCTGTGCACCTGCACGGGGTGCCGTGCGACCTCACGCGCCTTCGCGACCTCGCAGAGCGGTACAACCTGCGTCTGATCGAGGATGCCGCGCAGGCCCACGGGGCCACGCACCTCGGCCGGCGCGTGGGCTCGATCGGCGACATCAACGCCTCGAGCCTGAACGTCACGAAGAACCTGCCGACGTGCGGCGAAGGCGGCCTGGTCACCACCGACAGCGACGAGCTGCACGAGCAGGTGGTGCTGCGCCGCCAGTTCGGCGAGTCGCTCGAGGCGGGCCGCGAACGCGACTACCTCTCGCGCGTGCTGGCCGGGAACCTCAAGCTCAGCGCCGTGCAGGCCGCGTTCGCGCGCAGCCAGCTCGAGCGCCTGCCGGAGTACGACGCAGCCCGCGCCCGCAACGTCGAGGCGTTCCTCGCGCGGCTGGCCCAGCTGCCCGGCGTCGTCGTGCCGACGTGCCCGCCCGATCGCACCCACGCGTGGCACATCCTGCGGATGCGGCTGGACCCGGTGGCGGCGGGGCTAGGCGACGTGCCGGCGGGCCCGTTCCGCGCGGTGGTGCAGCGGGCACTGCGCGCGGAAGGTGTGCCCGCGCAGCCGTACCAGATCGTCCCGTTGCCGGGGCAGCGCGCGTTCCGCGACCTGATCGGGCTCGGCGGCGGGTACCCGTGGCGCCTGCCGGGTGCGCGCCACGTCGACTACCGCGCCGAGGACCACCCCACGGCGCTGGCCGTGATCGAGGACTCGGTGACCATCCAGCGCTGGCACCTCAACCCCGCGGCGGGGCCGGTGCTCGACGCCTGCGCCAACGCGTTCGCCAAGGTGTGGGAGAACCTGGACACCCTCGCCGGGCTCGCCCGTTCGCTGGACTACCGCGCGCCGTGGCACGCGGCCGAAGCGGAGCTCGCCGCATGAGCGCGCCCGCGGTGGCACCGACGATCGCCGAGCGCGCGCTGCGGGTACGCGAGGAAATCCTGCAGATGGCGGCGGGGGAACACGGCGCGCACGTCGGCGGCGGGCTCTCGGCCACCGACGTGCTGTGCGTGCTCTACCTCGAAGTCCTGCGGCTGCGCCCGGACGAGCCCGACTGGCCCGGGCGCGACCGGTTCGTGCTGAGCAAGGGCCACGCGAGCGCCGCGCTCTACGCCGTGCTCGCCGAGGCTGGTTTCCTCGAGCGCGAAGAGCTGGAAACCTACTGCCGGCCGGGAAGCCGGCTGGCCGGGCACCCGCTGCGGCGGCTGCCCGGCGTTGAGTTCCCGACGGGTTCGCTGGGACACGGTTTGTCGCTCGCCACCGGGATCGCGCTCGGCCTGCGCCGGGCGCGCGCCGGCAGCCGGGCGTTCGCGCTGCTCGGCGACGGAGAGCTGCAGGAGGGTTCGGTGTGGGAGGCCGCGATGCTCGCCGGGCACCTGCGCCTGGGCAACCTCACCGCGATCGTCGACCGCAACCGCCTGCAGATCACCGGGTCCACTGAGGACTGTGTCGCGCTCGAGCCGCTCGCCGACCGCTGGCGGGCCTTCGGCTGGGACGTCGTGGAGGTCGACGGCCACGACCACAGCGCCCTGCGCACGGCCCTCACGACGACGGGCGCGCGTCCGACGATGGTGCTCGCCCACACGGTGAAGGGCGCCGGGGTGCCGATGTTCGAGGGCGACCGGCGTTCGCACGCCGTGAAACTGTCGCCGCGCAACCACCGCCGCGCCCTGGCCGGCCTGCGGACGGGGGCGGCGTCGTGACCGCGGCACTGGAGCAGACGTGGGCCGAGCGGTACGCGCCCAGCACCCGCGAGGTCTATCGGCGTACCCTGCTGGAGCTCGCGGCGGACGACCCGCGGATCCTGTGCCTCGACTCCGATATGGGCGGGCTCGACGACCTGTTCGCGCCGGTGCTGCTGGAGCAGTACGTGAACGTCGGGATCGCCGAGGCAAATCTGGTCTCGGTGGCCGCAGGGCTCGCCTCGACCGGATTCCTCCCGTACGCCAACACGATGTCGGGCTTCGCGTCGGCGCGCGCGTGCGAGCAGGTGAAGATCGACGTGGCGCACAACAACCTGCCCGTGCGGATCGTCGGCACCCACGGCGGGTTCTCGGCGGGCCACTACGGCCCGACGCACCACGCCCTCGAGGACCTCGCGATCCTGCGGACGCTGCCGAACCTCACCGTGGTCGTGCCCGCGGACTCGGCGGAGACCGAGTACGCGGTTCGCGCCACGGCGGGGCTGCCGGGTCCGCTTTACCTGCGGTTGGGCCGGAACCCGGCGCCACCGGTGTACGACGGGCCCTACGAGTTCCGCCTCGGCGAAGCCGTGCGGCTGCGCCAAGGCGAGGACGTGACGATCGTGGCGACCGGTCCGCACCCCGTGACGATGGCTCTGGAGGCGGCGCGGGCGCTGGCGGTGCGCGGGATCTCCGCGCGCGTGCTCAACGTGCACACTGTCAAGCCGTTCGACACCGCGGCGATCGCCGCGGCGGCTCGGGAGACCCGGGCACTCGTGACCGTGGAGGACCACGTGCTCGCCGGCGGCCTCGGGTCCGCGGTGTGTGAGGTCGTCGCCGGGTCCTGCCCCGTGCCCGTGCGCCGGATCGGTGTCGCGGACCGCTTCCACGACAGCGTCGGCAGCGAGACCGACCTCCTCGACGGCGCCGGCGTGAGCGCCCGCGCCGTCGAGGAGGCGGTGCTGTCGCTCAGGAGTGCCTGACCGCCGGCGCGCGCCACCACGCGAGCAGTCCCGTGTGGACGCTCCGGGGCAGCGCGTAGGCCGGGACCAGCGCGGCGGGGCGATCGTGACGGACGATCGCCCCGCCGTGCGTCGCCCGGACCGCCGCGAGGTCTTCGACGGTCGAACCGGGCCAGTGGTCGGCGCCGAGGAACCGGGCGCCCGCGGCGGGGGACCGGGACACCGAGGCGGCGACGGTGCCGTGCGAGACGCGGCAGGTCGTGGCGCCGCCGCAGGACCACCAGGTGACCACGACACCGGTGGCCGGCCGCGAGTCGTCGCCCGCGACGGGGTCGATCCACGGTCGCGGCGCCAGGGCCGGGTCGCGGCGCATCCGGACCTCGGACAGCGGCTTGTCGGCCGCGCCGAAGTGGTGCAGCGTGCGGTAACCCGCCTTGCCGTAGAACGCCGGGGTGCCACGTTCCACCACCGCGTTGAGCTCCACGGCGGCCCCGGCGCGCGCCGCGCCGGATTCCAGGGCGGCCACGAGGGCGCGGGCCAGGCCAGTGCTGCGCGTCCACGGCGCGACGGCCAGCCGCTGGACCTCCCACGCGCCCGGTGTGGTGACCGCGCGGACCGAGCCGGCGCACCGTCCGTCCACTGTGGCCACCCACAGCCGGGTGCCGGCCGCGAGGTCGGCGAGCACCGCGGCGCCGGTCTCGCGCGCGCCGTCGGCGACGGGCAGGCCGGGCACGGCGTCGCCCGCCGCGTAGGCCGCGCGGGTGGTCGCGGCTATTTCCTCCGCGAAAGCCGGGGAAATGCCGGACAACGGTGCGGCGGTGATCGTCGGGGACAATTCCGGGGAACGAGATCTGTCGACAACGGACATGACTCGAAAATAGAGGATGTGAGGCCGGTGGAAAAGACCGTGATCGATCTCGGTCGGCATTTCGACGGAACGGGGGTGCAACCCGAGGGGACGCCGGGGGACTACGGGTTCAACGTCTGGCGCAACACTTTCCCGGCGGAGGAACTGCCGCCCGCCGGTTCGGTGCGCGAGGTGGCGGGCGTGCCGTTCGCGTTCCCGGCGCCGAACTCCGCCGGCGCCGACAACGTCCGCTGCCGCGGGCAGCTCGTCGAGGTGCCCGCGGGCCGCTACGACTGGCTGTATCTGCTCGGCGCCGCCGAGCGGCGCACGGAGGACGAGGTGGAGCTGCACCACGCCGGTGGCACCGTGCGGCGCTCGTGGCTGCGGATGTCGGACTTCTGGCCCGAGACCCCGGCCCGCTTCGGCGAGCCGCTCGCCTTCTGCACCACCGGCCTGCGCTACCCGCGCCACACGCAGGCGGGGCACTCGCCCTCGATCTGGCAGCAGCGTGTCGCGATCGCCGAGCCCGACCCGCTGGTCGCCCTCAGGCTGCCGGACAACCCCGCCATGCACGTGTTCGCCCTGACCGCCGTCGCCGACGAGGAGTCCCGCTGTGCGCGTTGACCTGGGTCCCGCCGGCCGCTGGCGCCACGACCTGTCCCACTGCCTGCACACCACGGCCGGCGTGCTGCTCACCTTCCACGGCCTCGACCCCGTCCGCGTGCTCGGCGCCGGCTGGGGCTTCTCGCACCGGCCCGGCGACGTGCGCCGCGAGGAGTACTTCTTCCCCGGCGCGGGCCCGTTGTTCGCCGACCTGGCCCCGCACCACGCGGTGTCGTCGGTATGGCACGAGCCGGCCGACGCCGAGGCGGGCTGGCGCGAAGTCCGTGCGAAGCTCGCCGCCGGCACGCCGGTGGCCGTGGCCGCTGACAACTTCCACCTGCCCTTCCGCCCCGCCTACCGCGACGTGCACACCAACCACCTGCTCACGGTGTTCGGCTTCGACGACGAAGCGGGCGAGGTCCTCGTGGCCGATCCGGTGCCGCCCGCGTTCCAGGGCGCGATCTCCCTGGAGACGTTCACCGCGGCGCGTGACTCCGGCAACCCGATCCGCCACGACCGCGACATGTTCTTCACCGCCAACCCGATCGGCAACCGCTGGCTGGAGCTCGTCGTCGGGCTCGAGCAGCCGGCGTTCGACCTCGGGTTCGTCCGCCACGTACTCGCGGCCAACGCGGCCGGGCTGCGCGAAGGCCGGGTGACGCCGGGACTCGTGACGGGGCTGGCCGGCCTGCGGCACACCGTCGGTGGCCTGCTGGAACGCTACGAGAGCGACGAGGCCGCGGTCGACGACCTGTTTCTCCTCGGGGGAGCCGTGCTCGCCGTGACCGGGCTGCACGCCGAGTTCCTGGCGCTGGCCGGGCGCCGGTTCGGCCTGCCCGCACTGGGCGAGCTCGCCCGCTCGGTCGACCGGATCGCCCACCACTGGGCCGCGTTCCGGATCGCCGTCGCCACGGGCCGCGCCGACCGCGCCGCGGCGGTGCCGGGGCTGCTGGCGCGGGCGCGGCGGCTGCTCGCCGCATATGAGGTCGTCGCGGACGGGATGGCCCGGCTCGGCGCTGCCGCGTCCCGCGTGCGGGTGCCGGCGTAGGGGAGATCACCGACTCCTCGACGGCGCCGCCACGCGCCATTCTTGACCCAGCGCCGCCGGATCGGCGGATCGACGGAAGGAATTCCCGTGACGATGACCCTGCAGGAATGCCCCGAATGTGCGGGGAAGGTGTCGGTTCCCGAGGTACCGGAATTGAGCGAAATCGTCGAATGCGCGGAATGCGCGGGCGAGTTCGAGGTCGTTTCCGTGAGCCCCGTGATGCTGGCGCTCGCACCCGAACCGGACGAGGACTGGGGCGAATAGCAGCAGGCCGAGCGCGAGAAGGGGAGATCAGGTGATCGACGTCGGGATCGTCGGCGGCGCCGGCTACATCGGCGGTGAGCTGCTGCGGCTGTTGCTCGGGCACCCGGAGGTCCGGGTGGTTGCGGCCACCTCCGCCAGCGCTCCGGGGCGCCGTGTCGACGGCGGCCACCCGAACCTGCGCGGCCACACGGACCTCACGTACGTGCCGCCGGGTGAGCTGCCCGAGTGCGACGTGCTGTTCTTCAGCTCGTCGGGCCTGGGCGACCTCGAGAAGCGGGCGGAACTGCAGGCGCGGGGCAAGGTCGTCTACGACCTCAGCCCCGACCTGCGCTTCGCCGATCCGGCCGCCTACGGCCGGTTCTTCGGCGCCGCGCACCCGGCTCCCGAGCTGCTCGGCACGGCGGCGTTCGGCTCTCCGGAGCTCAACCGCGAGGCGCTGCGCACGGCGGACCTCGTCACGGTCCCCGGCTGCATGGCGACGGCGGGCATGCTCGCCCTGCACCCGCTGGCCGCCGAAGGGCTCGTGACCGGGCAGGTCTCGGTCGACGGACGCATCGGCTCCAGCGGTTCGGGTGCCACGGCCGGCGAGCACAACCTGCACGCCGAGCGCGCGAACATGCTGCGGGTCTTCGCCCCGGCCGACCACCGCCACCAGGTGGAGATCGCGCAGGCGACCGGACTCGACGTCGTCATGAGCGCCACCGGGATCGACGCCGTGCGCGGAGTGCAGGTGGTGTGCCGGGCCGAGGCCGCGCCCGGTGTCACCGAACCGGCGCTGCGGGCGGCGTACCGGAAGCACTACGCGGACGAGCCGTTCGTGCGCGTGGTCGCCTACAAGCGCGGCAACTACCGCTACCCCGAGCCGAAGATCTTGCTCGGGTCCAACCACTGCGACGTCGGGTTCGCGCTGTCCGGCGACGGGAACCGCGTCGTGGCCGTGGCCGCGATCGACAACCTCGTCAAGGGCGGAGCGGGCAACGCCGTGCAGTGCCTCAACATCCGCATGGGCTGGCCCGAGCGCACCGGGCTCGGCTTCACCGGGCTCCACCCGAACTAGGGAACGGGTCATGATCGACAACGCCGACGGGATCACCGTCGTGAAGTGCGGCGGGCGCGCCGGCCTCGACCGCGAGGCCGTCTGCGCCGACGTCGCCGCCCTCGTGCGGGCAGGCCACCGGATCGTGCTCGCGCACGGCGGCTCGGCCGACGTCGACGCGCTGGCCGAACGCCTCGGGGTGCCCCAGCGCCGGCTGACGACGCCGAGCGGTTCGTCCAGCCGCTACACCGATCCGCGCACGCTCGAGGTCCTGCTGCTCGCGCTCGCGGGCAAGGTCAAGCCCGCGCTCGTCGGCGGGCTCGGGGCGGCCGGCGTCGACGCGGTCGGGCTCACCGGCCTCGACGGCGGGCTGCTGACCGCACGCCGCACCGCCGTGCACCGCGCGGTGCTCGACGGGCGCCCGGTCCTCGTCCGCGACGACCACAACGGCCGGATCACCGCCGTCGACACCACGGTGCTGCGGGTGCTGCTGTCGGCCGGCCTGACGCCGGTCGTCTCGCCACCCGCCCTCGGCGGCGACGGCCTGCCCGTGAACGTCGACGCCGACCGCGCGGCGGGGGCGATCGCCGCCGCGTTGCCGGCCAGGCGCCTCGTGCTGCTCACGGGCGCGCCGGGCGTGCTCGCCGACCACACCGACGAGACCTCGCTCGTACGAGATCTCGTGCTGCCGCCGGAAGGGCCGGTGTCGTCGGCCGCGGTCGGCGGTATGACGGCGAAGCTCCAGGCCGCGCGCGATGCGCTGCACGCCGGGGTGGGCGAGGTGCTGATCGCCGACGGCCGGGTCGCCTCGCCGGTCACCGCCGCGCTCGCCGGAGCCGGCACCAGGGTGCGACTGGCCGCACCGTCCACGCACGTCGAGCCGCCGCTGGCGGTCGGGAGCTGATGATGCCGAACACCACCAAGACCACCGGCGGCCTCGCCGACATCCGCCGCAGCCTGCTGGCCGTACGCGAAAAGCAGCGCGAGGCCGCGTCCGGCGCGGGCGACGGGATCCGCCGGGCCGACCGCGCTCGCCCGCTCCCGCTGTCGTTCACCCAGCAGCGGCTGTGGTTCCTGGACCGCTGGACGCCGGGGCAGCCGGTGTACAACGCGCCCATCGCGCTGCGGCTGCGCTGCGTGCTCGACCGCGAGGCGTTCTCCCGCGCGCTCGGCCGGCTCGTCACGCGCCACGAGGTGCTGCGCACGAGCTATCCGGCGGAAAACGGCGTGCCCACGCAGGTGGTCGCGCCCGCGCCCGACACGATCCCGCTGCCGGTCGTCGACTTCTCGGGCCTGCCCCGCGCGGAAGCCGAGGAGCGCGCTCGCGAGTTCGTCGGCGGCGAGGCCCGCCGGCTGTTCGATCTCGAACGCGGGCCGATGCTGCGCCCGGCGCTCGCCCGGCTCGCCGCCGAGGAGTACGTGCTGGTGCTGGGGATGCACCACATCGTGACCGACGGCTGGTCCACCGGCATCCTCGTGCGGGAGCTGATCGAGTTGTACCAGGCCGAAACCGCCGGCCGTGAACCCCTGCTGCCGCCGCTGCCGATCCAGTACGCGGACTACTCGGTGTGGCAGCGCGGCCGGATGACCGGCGAGGCCGTGGAGCGCCAGCTCGCCTACTGGCGCGAGCGCCTCGCGGATCTGCCCACAGTGGACTTCCCCGCCGACCGGCCCCGGCCCGCCGTGCCGACCCGCGCCGGCGCGACGCTCGAGACAATGCTGCCGCAGGCGCTCGCCGACGCGGCCAATCGGCTCGCGCTCGAGCACAAGGTGACGCTGCTGACCGTGCTGCTCTCGGCGTTCACCGCCGTGGTGGCCCGCTACACCGGCCAGGACGACATCGTGCTCGGCTCGGTGTTCTCCGGCCGGACCCGGCCCGAGGTCGAGCACCTGCTGGGCTTCTTCTCCAACACCCTCGTGCTGCGCACCTCGACCGCGGGCGACCCGGAGTTCCGCGAGCTGCTCGCCCGCACGCACGAAACCGTCATGGGCGCGCACTTCAACCAGGAGCTGCCGTTCGGCCACCTCGTCGACGAGCTCGCGCCCGAGCGCGACCCGTCGCGCAACCCGTTGTTCCAGACCAGTTTCACGCTGCAGCACTCGGCCGTCGAGTCGGCCGAGGTGGGCGACGTGCGGGCCGAGGCGTTCCCGCTCGAGCTCGGCACGGCGCGGTTCGACCTGGCCGTGCAGGCGACCGAGGTCCCCGGCGAGGGCCTGCGCCTGTGGGCCGAGTACTCCACCGAGCTGTTCGACGCGGCACGCATCGAGCGGCTGTTCGGTCACTTCGCCCGCGTGCTGGAGGCGGCCACCGCCGACCCCGGCGTGCGCCTGGCCGCGCTGCCGCTGCTGACGGATGCCGAGTACCGGCAGCTGACCGGCGAGTGGAGCGCGGCCCCGGCGCCGTCCGGCTCGCCGGAGACGTGCCTGCACGAGCTCGTGGAGTCCGTTGTGGACACCCGGCCGGACGCGGTCGCCGCGACGTTCGGCGGCACGAGCCTCACCTACCGCGAGCTCGACGAGCGGGCCGACCGCCTCGCCGCCGCCCTGCGTGCGCGCGGCGCCGGCCCGGAGACGGTGGTCGCGGTGCTCGCCGAGCGCGGGCTCGAGCTGCCGGTGGCGTTCCTGGGCGTGCACAAGTCCGGCGCATCCTACGTGCCCCTCGACCCGGACCACCCGCCCGCACGGCTGGCCGCGGTGCTCGCCGAAGCGGGCGCAACCCTGGCGGTCACCACGCCGGACCTCGCCGCGGCGTTGCCGGAGACGGTCGAGCCCCTGTTCGTGACGGAGGAGGCGCTGGCGCCGTACCCGGCCGTCCGGCAGGCTTCCGGTGCTCGCGCCGCGAACCTCGCGTACACGATCTTCACGTCCGGCTCCACCGGCCGTCCTAAGGGCGTGCAGGTGACGCACGGCGCGATCGTGTCGTTCGTGCGCGGCATCGTCGACGTCTTCCGGCTCGGCCTGGGCGACCGGGTGCTGCAGTTCGCCAACCCGGCGTTCGACGTGAGCCTCTTCGACTTCTTCGCCGCCCTGGGCTCCGGCGCCACCGTGGTGCAGGCGCCGCGGCGAGTGCTGCTCGACCCGTCCGAGCTGACCACGCTGATGCGCACCGAAGGTGTCACGGTCACGGACCTGCCGCCCGCGGTCCTCGGCCGGCTCGACCCGGCGGGTCTGCCGGAGCTGCGGGCGCTTTTCGTGGGCCTGGAGGCGTTCCCAGCCGAGCTGGTCAACCGCTGGAACACCGAAGGCCGCGAATTCCACAACGGCTACGGTCCCACCGAGGCCACCGTCGCGTGCATCGACCACCGGTGCCCGCACGAGCACCACGAGGCCATGCCGCCGATCGGGCTCCCGCTGCCCGGCTACCGCGCGTACGTCGTGGACCCGGCCGGGAACCTGGTTCCGGTCGGGGTCGCGGGTGAGTTGCTCGTCGGCGGCGCGGGGCTCGCACGGGCCTACACCGGGCAGCCGGCGCTCACGGCCGAGAAGTTCGGGCCCGACCCGTTCGGCACGAGCGAGCGGCTCTACCGCACAGGGGACCTCGTGCGGCGGCGGGCCGACGGCGCGCTGGAGTTCCTGGGCCGTGCCGACAAGCAGGTGAAGATCCGCGGCCTGCGGATCGAACCCGGCGAGATCGAGCAGGCCCTCACCGCGCTGCCCGAGGTGGGCGAGGCGCACGTGACCGCCCAGGGCCACGGCGCGGACGCGCGCCTGGTCGCCTACCTGACCCCCGCCGGCGCCGCCGCCGTGGAAGTGGACGCGGTGCGGCGCGGGCTCGTGGCGCGGCTGCCGTCCTACCTCGTGCCCGCCGTGTTCGTGGTGCTGCCCGAGTTTCCCCGCGGAGCCAGCGGAAAGCTCGACGCGGCGCGGCTGCCCGCGCCGGGCGAGGCCGCGGCACCGGCCTCCGCGGTGGCGCCGCGAACGCCGACCGAGCAGACGCTCGCCCGGATCTGGGCCGAGGTGCTCGGCGAGTCCGGGTTCGGGGTCCACGACAGCTTCTTCTCCATCGGTGGCAACTCGATGAAGGTGACGCAGCTGGTCTCGCGGATCCAGGACGAGTTCGGCGTGACGCTGGAGCTGCGCGATTTGTTCGTCAACTCGACCGTCGCGGAGCTGGCCGAGGTCGTGGAGGCTGCGGAGCTGGCGGAAGTTTCCGACGAGGAGCTGCTCGCGTTGCTGGCCAAGGCCGACGAGGGAGGTGCCCGATGAGCGTCGCGGAGTTCCGCCGCCGCGTGCGGGAGGTCCTCGAGACGGCCGAGGTGCGTGCGGAGGTCGCCGAGATCGCCGCGTACGGACCGGAACGCGAGAGCGGCAACCCCCGCGCGTACGGCGCGCTGGGCGAACACGGCCTGCTCGCGCCGGCCTGGCCCGTCGAGTACGGCGGGCTGGGCCTGGGCGCGGCCGAGGCCGCTGTGGTCACCGAGGAACTGGTCTACGCGGGGGTGCCCGACGACGCCCACGTGCTCAGCGTCGACATCGTCGGCGCGTTCCTGCTGGCGGCCGGGACCGAGCGGCAGAAGGCCGAGCACCTGCCGCCGCTCGCGCGGGGCGAGCGGATCGCCACCGTTCTGTTCACCGAACCCGGCTGCGGCTCGGACCTCACGGCGCTCAGCACCCGCGCCGAGCGCGAGGGTGAGGGCTGGCGGTTGCGCGGCACCAAGATCTACACGCAGAAGTCGCAGTTCGGCGACGTCGCCCTGTGCGCGGCGCGCACGAGCACCGGTCCGGTGGCGATGCACGGCATCACGCTGTTCCTGCTGCCGCTGCGCTCGGCCGGCATGCACGTGGAACCGTTGCCGGGCCTGGCGAACGACCGGTTCTCCACCGTCGCGATCGACGGCGTCCTGCTCGGGCTCGAGTCCGTGGTGGGCGCTGTGGACGACGGCTGGCGGCTGATGACGGACATGCTGCAGCTGGAGCGCACCGGCATCGACTTCCACGCGAAGGCGCGCCGGCTGCTCGACACCGTGGTGGCCCGGGCCGCCGCGACCGGTGAGCTCGACGACGCGGAGCTGGCCGGCCGGCTCGCCGAGCTCGACGGCGCGGTGCGCGCGGGCGGCACCCTGGCGTGGGAGATGGTCGCGAACCTCGACCGCGGTACGCCGGACCCGGTCGCCTCGGCGATGACGAAGTGGTTCGTCACCGAGCAGTTCCGCCCGGTGCTCGCGGCGGGCGCAGACGTCTTCGGTCTCGACGGGGCACTGTCCGTGCACGACGAGGAAGCCCCTGCGCTCGGACAGCTCGACGCGGCTTACCGCGTGGGTCCGGCGCACCGGCTGGCGTCGGGCACGTCCGAGGTCATGTTGTCGGTGGTCGCCACCGCGGGCTGGGGGTTGTTGTGACGACCGTGCTGGAAACGTCGCCGGCGACGCTGCGCGAACGGTGCGCCGAGCTGTTCGACGACGAGCTCTCCCCGGTGCTGCGCCGACTCGGCCGGCACCGGGCCGGTCCCGATGACGAAGACCGCGAACTGCGAGCCGGTGTCTGGGCGGCATTGGCGGACCTGGGCGCGCTGGCGCCCGCCGCGGGCAGGACCGCCGGTGACCGCGTCGCGCTCGCCGACGTCGCCGAACTGATGGGCGCCGCGCTCTACCCGAGCCCGTACGCCGGCACGGTGACCGCGGCCGCGCTGGCCGATCCGGGGATCCTGGCGGGGATCACGGCGGGGGAGCGGACGTTCGCCCTCGCGTGGCATCCCGCGGGCACGGCGGACCCGGCCGCGTCCGGTCCGGAGTGGACGGACGGCCCGCTGTCGGGCGAGCGCCGGTTCGTGGCGTTCGCGTCCGAAGTGGACGAACTGGTGGTGCCGGTCGCCGACGGGGTCGCGTTCGTGCCGGTGGACCAGCCGGGTGTCCGGCTGCGGCGCCACGGCGCGCTCGGCCACGGTGACCTGCACGCCGTGACCCTCGCCGCCGCCCACGCGCGCTTCGTCCCGGCCGACCCCGCGAGCCTGCTGGCCGGTGCCCGGGTCCGGCACGCGGCGTACCTGGCCGGGCTCGCCCGCGGCGCGCTGGAGCTCGCCGTGGCACGGCTCAAGGAGCGATCGGCCTTCGGCGGGCCGCTTGCGAAGCAGCAGGTGCTGGCCCACCGCGTGGCCGCGCTGGCGTCGCGCACCGCGGCGGTGCTCGCGTTCGCCCGGGCCACCGCCCGGCGCCCGGCCGACGACGCCGGACTGCCGCTGGCCGCGGCGCAAGCACTGCTGCTCGCCGCGGAGCTCGCCCGCGAGACCGCGACCGAAGCGGTGCACCTGCACGGCGCGGCGGGCATGACCGACCGCCACGACGTCTCGCTCTACTACCGCCGTGCCGCCGTCGACGTCCCCGCGCTGGGTACGCCGCGGCAGCTGCGCCGCCAAGCCGGCGCTCTCCTGGCCGCCGCCCACCGCCGGAACCCGTCGCACCGCTGAGGAAAGGGACCGTCCCCGCCATGCCCGCCCACGCCGTCCCGCTGCTGCAGGACCTGATCCGCATCAACACCGTCAACCCGCCGGGAGACGAAGGGCAGTGCGTCGCCTACGTCGAGCGGCTGCTGTCGGCCGCGGGGATCTTGACCAAGATCTTCGGGCTCGACGACCGGCGCACCAACCTGATCGCCCGGGTCCCCGGCCGCGGCGAGGCCCCGCCGCTGCTGCTGCACGCGCACTCCGACGTCGTCGGCGTCACGGGCCAGAACTGGCTCTACCCGCCGTTCGACGGCCTGCTCGTCGAGGGCGAGGTGTGGGGCCGAGGCGCGATCGACATGAAGGGCGGCCTGGCGATGATGCTCGCCTCGCTGCTGAACCTGCGCGAACGCGGCGAGCCGCCCGCGGGTGACGTGGTGCTCGCCGTGGTCGCCGACGAGGAAGCCGGCAGTGAAAGCGGCGCCGGTTTCCTCGTGCGCGAGCACCCCGAGCTGTTCGACGACGTGCGGTACGCGATCGGTGAGGAGGGCGGCGCCGGCGTCGAGCTCGGCGGGGTGCGGTTCCACCCGATCGTCGTCGCGGAGAAACGCGCGGCCTGGCTGCGCCTGAGGTTGCGCGGCGCGGGCGGGCATGGGTCGCGCCTCGCGCCGCCGGACGCGACGATCGCCCGCCTCGGCGGGGTGCTCACCACGCTGAGCGGCGTCCGGCTGCCGCGCCACCCGACGGCCGCGGCCGACCGGATGCTCGCCGCCCTCTCGGACGCGCTGCCGGAGCCGCTGGCGGCCGAGGTCGCCCGCTTGCGCCACGACAACGTGCGCGACGCGGTGCCCTCCGGCCTGCCGTTGGAGGAGGCGCTGCTGCTCGACTCGGTGCTGCGGCACACGGTCAACCCGACCGTGGTGCGAGCTTCGGACAAGATCAACGTGCTGCCCAGCGAGATCACCGTCGACCTCGACGGCCGGATCCTGCCGGGCGAGTTCACGATGGCCGGGTTCCTGCGGGAGGTCCAGGACCTCGTCGGCCTCGACGGCGAGCTCGAAGTCCTGCTGGAGGGCGAAAAGGTGCCCGCGGACATCGCGGAACCGGAGTTCGGCCCGTTCTACGAGTGCCTCACCGGGGTGCTGCGCAAGCTCGACCCGCTGGGCGTGCCCCTGCCGGTGGTCACGCCGGCCTCGACCGACGCGCGGCTGTTCGCCCAGCTCGGGATCCGGTGCTACGGCTGGCTCCCGCTCCGCCTGCCGCCGGGCAGCGGCCACCGCCGCCTGCTGCACGTCGCCAACGAACGCGTCCCCGTCGATGCCCTCGAGTTCGGCACCGACTGCCTGACCGAGCTGCTGCTCGGCTACCGCTGAAGGAGCTCACCATGCCACCGCGCAGGTCATCCGCCGACCGGCAGGCGCTGCTGCGGCGCCTGCGTGCCCAGCAGGGGCTGGGCACGGCGACCGGAGTCGTCCCCCGCCCGGATCCGCACGCCCCGGCGGCGCTGTCGCCGGGCCAGAGGCGGCTGTGGTTCTTCGACCGGCTGCGTCCGGGCAGCGCCGCTTACACGATCGGCTGCGGGCTCTGGTTCGACGGCCCGCTGGACGTCACGGCGCTCGCCGAGGCGCTGTCCGAGGTCGTCGCGCGGCACGAGGTGCTGCGCACGACCTACTCCGATGTGGACGGTGACCCGGTGCAGCTCGTGCACCCCGCCGCCGATGTGCCGCTGCCGGTGCGCGAGGTCTCGGACGACCCGGCCGCGACCGCCGCGGCCACGCGGTTCACCCAACGGCCGTTCGACCTCGCCGAGGGCCCGGTGCTGCGCGCGGAGCTGCTGCGCGTCACGGAGCGACGGCACCTGCTGGTGCTCGCCGTGCACCACATCGCGGCCGACGGCTGGTCGCTGCAGGTACTGATCGGCGAGCTCGCCGAGAGCTACCGCGCGCGGCTCGCGGGCGAGTTCCCGGCGGTGGCGGCGCTTCCCGTGCAGTACGCCGATTTCGCCCGCTGGCAGAACGAGTGGCGGGACTCGCCGGCGGCCGCCGCGCAGCTCGACTTCTGGGCGCGGGTCCTCGACGGCGCCGCGCTCGTGGACGTGCCCGCCGACTGGTCGCGCCCGGCGGAGGCGGACTTCGCGGGCGACGTGGTCGTGGCGGGCGTGGCGCCGGAGGCGGCGGCTGCCGTCGCCGCGCTGGCCGAGCGGGAGCGGACGACGCCGTTCGTGGTTCAGCTGGCGGCGTTCGCCACCGTGCTCGCGCGCTGGTCGCGCCAGTCCGACGTGGTGGTCGGCGTCCCGGCGGCCGGACGCACCCGGGCCGAGGTCGGCTCGCTCATCGGGTTCTTCGTCAACACGCTGCCCGTGCGGCTGGATCTCGGCGACGACCCGGAGTTCGGGGAGCTGGTGCGCCGCACCCGCGCCGCCGTGCTCGACGCGCAGGCCAACGGCGACGTCCCGTTCGACGACATCGTGGAGCGGCTGCGCCCGGAGCGTGACGCCGGGGGCCGGACCCCGTTGGTGCGCCACCTCTTCCAGGCCGACGAGGCTCCACTGCGGACCCTCCACCTCGGACCGCTGGCCGTGACGCCCGTCGCGGTCGAAACCGGCGTGGCCAAGTTCGACCTCGGTGTCGACGTGACCTACCGCGCCGACGGCGGTCTTGACACCCGCGTCGAATACGGCACCGAGCTGTACGACCGCGGCACGGCCGAGCGCTTCGCCGAGAGCTTGCGGCTGGTCTTGGAACACGCGGACGCGGCGACGCGCGTGTCGCGGCTGCCGTTGCTCGCCGCCACCGCGCGGGCCGAGCTCACCGGAGCGCACAGCGGTGCCGCGGTGCCGGCGCTGCCCGCACCGTTCCGGACGGTCCACGAGTACTTCGAAGACCAGGCCGACCGCACGCCCGACGCCGTCGCGGTCGAGTTCGAGGACACCACGCTCACCTACGCGGAGCTGGACGCGCGGGCGAACCGCCTGGCCCGGCAGCTGCGCGCGGCGGGCGTGCGCCCGGACTCCGTGGTGGGCATCGCCTTGCCGCGCGGCCCCGAGCTGATGGTGTCGTTGCTGGCCGTGCTCAAAGCCGGTGGCGCCTACCTGCCGCTCGACACCGGGTACCCGCCCGCGCGGATCGAGCTGATGCTGGCCGACTCCCGGGCCCGGGTCGTGATCACCGACACGGGCGAGGTCGGCACCGAGGTGCGCGGCGCGCTCGCGACGGCGCCACAGCTGCTGTGCGTGCGCCGCGACGCCGCCGAGATCGCGGGCCGGCGGCCCGGCCGGGTGCGGATCCCGGTGCACCGGCGCGACGTCGCGTATGTGATCTACACGTCCGGCTCCACCGGCCGCCCCAAGGGCGTGATGAACGAGCACCGCGGCGTGGTGAACCGCCTGCTGTGGATGCAGGACGCCTACCGGCTCGCGCCAGGGGAAGGTGTGCTGCAGAAGACCCCGACGAGCTTCGACGTGTCGGTGTGGGAGCTGTTCTGGCCGCTCATGACGGGCGCGCGGTGCGTGCTCGCCAAGCCCGGCGGCCAGGGCGACCCGGAGTACCTGGCCCGGCTGATCGTGGCGCGGGACGTGACCACTGTCCACTTCGTACCGTCCATGCTGGACGCGTTCCTCGCGGCCGACGACCTGCACGGCTGTGGCGGGACGCTGCGCCGGATCGTCTGCAGCGGCGAGGAACTGCCCGCGGGGCTCGTGGACGAGGCCGCGCGGCGGCTGCCCGGGGTCGGGGTGTTCAACCTCTACGGCCCCACCGAGGCCGCGGTCGATGTCACGTGGCACGAGTGCGTGCCCGGCGCGGGACCGCGCGTGCCCATCGGCAAGCCGATCGCGGGGGTGCGCACCTACGTGCTCGACCCCGCGGGCGAACCCGTGCCCCACGGCGTGGCGGGTGAGCTGATGCTGGGCGGGATCCAGGTGGCGCGCGGGTACCACGAGCGCCCGGCGCTCACCGCCGAGCGGTTCGTGCCCGACCCGTTCGGCGAACCCGGCGAACGGCTCTACCGCACCGGCGACCTCGCCCGGGTGCGGCCCGACGGCACGATCGAGTACCTCGGCCGCATCGACAACCAGGTCAAGCTGCGCGGCATGCGCCTCGAACCCGGTGAGATCGAGGCCGCGCTCACCGCGCACCCGGCGATCGACTCCGCCGTCGTCGACCTGCGCGCCGGCCGGGGCGGTGCCCCCGCGCTCGTCGGGTACGTGCGCCTCGCCGAAGGCACCGAGCTCGCCGGCGCGGGCCCGGGTGAGCTGGGCGCGTACCTCAAGGCGCACCTGCGCGACCGGCTGCCCGCGCACTTCGTGCCGTCCGCCTTCGTGGTCCTCGCGCAGTGGCCTCTTTCGCCCAACGGCAAGCTCGACCGCCGCCGCCTGCCCGAACCGGAGCTCGGCACGGCGGCCGCGCACGTGCCGCCGTCGTCGGACCTCGAACGGCGGCTCGCCCAGGTGTGGCAGGAGGTGCTCGGTCTCGAGCGCGTCGGGGTGACCGACAACTTCTTCGACCTCGGCGGCCAGTCCCTGCTCGCGACGCAGGTGATCGCGCGGGTGAAGGTGCAGTTCGGCGTGGAGCTGCCGCTGGGCCGGCTCTTCGGCACGCCGACCGTCGCCGGGCTCGCCGAAGCCATCACCGCGAGCGCGCAGCGCGCGGCCGCGGGGCCCGCGCTGCGCCGCGTCGACCGCTCCGCCTACCGCGTCCCGACCCCTTGACCAGGAGTGCCAGATGACTGACGAGCTCTACGTGCTGCCCGCGTCGTTCGGGCAGCGGCGGCTGTGGCTGGCCGAACAGGCCCGGCCCGACACTTCGCTCTACACGATGAGTACGGCGCTGCGGCTGCGCGGCGCGCTCGACGTGTCCGCGCTGCAACGTGCCCTCACCGAGGTCGTCTCGCGGCACGAGGTGCTGCGCAGCGTGCTCCGCCTGACCGGCACCGAGGTGAGCCAGGTGGTGCGGGCGCCGGAACCGCTGAAGATCACCGTCGTCGAGGTCGGCGGCGGTATGGACGCCGTGGTCGCGGAGGCCGAGCGGCTCGCCGCCGTGCCGTTCGACCTCGGCGCCGGCCCGCTGCTGCGCTGCCACCTGCTGCGCGCCGGCGAAGACGACCACGTGCTGCAGCTCGTGGTGCACCACAGCGTCGTCGACGGCGAGTCCACCCAGGTGCTGCTCGCGGAGCTGACCGCGCTGTACGCGGCGTTCGTCGAAGGCACCGAGCCCGAGCTGCCGGAACTGCCGCTGCAGTACGCTGACTACGCCCTCTGGCAGCAGGGACGGCTCGACTCGGGCGCGCTCGACGAGCAGCTGGAGTACTGGCGCGAGCGGCTGGCCGGCCTGGGGGAGCTGCGGCTGCCCGCGGACCACGCGCGTCCGGCGACGCCGACGTTCGCCTCCACGACCGCGCCGGTGAAGATCCCCGCCGCGGCGATCCGCCGGCTGCGCGAGGCGGTCGGTGCGGGCGTCACCGCGCCGATGATCGCGCTCGCCGCGTACGCCGTGGTGCTCGCGCGCTGGAGCGGCCAGGACGACGTGGTGGTGGCCGTGCCGGTCGGCGGCCGCACCGAGGTGGAGCTCGAACCGCTCATCGGGTTCTTCGTGAACACGGTCGCCGTGCGGGTGGACCTCTCCGGGGACCCGTCGTTCGAGGCGGTGCTGCGCCAGGTGCGGGACGCGAGCGTGGCCGCCTACGCGCGGGCCGATCTGCCGTTCGAGCACCTCGTCGAGCAGCTTCAGCCCGAGCGCCGCGCCGGAGTGCTCCCCATCGCGCAGACGATGCTCACCGTGCAGCCGAGCGCGGTGGCCGGCGGGTTCGCCATCCCCGGCGTCGCCGCGGAGCCCGTGGCCCTCGCGCAGGACCGGCTCGTGTTCGACGTCAAGCTCGACGTGGCCGAGCTCGACGACGCGCTCAGCGGGGTGCTGATCGGCCGCACCGAACTGTTCGACCCCGACACGATCGCGCTCGCCGCGCGGTCCTTCACCAACGTGCTGCGCTCGGCGGCCACCGCGCCCGGCACCGCGGTGTCGGCGCTGCCGTGCCCGATCGCGGGCCGCACCGGAGTGTCCACTGTGGAGGAGGCAGCGGCGCCGGTCGCGGCCGGTACCGGCGATGGCACGCCTGCCAGCCCGGCCGAGCACCTGCTCGTGCGGCTTTGGCGGGAGGTGCTCGAACTCGACGAGGTCGGTGTCGACGACGAGTTCTACGCCAGCGGCGGCAACTCCCTGCGCGCCGTGCGGATCGTGATGCAGGCGCGCGAGGTCGGGGTGGAACTGCCGATGACCGTGCTGCTCGGCGAGCACACGATCCGCCAGCTCGCCGCCGCCCTCCAGTGAACAACCCCAGCCCACTCCCAGCGAACGAGGTCACCATGGAATCCCCGATCGTCATGCGCACCATGCTCAAGTCCAAGATCCACCGCGCCACGGTCACGCAGGCCGACCTGCACTACGTCGGGTCGGTCACGCTCGACGAGGACCTGATGGACGCCGCCGACCTGCTCTCGGGCGAGATGGTCGCGATCGTCGACATCACCAACGGCGCGCGGCTCGAGACCTACGTGATCAAGGGCGAGCGCGGCAGCGGCGTGATCGGCATCAACGGTGCCGCCGCGCACCTCGTGCACCCCGGCGACCTGGTGATCCTGATTGCCTACACCCACATCGAGTCCCGGGCCGCCGCGGCGTACGAGCCCCGGGTCGTGTTCGTGGACGAGGCCAACCGCGTGCTGGAGCAGGGCAGCGACGCGGCCCACGCGCCGGCCGGCTCCGGGCTCGTCAGCGGCGCGCTGGTGGCACGATGACAGTCGGCGTCGCGCAGCGGTGGCTGCGCCGCTTCTCCAGCCCGCCCGCGCCGCGGCTTCGGCTGGCGTGCTTCGCGCACGCCGGCGGATCGGCGAGCTTCTTCCGCACCTGGCCGCGCTCGCTCCCGGCCGACGTCGAGGTCCTCGCGATCCGCTACCCGGGCCGCCAGGATCGGCTCGCCGAGCCGTGCGCGCAGCGGCTCGACGACCTCGTCGACGACGTGGCGGCGGCGCTCGCCGAGCCGCTTGCGGACGGGGTGCCGTTCGCGTTCTTCGGGCACAGCATGGGTTCCGCGATCGCTTTCGAGACCGCGCGGCGGCTCGAGGCGCGATGGGGGCTGCGGGCGGGGGGGGGGGGGGTCATCGGGCCCCCCCGCCCCCCCCCCAGGCGTAAACGCGCCCGCCACACGGAGCTGCGCGCCGCCGTGTGGGCGGCGGTGTGCGAGGTCTA